>JAOAHH010000010.1 GCA_026415325.1 Thermodesulfobacteriota bacterium | reverse complement strand
ATTCTCGATATCCTTAAACACGGTATTGCGTTTACAAATAACGATCCTACGGCAAAAGAAATGCTGGCAGATTTCAAAGACCACAAAATCGGCATGAAGATGGACGTTGCCGAAGTAACACTGATTATTAAAGATGGGGTGGTATCACTTGAACAGGGGATGTTACCTGACTGCCATGCGGCGATGGAAATAAAAGCGCTCGACGTGTGCGGTGCGATCGATAACAGTTTTGATCTTATGGAAATTAGGGATAAGGGAACCCTCATTAAGGGTGATCGCACGGATCCAAACACAGCGGTTCATTTCATGGCAACGTTCCCTTTTTTTGATGCCATGGTTCGACTGTATAACGAGAACGAAGAATTCAAGAACATGGTCGATCAGGTGAAAGCATCTCTTTAAAACGAGGTCTTTTTATGGTTAAGCATAGTGTGGATCCGAATAAATGTCGCGGCTGCGGCAAATGCATTGAACAATGCGGTCTTGAACTCTGGATTCTTGTTGACATCGGAGGTGGTAAAAAACGGGCATCAGTTATTGATGAAGCAAAGCACATCTGCCATATGTGTATGTCTTGCCATGATGCATGTCCGGAACAGGCAATAACCATTATAGAAGAGGGGGATTAATGTTTTTGCCGATCCTTTCTCCCAGAAAACCGTTTATAACTACAGCGGCATACCGATGGGCGATCTTATTCTTTGTAATGTTCAGTTGTTCCGCAACAGGATGTAGCAAAGCGCGCCAAAAGATGAAAATCCCCGATATTAAAATGGTGACCAGCGAAAACATTACCGCCGTCTCCGCACCGGATGAAAACCATGTCTGGATTGCCGGTGATTATGGCGTAATTTTTCATTCTTCTGATGGTGGAACGACATGGAGGGAGCAGCGTTCGGGTGTCGATGTGATGCTCTGTGATATCCAATTTATTGATACCAAAACCGGTTGGATTGTCGGGGGGCAGGGCACGCTGCTGGCAACAACCGATGGTGGTACAACCTGGATTCGATATGACACAGGGGTCATGCGCCATCTCCTCTCCTTGTCATTTGTCGATACTCAGTACGGCTGGGTGGTCGGCGAATTCGCAACTATCCTTTATACGCAAGACGGCGGTAAAACATGGCAGACGCTTGGTGAACAAAGTGATCTCCTCTATAACCGCGTTTGTTTTGTCGATCGCATGACCGGTTGGATAGTGGGCGAAGCAGGCCTTATTCTTCATACAACCGACGGTGGGCGCACTTGGAATCAACAGATGCCGGAGTTTTTTAAACGTGACAACCTTGAAGATGAGTACGATCGGCCACGTCCAACGCTCTTTGGGCTCTCTTTCACCGATGCACAGAACGGTTGGATTTGCGGTATGGATTCAACCATCATGCGGACCCGCGATGGCGGTGCGACGTGGGAGCTCGTGCCGACCCAACGGGGCGAGCCGCTTTATACTATTTGTATTAAGGGGGGGCGAAGCTGGTGCGTGGGCAATAAAGGAACCTATCTTTTGTCCCGTGATGGCGGAGAGGGGTGGCAACGTATGGAAGAAGCGATTACCACAAAGGTGCTTTTTGCAGATGTGGATTTCAGCAATGACCGAACAGGATGGATTGTGGGATCATCAGGGCTGATCGTCAAAACAACCGACGGAGGAGAATCGTGGAATTTCTGTTCCGGCATGTCCTATTTGTTTGAAGGCTTTAGCATGCCTGAAGGGCTTGAAAAGAGGATTATTGAATAGTTTCGATCACAGAGATTGGGGTTATAATGGACCGCATTGCACGCCATATTCTCGCACAGCGTCATGGCATTCTTGGATGTATCATCGTGCTGACGTTATTCTTCGGCTACTATGCGAGCAAACTGAGTGTGAAAACCATTTATTCTGATCTGCTCCCCCAAGGGCATCCCTATATTACTGTCCATAACGATATCCGGAATGTTTTCGGGGGTTCAAACCAGGTGCTGGTCATGGTGCAGGTCAAAGATCCAAAGAAGGGTGGCGCTTACAAGGATGTCTTTAACCCGGACACGCTCGGAAAGGTGAAGTTCATCAATGACGAGTTAAGAAAGTTTCATGCTGTTGACCGATACAAGATTCTTTCGATTGCAGAAAACAAGATCAGAAACATGCAGTTGACCAGTCGCGGGTATATCTCAGAGCCGGTTATGTGGCCGCGTGTTCCGCAGACCGAGGAAGCATTGCATAAGTTGCGGCTCAACGTATATGGCAATCCAGCCTGTTATCCATCACTCATCTCGCTTGACAGTAAAAGTGCTCTTATTATGGTCGATTTTTTTGAAGAGCAGATCGATTATCGGACCTGTTTTCGTGAATTTCAGGATTTGCGGAAACGGACCGAAGACCAAAACCATATCATTGCGATTGCCGGCGAACCCATGCACCTTGGGTATATTGACAGCTATGTCGGCGATGTCATCAAAATACTCATCTATACGGTCATTGCCATGATGGTGGTTTTTTTTCTGTATTTTCGCTCCAAGCGGGGCATGCTCTTGCCGATCATGGCAGCCGGAATCAGCGCGATTTGGGGTCTTGGTTTCCTGAGCCTGCTGCAATTTAACCTCGATCCGCTGGTGTTGGTATTTCCGTTTTTGATCGCTGCAATGGCAGCCTCGCATTCTACCCAGGTATTGAAGCGGTACCAGGAGGAGGCGGGAAAAACCGGTGATACAATCCAGGCGTGCAAAAAAGTGATCACCAGCCTTTTTATACCTGGATGCGCCGGCATTCTCACCGATGCTTCGGGTATTATCATTATTGCGATCACGCCGATTCCGATTTTACGAAAAATTACTTTGTCGTGTGCATTCTGGTCGTTTATCACGATTATTGTTGCAATGATCTTTGTGCCGATAGCGCTCTCGTATATGCCGCTTAAGCCTGCAAAACTCGGTCAGGGCTTTATTGATCGATTGCTTGTGATGCTCGGGCAATGGCTCAATCGCAGCGGTAAATATATTGTCACTGCGTTCGCTCTCATACTGTTTGTGTGGGGATGCACATATGTCAACAAGATCACAATCGGCAGCGCTGTTCCGGGATCGGAAATCCTGTGGCCGTTTCATCGGTATAATGTTGACAGCTTCAGAATAACCTTTTCAATGCCACTGCTCAACCCGCTGTATGTGATACTTGATACCGGCAAGCCGCAAGGCGTTGCCCGAGCTGCAACAACCCGCGAGGTGGTAGCATTTTCACGTCATATGAAGCAAACACCAGGGAAAAAGGTTGTGATGGTAGAAACATTGCAAGGTAGAATTCCCGGTATCCACAGTGGCATGCGGGAGCAAGACCCCCGATGGAAATTTCTTCCAACCGATGACAGCCAGCTTGAATTTTTATACCGCTCAGCGTTGCAAATGGGTGGGCCGGGAAGCTTTGATAAGTATGTTGATATGGGTGATCAGAACACCAATATCATCATCTTTTGCAGAGATAAGACAGCCCAGACTATCAAAGAGGTTATTTCCCAAATTAAAAATTATCTTGACAGAAAAACTCCAGCGCTTGAGAAGGCCGGTATGCGCTACCGACTTGCAGGTGGTGCCGTCGGAGTTCAGGCTGCAATCAACGAGACGTTGACCGAGTATCAGCTGCTCACGCTGTGTTTGTCGCTCGGTGTGGTCTTCGTTTTCTGTATCGCAACATTTCAGTCGATTATTGCTGGCTGCATTATGATTGCTCCGCTCTTACTTTCAAATATGCTGACGGCAGCTTTTATGGTGCTCAATAATCCGCCCCTACCGCTCACAACGGCAACCCTTCCGGTATCTTCGGTTGGCATTGGGCTTGGCGTTGACTACGGCATTTATTTGGCAAGCCGCATCATTGAGGAATACCGGCAAGGGAAGACTCTTTCTGAGTCGGTAACCATTGCTATGGGGACAACGGGCAAGGCGGTTATCTATATTGCAACAACACTCATCGTGGGCATTGTCTTTTGGTTCCTTTCAAAGATGATGTTTCAGGCACTTATGGGACTTCTGCTTGCGGTGATGCTCACCCTTAACATGTTCGGTGCTCTCCTGGTGGTGCCGAGCATGATTCTCATTTTTCAACCTCGCTTTATTACCAAGAAACGTTAACAGGAACGGGGGACAGGGGCGATGAAAAAACAGATCAGCATCACGATTGCCATTTTCATAGGCATTGTGCTTGGCGGGATACCGCAGAGCCATGCAAAGATTTTCCTCATGGACGGCAAAGTGGAGCTCAACGGTTATTTTAAGGAGCAAGCATTTTACCGTCTCGATATTCCTAATCGTGAAGAGAAGTTTCACAAGAGCAAACTCGATTTTTTGCGTACCAGCATGTTATTTGAAGCCTTATACAAGTTTCGTGAAGACAATGAAATGACGATTAATCTCTTTGGTGGGATTCGGTATTTTTATGACAAGATAACTGCATGGGATGATCGACTTCACGATGCCGTACCGCACTGGTCACGCAAGGAGTACAGCCGACCGACCGGAGAAGATTATATTACCGAAGCCTATGTGGATATTATCAAAGGTCCATGGCAGTTTAAAATCGGAAAGCAGATTGTCGTGTGGGGTGAAACCGATCTGAAGAGGACTGCCGATGTGATCAACCCTCTTGATGTGCGGCACGGATCACCGGGAACCGAAGACTGGGAAACGATAAAGCTCGGCCTGTGGATGTTCCGCGGATTTTATCAAAGCAATCTGCCTGGCCAGCTTCTCTTTGAGGCAATCATTATTCCCGGTGACTTCAAATATGCACGGGTACCGATCGAAGGGACCCATTACGGTCCGAGTCCGGCGAAGACCTCATTCAATCCCGGCAAGGGACCGGGCATGTATGAGTGGATTCAGGAAAAGGCACGGCGTGACGCTCCTGGGTGGAAGTTGAGCAACACAGAGGTAGGCCTCAAGGTTCGCGGGTATACATGGGATATTGACTGGTCGCTTTTCTATTTTAATACCATTAACGACAGTCCAGTTGCAAATCCCAAGACTATTACTCCGTTTTCTCTTATTATGGTTAAAAGCGGTATCAAATCGATTCTGACCGGCTCCAAGATCGATCCGCACTTTCCCGATTATGAGGTATTTGATTACAAGCGGTACACCGTGCTCGGTCTTACCGCCCAAACCATCATCGAGCGACTGCACGGCTCTGAATGGCGCTTGGAAATGTTTTATGAGATCAATAACAAGTTTAACAAAGGAACAAACCATGCAAATAATAAGATTTATGGACTTGCAGAGCGTGACACCATCGGCGGCGGACTGGTTTATGCCGATAGGTTCACCATTCCGTACTTCACCCATAGATTTTTTGACGATAAAAAACTGACAACAAGTATTACCCTGTTTTATGAAAAAGTGCTTGGAAGTTTTCATGACATCATCATTGCCGAAAGCGGTCGCGGACACCGATATAACGACAGCCATGCAACCGAAATCGCCTTCAGTTTCCAACAGCAGTTCCTTCAGGCGAAGTGGATGATGATGCTCACCGGAAGCTGGAATCCGATCGGTAAGTATTTTATCTGTCCGATTCTCTCATATGCGCCAGGCAAACACTGGCGCTGGGAGGCCGCGGTCCCAATTTACGGGTCAAGTGCGACATCAAATCGAGGACTATATGACAAGGATAGTGTGCTAATTCGTGTGCGGTATGAATTTTAAAACATAAATAATTTTAGGAAAGGGAATCATAATGGCAAGACATATCATCATATTACTACATTATATTGCGATTATGTGTCTTTTTATGCCTGTATCTCTCCGGGCGGCAGAAGTGCAGTATCCGGTTGCCGCATACAACGCGGAGGAGCTTGCAAAGGTTCGAGAATGGGAAAAGATATGGGTTGGGAAAACAATTAATAAAAACAATATTGATGAGATTGCCGCGCTGCTGCCACAAGGCATTCTGCAGGTGTACAAGGAAAGCGAGAAATGGGGAGCACCAGCTGAGGGCTTCTATTTCACGATCATTCCCTACAAGCAGATTATAGAAACCAGCGGGATGATTGAGGCAACAAAAAAGTATGCGCCGACCGTTCAGGTTGATGCTGAGGGCTATATCACCAACTATGCAACAATTGCGGGCATGCCGTTTCCCAATCCGAAAAACGGGCTTGAAGTTGCATGGAATTTTGATTTTAACACCCACGGTGATGCAAATCATTACGCCCGAAAAGGACCGGTGATAACTCCCAAAGTAACCATCGAGCGCACAACCCATCAAGATCAGTGGGAACTTTATTATATCCACCGCGTTGATGTCGACCCACGGCCTGCATATACTGATAATCCCCGTGGCATTCACCGGGGGCTTTTTCTCCATCTGTATGAACCCCCTGAAAGCATGAACTCGCGTTTTTTTAATTTGCGCTACATCGATCCGAAGAAAGAAGACGACGGATATATGTGGTATGCGCCGTTTCGCAGGATCAGACGGATTAATGTCGGACAGCGGACTGATACGATCGATGGTACCGATATGATCTACGACGATGAATACGGGTGGGATGGGCATATACTTCGGAATACCTATCAGCTTGTTGGTAAGAAGGAAATGCTCGGCTCTCGGCAGGTTGATAATAAAGCGCTTAAACGGATTCCTGGTCAGGCAATACCGAACAATATAAGCCGCGAGCGGATACAGACCTACGTTGTCGAAGTGAAAAACAAAGACCCAAATTACATCTACAGCAAACGCGTCTGGTATGTTGATCCGGAAACCTATTATGTGCTGTGGAGTGAGATGTATGATGACCTGAACCGATATTGGAAATGCTTTGAATACTTGCACGTTGATGTTAAAACCAAAAAAGGCGAAATGAAAAATATGATCTGTGGCGTCGTGCTTCTTGATCTGCAGCGCACCCATAGCTCCATTCCTCTGCATGAAATTTACGAAGTCGGAACCGAAAAGGTTGACACCAATATGTTTACGGTTGCAAATCTTCAAAAGTCATACTGATAAGGAGCCCTCCGGTCCTGAAGGCCCTGGTTGGTAAACGCCTCTGTTGTATATAGGTAAGGATTAGTGCACAGGTAATAACTTTATTGCGGGCTTGCCTTGCATAAGGGGTTTATTTCTGCTACATACACAGCAGCATATAAACAGGGAGAAGGCATCACCGCAACCGGAGGAGATATTTATGTCTGGATCGCTGAAAGGAATGCGTATGGTTATCATTGTTATCGTCGGTACTTTAATAGTTGGTTTTATTGCATTTAAGATCGTTGCTGCAAAAAAGAATGCACTCCCCCAACCCGATTATTATCAGGTATATAAGACACAGGATGTTATACCAGCGGGCAAAGTCGGGGTGTTTGTGACCGGGCTTATTATGCCCGAAACTATGGACACCTCTTTTTTCTATAACATAACCTTGAAAATTTTTAATGCCATTATCCCGTGGCCATTCCGTATTTTTTCAAGGATCGATAAAGGTGTTGCTTTGCTCGATGCAGAGCGGTTTCATGAGCACCATGAATTTGTGCCAACGCGACTTATTGACCCAGACGGAAACGACTGTGATTATGACGGCGAGCCGTACATTGAAAAATACAAGCGCGGTGAAGTTATATGGCAGCCACCATCAAAACGTATTTATCTTGATCATGGATATTTTCTATATAAAAGCCGCAAGGGGGGGATGCCCTCGCTGACAGGAAAGACCATCAATAAGGCGCGAATCTGGTATTATGACAAAGGTATTAAACAGAAAAAACTTCCGCATTGGGAAGGTACGTTTAAGGTTATTAACGGTGCACGGGACAAAATTTTACAAAAGTATCCCGATGTGATGTGGCGTGCGGAAACAAGTTTGCTGTACTTCCGCATGAAACAGCAGCTCTATGAGCTCCTTGATGCCGGATGCGAAACCATCGTGCTTGTTGCGCCGATGGCGATCTATTCGCATTTTGAAGAATTCAACTCAAGCTTTAGACATTGCATGGAATATATCCATGAGTGGCAGCATGCACATGGCGGCAAGAAGATAAAAGTTATTATGGCGCCGCCAATGGGACATTTCCAGCCGATGCGACAGGCGTTTCTCGAGATGCTCAAGGACAGACTCGATACAATCCCTGAGGGATCAAAGGTGACGGTTGCCGTTACGGTACACGGTATGCCGTGGGATCATTTCCCGTGGGAAGCGTGGCTTGAGCTTGCACCACCGTATCGGGATAAGATGCTTGAAGAGGTCAATGCGTTATTGCAACAATATAGCTTTACCGCAAAAAAAGTCGTGCTCTGTCAGGATGAGTTTGCCGATCCTATTTGGGATCCCAAAGAAAAATATCTTTCAACAAACCGTGCCTATCTCAATGCGATTAAAGAAGGATATGACTATGTGATCGGGCTTCCGATAGAATTTTTTGCCGAAAATTCCGATACGCTTTTTCACCATGCCCTGAAAAACTACCACGGTTTTAAAGATTATAATGTTTATGATCCCATTGATTATCCTGACTGGTCAATACCGTACACTCGAGAGTTTGTAGAGGGGAAAACCCGTGTGATTTATAACGGTGTCCCTGTTGGTAAGTACCAACATCATGTGATTGAAGCCATGTTTCAGGCGATCGACTCAATTCTTTCAAAGAAAAAATAATATCTGCGTTGACGCTCGCCTCCGCGAGTGCTTTGTTGCAGGAGAAGTATTGAAAATTTTTATGCAGGCCGCCTTCAGAGAAGGCGGCCTGCTGTGTTATGATGATAATTGAAATGTGGATTCTCGGAAAACCGAACATAATGCTCCAGATTATTTATGGTATTATAATATATTTTACCTTCTGGTTTGCCTATCTGCTTGCTTTTTCCGGTTTTTTTATCGATTGGGATATGCGCTTGTTTATTCGGGAGGCACAGGCGCATGCCTTTGGTGCGCAAGAACACACACCGGTGCACAATATTGTGATCATGCTCATTCGGGGTACAGCTTACCTGCTCAAGCTGATAGCTCCGCGGAGTGATGCGTTGTTAGCGGCAAAGGTGTTAACTACGGGATTCAGCAGTGCTTCAGCCTGCCTACTTTTCTTACTGGCTGCAAACCTTACCTCAAACATAGTGCTGGCAATAAGCACAGTGCTTGTCTGGTTTATCCTGCCGGGGAAATTTTTTTCTTATGCGTTCTCTTGATGACAATGTGTGGGCAAATTTTTTCAACACCCTCTTTCTTTATCAAACTCTTGTCCTCATGGGATGTGTCTCAAGAAAATTTTTTTTGATTCGGCCAAGTTTGTTGTATGCGCTCTGGATGGGGACATGCATCTCTGTCGGTATCAATATGCACCAGCAACTTGTACCTCTTTTATACGTTTTTCCGGTTATCGTTTTGCTTTTCTTGAGGGTGGAATATTCGAAGAAGCTTAGTGTGATGCTCGTTTTTTTTGCAGGGTACTGTGGGGCAGGTGCCATTCAAAATTATTTTGCTTTTTCCTCCATGTCGTTGACAGCTCTTTTTAAGAAAATTTACCACACACCATACCATGGGCTCTTCCCCCACCTTTGGTTTTTTACCTCCGGAAGCACGACGTGGGAATGGATGCACAGGATCGGCGACGGGCTTAAGAAAAGTTTTTATATCGATGGCGTGCTGTTGCCATGTTTCCTTGTGTTTACCTTAATTTCTCTTGCGGGCATGTTCTTGACAATGCATCGGTGGTATAAAAGGCAAACACCGCAGGATACAGAGAGGATAATAACATTCGTAATATTGCTATGTTTGACCGCCGTGCATATCCCACATAGTCTTCTTTATGAGCCGTGGTCGGTTGAGCGGTGGGATGCCACTTACCCAGGCATAATCGTTTTAGGGGCAATCGGCTACTATGCCGCCATGGAAGAGAAAAAGGGAAGAGTGTTGCATGCGGTGCGCAACATACAGCTGGAGTTTTTGTTCTGCGCCATTCTGGGTGCCCGCCTTGTGCATCTGCTCGTATGGCTTTAATTTTATATTAGAGGAACGTGGTACAGGAAGAGTATTACGAAGAAGCCATTGCTTTGAAAAATTTAGCAAACGTCTCCTGCCCGAAAGCTTCTTGCAGCACTTTTCCCATGCGATCTGTATGCTTCATGCCTGCATATTGGAGATGAAGTCGCTCTTGTTGGGCTTGTTTTAAATCCGGATGAGGATCGGCGGCATCTCGATACATGTGAACCCATAGTGAAATATATGCTGCTGCAAGATCATATACTGTCTTAATACGATCAACAGTCGTCACAGCGGTGAAAAAAACCGGAGAAATGTATGTCCGAACCCATGTTGTCAGCTCCCCAAACGCAACGATTTTCAGATCAGGGTTTCGGTTAAATTTTTTGTATGCAACATCAAACGGTTCAAGGTACTTCATCACAAAATCATACTCACGCACAAGATCCACTCCGAATGAGAGATCGGTATCAAAATAATATGTTCCATCCTTCATAATAACCGAATTGATACCCCACACAGGAAGCTTGTATGAAAAGTCAGGCATGATCTGAAAAATCTCCGCTCCTATTGCAAGACGATTTTCATGATGGGGTATCGGTACACCGTTGCCAAACCGAAATGAAACGAGCGCGACGCGTGCTATTTTTTCACCTGTATACAATGTTATACCGCCGCCGTCTTCTCCGCTGAGCAGATAGAGCTTTTCGATATCTTCATGCCCCTGTCTTTTTTTGAGCGGGATTTCCCGTGAAAGCAATTCAAAACAGGTCTCTGGAAGAGATGTTTTGCTCATGTAGACTCCTGATAAATAATTTTGTTACGTTACATGGGCGGACTATAAAACTTTCACTTTGCAGATGGTGCCGGTTTTTATTTTTATCTTCACACCTGCCGTCGCTGCAAATCCATTCCAGATCCGCGAGCACCATTTTGCACAGACGTCCTTCCACCGGATCGTATAGGTTACATCGCTATCGAGAATATATTCAAGGATCGGCTTATACGGACAGGGGAAGGATCGCTCGTTCTTTTTGACGGTAATGTGTTCATAGAGTTGATAGGAGCAGCTTGTCCGTTCAAAAATTCCCCATAAAAAACAGTCTTTCCCCAACTTTTCAATTGCCGGTTTAATATGGCGTGCGATGGGAACGCCAAGGGTTAACACGTAATGGTCGGCAAATTCCTTGTCAATGCCTTTTCGGACGGCAAAATCAAGATCCCGCAGGTGCAGCTTTACCAATGCATCGCTAAATTTATGGGGGTAGGGATTGACATCACTATAGGTCCGTATCAGCGCTTTAATACCATCACCGATGTCTTCTCGCTCTTGCAGTGTTCCGTCCATCCACGCCTTGGCAACACCCGGGACGGTGAGCAACATAATTGAACCGAGTAAGCCTTTTACAAAAGATGACCGCGAGCAATTTATCGAGGATGAAATGCCATCTGTCGATGAATGACAGTTTTGTTTTTTCGATAATGCTGATGCGGTTTGCATAGTATTCCCCTTTCTGATGATGATTCAGTTTTGAGCAAGCGATACCGAACAGGTTTCTCCAGGCTGCACAGATATACGGATATTTACCGCCTCAGCAACCCCTGTCCATGCCGGTATGCACCAACGGGTACAGACGTCCCGCCATTCGATCGAGAAGGTCAGCAGGTGTTTTTTGCAGTTCTCAAGCATTGCTTTATAGGGGCAGGGAAATATACGTTTGCCCTGCTGGATATCGATACGTTCAAACAGCTGATACCCAGTGCTTGTTCCCTCGAACATGCTGTGGAGCCATTCCTCTGCACCCTTCTCCTGCAAGCGTTTCTGGATTTTTGTTATGAGTGGTTTCATTGTCTCGATATAATGCGCTACGTACTCCTTTTCAAGGTTGTTGTTGATAAAGAATTGTAAGCTCCGAAGCTGGGTTTTGGTCAGGACCTCGTTAAATTTATGGGGATACGGACTTGTGCTGTCATAGGTCATGTACAGCGATTTGACGGCATCTGCAAGGTCATCTCTGTTAAGAAACGGGTCGCTGGTGAATTTATCGAGCATGCCTGCAGCACGGGCTGCGGTCGGCATACAGCATGCTGCAGCAATAGAAAAAAGGAGTGTCTGCTTTGAAAACATTCTTCTTGTGCATAGTTCCATGGCCGTTCTCCTTATCAACGGTTACCTGATAATGACGCAATGGATGCAGTGCGGTGCAACAAGATGTTCATAATATGCGCTGCAAGCATTTGGCCGATGCGCGGATCATCGTTGGGTGGTCTATAGAGTGCCCAGGTGCCGGTATATTGCTGTTGCACGGGTGCATTCGGATCGGGTGGTCCTCCTGAAGGATCATAGCCAAGATGACCGTATTCGCTGACATCGAACGCGAGCGAAGGATCCATATCGCCGCGTTTTTTGTTTTTCGGTGTTTGGCGGGGTGGGGGATATGGTCTGCCGTCGCTGCAGCCGCCCATTTCAAAACAACATTCTTCCTGCCCACACTGGGTGTTTACCCAAACGCCCCAATAATTTGCAAACGGATGACCAACCCCGGGATAGAAATTCTGAAAGTCCTTTTTTTTCCACCCGAGCCATGTCTTGAAACCGATTTCCTTTGCAATTTGGTTATGGATCTCTACAAGATTCAGTACAGAATCGGTAACGATTTGCGGGAATCCGATCACGATGTGTTGAACGCCGTTGTTTTTAAGATACTCCAATGCATCCCAATACCGGTATCCCCATTCTTCGCCGGGCATCTGTTTGTTGGATTCATAGAGCCATGCATATCCAAGGTCTTCACCGCGCATATTTCGGGTCCGCTCAACAAGGTTGTTTTCGGGATTGAGTTCTTTGATACCCATGTATGCGCCAATAATATTTTCATCGCGCAGGGAAGGGTGGCGTTCCAAGAGAATGCGCTTTATATTTTTGTTGAGCGTCAGGGTATCATCGATTTTAGGGTCGAAATATTCGTTGTTATCGTTGATCGCATGGTTGAGCAAAAGTATACCGGTTGCATTATCGCTCACATCAGAAGACATACCTGCTTCGATTGCCTCGACCTGAAGCTGTGCCAAGGTCATATCTTGAACAATCGGATTAAAGCCGGTTTCAAGAGCAACATGCGTATCGGTATCGGGTGCACCCAGTGTTTTTGTCCAACACGATGGTTCTCTCGGATAAGATCGTTCCATCAGCCGATCAGGGTCGTTTACCCAGACGATCGGTGTCTGCGGTTCCGGAATATCCGTGCTACACTGTTTGCCCTCAGGTGGGTTATAGAGATAGCGGGGATAAGCATAGTGAGCAACGATGTCGCCACACATCCAACAAGCCCAATCAACTTCAAAATCGAAACCAAGGGCATCGCCTTGAGCATCAAGTTCTGCTTTGAGTGATGCGAGTTGCTGCTCGGATATAGACTGAAACGGATCACTACCGCCGATCCTTTCATAGGAGAAGCTATATTTTTTTAGCTCTTTCTCGGCCTGTTCTGATTTAAGAATCCGATGCCACATTCTTTTGTTGAAAAGATAGAAGTTAAAAACCGGATGATTAGGATCATAGGAGAACATTTGGACAGAGGCATCCCAGAGATATTGCGGTTTATAGGTGGTAAAACCACCATGCACCACATAAATAATGCCTATCTTATTTGGATTAGGGATTACTGGATTTTGAGCTACGGCCTGTTTCTGTTCCCAATCCACCACTGCTCGTTTTGTCATTTGCACCACATCATAGGTTTTCGAAAAACGCGGTCCTCCTACGGTGAGATCGATTATGGCGATCTTTGTAGCCCCTTTATTCAAAAGTCGCTCTGCCGGACCGTCAACATTATAGCGGTTGGGATCACAGTTGTCCCATGGTCCATCCTCCTCTTGTTCTCCACAATAGGTTACGGAATCACGTTTTACACATCCAGCAGCACATATGGCTATTATGTATAGTATAAACAAGAATACGACCGGCCATGCCTTTTTTGCCATGGTACTTATCTCCTTATATATTATAAACGTTTCATGATGCTTCTGCGGCTGAAAAGCGATGTGAGAAGTTCAGATGTTGTCAGCGATTGGGCACTGAATTGTAATCTCGTCATCCTTGAACAATATCTTCCGCCGAAGCTTTCCAGTGTTTTTCAATAACCACGGCAATGTCGGGTCGTTCGCGCCGTATTTGATCAATATGTCCCATGATCGCTTTTTTCATAACATCTGGAGCAGTATTTTCACTGACATACCCCTCATATTCTTCGTTGTCGGTAAGTTTAAAAATGTAATCGAGGGCTTCATCTTCCAGCTGCCCCAGCCCAAAACCTTGAAGAGCTTTTTCGATTTCTCCGGGATGACAGTATTCAAAACTTTCACGCCAAAAGTTTGTGTAGTCTTCGTATCCGCGTCCGGTTGCGAGCACTTTTAATGCCGCATGTGCGGCACGATATCCATACATCATTGCCGCTTGGCAATAGGTTTCAATAAATGCAGCAGCATCACCGACGACAACAATATTGCCTTCGACAGGGTTCATGATACAGGTGTAAAAATTAACGACACATGCCCCACGATGCACGATGGTGGCATGTCGAAACCACTCGCGGAATGGGCCTTCTTTGATAAACGAATCAAGCCCCATTTTAGCCGGCATGCCGCATGGTGTGCCGCAAAAAACATCAAGAATGGGGCGATCCCCATCTTGGGCATACGGTAAGAATTTTGGCACCATATAAATCTGGCCACGACCCCAGCGAGTATGCCCTTTGCCAACACAGGTGACCCACGCATCCCAGTACGGGTAGTCGACATTATCGAGAAAATAGGAGGCGACACGAAACGAACCGAAATATTTTCGTGTTTTGAAAAGCTCAAGACCGGTGACAATTTGTGAATTGACTCCATCGGCTGCAAATGCAATTTTACAGCGAACTTCATACATTGATCGGGAACATGCCGGTCGGAGGAATACGCGCACTCCGCCGTTCACGTTTTCGGCCTTGATGCCCGCGGTTTCTGTAAGAACATCGGTGCCGTTATCGACGGCACTGTCAAGCAGGTTTTTTAAGATTACCTCCTTGGTATAGGGATGTGCCACGCCCTCGCTTCTGTTGACCATGGTGAGCTTATAGCCGCCGGGCGACAGCCGTACACTGCGGACCAGTTTGACAAACTTTCCGGTGTAGGGAACAGTGAAACCTGTTTTTTCAAAGTGGAGGTTGTTGTTGACGATGCGGACGGTCTCTCCGTGGGTGTTCGGTTCATTGATCAGCATTGTACAACAGGATCGGTTTACTTTTGGGATTTCTTTTTTGATATCAACAAGCAAAACCGTTGCACCTGCTGCAGACATTTCTTTGGCAACCATAAGCCCTGCAGGTCCTGCGCCGATTACAACAACATCGTAGTGTGTTTTCATTGTGCGGGCTCCTCCTAACGCTTCTGACAGACCGCGAGCTGCGCTTCCAAAAATGACGGTGCCGTGGCATTCAGCATAATGATATCAGGGAACCGACAGTCGGCGTAAATAGCATCAACACCACATGCATCTCTACATGTCCCACATTCGATGCAAGATTGTTGATCAATATAGGAGCGGCTATCGATGAAGCGGATTGCCAGTCGTGGGCAGAGATTGACGCATGCACCGCATCCGACACAGATTTCACGGTTTACTTGCATAAGGTTCGGGCTCCTTTTCAGTCATTGCCGACATTCACGACAGAGCTCAAAGAAGTCAGCAGGCAATTTTGCATAAATTGCACAGTGGTCAAGTACCGCTTGTGGAACAAATGGTTCACCGCACCGCGAGCACGTTTTGAGCGGGAAAGAAACTTTCCAGTTGTCGATAATTCGGGCTGGCCCTTCGATTATAGATCCATCAGGTGCTCTGGAATAAATGCCTGCTTGTATGTCGTGCATGGTAATGGCGCCGGTTGGACAGACAGCAACACACGTGCCGCAACCGATACAACTCTCAGAGCGTTCAAAAAAAGGAGGTGCGGGTACTTTTTTATATCCACGGTATGCAAAATCGATAGCGCTAACGCCCACGATCTCTCGGCATGCTCTGATGCATCGACCGCATGCAATGCATGAGTCGTTTCGAGGAGTATATCTAGTATCGCCGGTTACACCGAAAGCGGCTCCAAGCTCCTGAAGCACCGGCGATTGCGGTACTTCAGCAAGCAGCAAGGATACAATACCTTTTCTAATAGAGAGCAGGGTATCTGAACAAGTCACAACTTCAAGTCCGTTACGGGCACCTGCCGTGCAGGAAGCGACAATGTGCGTGACCTTACGTTCTCGGACTTCGACGACGCATAAGCGGCAGCCGCCGTAGGGAGTAAGTGATTCATGATGACAGAGCGTGGGAATCCAAATACCGCATTGCCGGGCGGCCTCAAGCAATGTTGTCCCTTCTGGAACCTGAACTGGTATGCCGTCGATAGTGAGATTTAACATGGTGTATCCGTATGATATCGTTTATATCGTTATTATTGCCCCTGCAGGACACACGTCCAAACACGCCCCGCATTTAATGCATGTAGCAATATCAATTTGTGGAGGTTTTTTGCGTGGTCCTGTAATTGCGCCGCTCGGACATATTTTTTTACACACCCCGCAACCGGTACAGGCCGATTCGGCGATTCGGTAGGTTATCAGGTTTTTGCACACTCCGGCCGGGCAAGTTTTATCATGGACATGGGCCATGTATTCGTCGCGAAAATATCGAAGACCTGAAAGGACGGAATTGGGAGCCGTGCGACCGAGTCCGCATAATGATGCTTGTGCGACGAGATGGGCAAGTGTCTCAAGTTTTTCAAGGTCTTCTACGGTTGCAGTTCCGGCACAGATGCTTTCAAGCACTTCGCGCATACGCCGAATGCCAATTCGGCATGGAACGCATTTTCCGCACGATTCATGTTCAAGAAATGACATAAAGTAACAGGCGACATCGACCATGCATGTTTTATCATCCATGACAATCAAGCCGCCAGATCCCATAATAGAGCCACAGTGCGCGAGTGCATCATATTCGACCGGGAGATTAAAAAGTCGCTCCGGAATGCAGCCCCCTGAGGGTCCCCCTGTTTGTACTGCCTTACATGATCTGCCGTTGCTTGTCCCGCCGCCAATCGCATACACGATATCGCGAAGAGGTGTTCCCATCGGCACTTCAACAAGTCCAATGTTCTGCACTTTGCCAACCAGAGAAAAAACTTTTGTGCCTGTATTCGTTTTTGTCCCGATGGAAGAGAACCAGCGTGGCCCCTTGCTGATAATAATGGGGATCGTCGCCAAGGTTTCGACATTATTAATGACCGTTGGGTTCCCCCACAGCCCTACTTCGATAGGGTAGGGTGGCCGCTGGTTTGGCTCCCCACAGTCGCCCTCGATTGATTTCAAAAGAGCAGTTTCCTCGCCGCATACAAATGCCCCTGCCCCCCGGACGATCGTAAGGGTACAGGAAAATGATGATCCTAAAATGTGCTTTCCAAGAAGATGTGCTTCCCGTGCTTGTTGTAGTGCCTTTTCCACACACGCGATTGCACGTGGATACTCATCGCGTATGTAAATATAACCTTCGGTAGCACCGATCGCATAAGCCGCAATCAGCATCCCTTCAATGACCGCATGAGGATCGCTTTCAAGAATAGTGCGGTCCATGTATGCACCTGGATCACCTTCGTCGGCATTACAGACAATATATTTATGTTTTGATGTGCGTTCACGGCAGAGGCGCCATTTTAAGCCTGTCGGGAAACCCGCTCCTCCTCTGCCTCGCAGCCCGGATTGTTCTACCATCCTGATAATCTGCTGGGGGCTTTTTTTATCAAGAACGGTGGCAAGAGCGCTGTAGCCCCCTTGTGCAATATATTCTGCGATGTTTTCCGGATCGATAAATCCGCAATTGCGGGTGACAATACGCAACTGCCGTCTATAAAAAGGAAATGCATGGGCAATCGGTACGTCACGCTCCTTTTTTGTTGCTCCAATGGTCAAGTATCGTTTAACAAAACCATTGATAAGACATTCATGGCGGGTGTATCGCAACAATGCTCCATCAGGCACATTGCCATGCTGTAACGCAGCGATCATCTGTGGCACGACTTCAGGGGTGACGCGTCCGTAAACAAACCGCCCTTTCCGAGGTATGGTAATATCTACAAGCGGCTCCTGAAAACACATGCCGGCACAACCGGTTGTTGTAACCATTGCATCGAAGTTGTTTTGTGCAATGTTTGCTTTGAAAGCTTGTGCAATCGATGCCGCGCCTGATGCAAGACCGCATGAGGCGGTTCCGACCATGATTTTTATGGTGTTAGGGAACAGGGTTGTAATGCCTTTTTCTTTCCATGCCGCAAGATAACGTGTTGTCGCATCGCTCATTCGTGTAACATGCCTTTCTGAAGTTTACGAAGAACTTGTATAACAGTTGTCTGGGTCATGGTACCATGTATGGTATCGTCGATCTTGATAACCGGTGCCATGCTGCAGCAGCCAAGACACCTGACTTTTTTTAGAGAAAACAATCTGTCCGGAGTTGTCCCTTCGCTGCCTGAAAGGTTAAGGTGACGAGCAATTGCTTCAGATAGATTTTTGGCTTTTTTTACATGACATGCAGTGCCATGGCATACACTGATTATATGCCGTCCCTGTTCTTCCAAACTAAATGCGTTGTAGAACGTCGCTATGGCAAAGAGTCTGCTTAATGGTATGGAATGCTCAATTGCAGTTTTTTTTATAATGTCGCGGGGAAGGTATCCATAGATATTTTGTATTTCCTGCAGCAATGCGATTATCGAGGATGAAGAGTATCGGATATTTTCTCCCCCAGTCCCAGATGGTTCAGTGTCTGCCATAGCCGATCATGCGCTCCTTTTGTGCAATGTTAAAAGCTTGTCGTAATGCTGAACTACTGCATCTTGCAGATATTGCATCGCATCAGCAGGAAAAGTAAAAAAACGTCTCTGTAAGGATAGATATTGATAAAGTGGAGCAATTTTTTGCGGCTGCTGCGTGAGCCGGAGTTGACCGTTTTGAGTTTCATAGAGGGGAAAGTAAGCGGTTTGTATGGCACGGTAACCAACTTGTTTTGTTAACCGAGGAGGAAATATCCAACCAGTGGGGCATGGCGTTAGTATGAGAATGAAGGCGTTACCAGAAATTTTTAGACCCTTACGTACTTTTTCAATGAGGTCAAATGGATAACTCGGGCAAGCTGTTGCATAATACGAAAACCGCTTTTCGTATATACCAAGAGGATTGTTTTTTTCTTGAAGCATTCGTTTGATATCATCTGAAGAAGGGCGGTGAGACACTTCATTCACAATGAGCGGCTGTGGTCCGGTACGCGTGATATCATCGCTGAGATAATATTCGTTATCAAGACACAAGCATAATACGCTGTGTTCTTGTGATATGAAGTCGGTTAATGCAAGGGGATTTTCTTTAAAAACTCGCCTGCTTACAACAAACACAGGTTTGGAAAGGGTTTGACTAAGAGTGCTTGATTGTCGGGCGATTTGTATCGCTCTTTCGTGGAGTTCTTCACAACATGTGCGAATCACAGCAGTTGTCTCAAACTGACTATACGCAAAAGGGAGTGATGCTGCTGTGTCGGTGCATATGGGAGGAACTGTACCAGTGAACGTATCAAGGACAGCTTTTGCGGCAAGTCGCGTTGCGATTGCTTTGCCACAGCCTTTACATGATCGTTTCCCAGGGATAAAAGGCTCTTTTTTCGGCAGGAGGTTCGGCACAAAGACAGAAAAGGTATCCATCCCCTCAAGTACCTTTAATAACTTTTAATAAAGTTTTGTAAGCCATGGCGGTCGTTGCGCTGTCTGTTCGAGTGAGATTGCCCCAGTCCAGCATTCACGCACGCATAACCCGCACCCCTTGCATCGGCGCACATCGGCATGAAAGTAACCCTCATCGTTTTTATGAATCGCCGCATCAGGACATGTAAGGTAGCAAACACCACACCTGATGCAGAGGTTTGTATTCCATACCGGACGTTCAAACTGCCAATCTTCCTGTGAAGATCTATTATCTGTAAGAAATTGAGGGATAGCAGCTAAGTGATAAAGAAGGGAAGACGGTGATCGCTTGTATTTATCCATTGGTTTCTATAATCAGAATTTTTAAAACTATTATAAGAAAAACGAAGAATCGTTGTCAAGAAAAAAAGCATTTTTTAAGAATAGCTCTTTAGCAATACTACTAATAAACAGAATATCCATTTGTAATGGCAAAAAGTATCCAAACGACCGGTACCGGGAGGCTCTATAGAAATACCTTATACATAGCTGCATAACGAAGGGATGAGGAAGATACTTTTACAACCTGTCAAAACTCGTGGCGGGCTGGTGCAAGCAGACAAAAGTAGTTATTTTAGAGGAATATGACGCATCCGTTCATAAAAGGAATCAATAACGGGTTTCATCAATGAGGCAATGTCTCGGTAAAATTTTTTCCCAAACGGTGTAAGCGCATAATACTTTCTATCTGCACCTTTGCTGGAAGGCTTGTTGAAGCTTTTGAGGATGCCTTCCCGTTCTAGTGTTCTCAGTTTTTTATATAAATTATTACGGTCAATATCAAATGTATTACCTGTTATTTGATATACTTTTTGTTTTATTTCATAAGCGTATTTTGGCTCCTGATCAATG
>JAOAHH010000009.1 GCA_026415325.1 Thermodesulfobacteriota bacterium | reverse complement strand
ATTATCCTGGTGCCGAAATCATAAATGATTGCCTTCAAGGATTATCCTGATATATGATGAAAAAAATATATAATTGTACCAGTAGGCTCCCTATGTGTAGCGATGAATGGGAAGCGACATACCTGCGTTTTATACGTGTTGTTGCAAATCCAAAAAAGTTTGCTCGGGTGCTCCAGAAATGGCAGCTAAATCCCAATGCCAGGATCCTTGATCTATGCTGCGGCAACGGAAGCGGTCTTGATGTTTTTTGGAACGCAGGCTTTCGCAACGTCTACGGTCTCGATATTTCCCGGAATTTTCTTCGACGGGTCCGTAAAGACGTTCCTGTGGTCCTTGCCGACGCACAAGCATGTCCGATCCGAAGCGGAAGCTTTGATGTTGTCATCATCCACAAGGCACTCCACCATTTTTTTGATCATGCACCGGTTCTTGCTGAAGTAAAACGCATGCTGAAACCGGATGGCTTTTTTTGCTTTATCGAGCCTCGCAAGACATGGTTCCGCACCCTGTATCATATAGTACTGATGTCACCTGTTGCAGAACTGTTTCCGCCGCTCGCGCGTATGCGGCAGGCGGCACTCATCGAAGAGGGGCCGACCTATTTCACCTGGCTTGACAATGCCGATGCATTTTTTACGATGCTCGAGCAGCAATTCTCCTTTGTCGTTGAGTCACGTACCGATGATATTATGCATCATATTGTCAAATGTAGAAACCTGCCGCATCAGTATGCTGCCGCAGCAGGGCATGATGAGTATGAAGGTTTGCAGTGATAACCACCTGACGTGCCGGTTGCAAGGAACAGCAGAAATTGTGGGCCGACACCTCATAAGGAGTCAATTATAATGTCGAAATGTTTTCAAAATGTATTCCATGGCAACAACATGGGAGTGAGAGGATAGCCATGCGCCGATTTTTTAAAATAGCAGCAATAGTACTGTGTCTTTGTTGTAGTATTGGTGTAATTGCCGTGGCACTATACCAGCCGCCCAAGGTTTCTGATTTCGGCATCTTCGCAGAGCTGCGCTCGTTTACCATTTCACAGCTGCAGCGTTTCGGTGCGGTCAAACGGCCGGTCAGCGATGAGTTTACAACATTTGTGCTGACCCTTTCATTTCCCTACACCAAGCTTTTCGGTGGCAAACGTATCGGTGTGCCGCTCGAGTCTTACGAAAGCGATCGAATCATTGCGGCAACGATCAGTCAGTTTGAAATTCCTGTTGGCTCCGGTTATTATCGAGATTTTACGTTTAACCTGCGGCCCCGGTATCCCTATAAAGCACCTGTATTCCATATTGATTTTATGAAGCCATCGCCGGGTGTGCCGGGGCTGTGCAGCATGGATTTTTTCAACGTCGATCCGGAAACCATCAACCTTGAAGCATTCTTTGGCGATACCTTGCCTGAGATTCGAAAGGCGATGGAGCTTGTTGCATCGTATCAGCGAACACCGCAGCAGGGGAGGGGCAAGATTACCGCCTATCTTGATCGATGGAAATCACCCTACCGTATGGAACTCCAGGAACCGAAAACCGATGATGAACAGGTTCGGAAACGCTACTATACCGCGGTTGCGCAAGCATATAATATTGCCCTATCAGCTTATCTCACCAGCCTCCAGCGGTTGGTTCCCGATCCTGCTTTTACACAGCGGCATCGTGATATGACACGTGGATTTGTGCAGGCATTGTATACAAAAGACTTCGCCGTGAATATGGGCAAGAAGATTTTTAAGGATGCATTCGATAAATACTGGAAAGAGGGGTTCTGGGCGCTTGAAAAGGATATGGTGTATTAACTTGATCTTGAGGAACATTTTATGAAGGCGTATCAATTGACCATTCCTGTTGAGAACAAACCGGGCGTCATTGCACCGGTTACCTCAATTTTGGCGCGCGAGAAGATCAACATCCGTGCAACGACCATTTCATCGTTCGGCAATCAGGGATTTCTCAACCTTATCGTCGACGATACGGATGCAGCGGTCACTGCGTTACACAAGGCTGGAATTGCCGTTGAGCTTAAGGAGGTCATCGCGGTCTTAATTCCAGACAGTCCAGGGGGCTTTGACCGTTTGGTGCAATGTCTTGCGCAACATGGGATCAATATTGAAAACGCGTATGGGTTTGTCATTGAGAGCAGAAAGCATGCGGTGATCGTGCTTGACGTCAAGCAACCCGATACGGTCAGAGAGCTCCTTGCCAAGGAGAAATTTGAAACCATTTCCGGTGCAGCGCTCGCGGCAATCGAACCGTTCCATTATATGCAGTATTAATAAATATGTGATCTGGTGCTCCTGTGGCAACCAGTTTACGGCAAAAAGTGCTCCGCGTGATGCGTGAGACCTGTTGTTTGCTCTCCGTTTCGTAAGCGCCCACCGTGACCTCTCACTTATCACTACGCAGAGAATCACGGCAACTTCTGATGGCTTTTATGTGATATTTGTCGAAGCTATTTTACAAAAGAGGGGAGCCAGAGGGCAATGCCGGGAAAAGGGATCAGCAGAAGTGTAAGCACAAGCAGTGCGAGCAAAAACGGAACGCAGCCTTTAAAAATAACCTCGAGCGGCACGTCGCGCGCAATGCCGCTCACCACATACACATTTGCGCCGACCGGCGGCGTAATCACTCCAATTTGGGTTATCAGGACAATGATAACTCCGAACCACACCGGATCATATCCCAGCCGCGTAACCACCGGATAAAAAATCGGCACAGTGAGCATGATGAG
>JAOAHH010000165.1 GCA_026415325.1 Thermodesulfobacteriota bacterium | reverse complement strand
CCCATGCCGCATCCTGCGTCAAGGGTGAGACGGTTCTGAAAAAGTTCCGGCTTGATCTGGGTCTCTTCGAGGAAAACATGTCTTTCTTCTTCCTCGAGATATTCGGGATAGCGCTTCCATTCAAATGCAAACCTGCGCTGTGTAGCGCTCTCAGCATGGCACTTTTTTGTGGATAGATTGGCTGATGGTATGCTCAGATGAGGATACTTGTGCAGAAGCCGTAAAAAAGCTTGGTGCGCATCCGTGATCATCACCGGTACCGTATCGACGACCGGAAACATACGGCCGCATTGGCACGTAAGCAATGCCTCTTCAATTTCATACTGCACACAATAATTACAATCAGAATCCTTACCGGTTATGTCACGAAAATGGCACGTAGTGCATGGTTGTATCGTGATGAGAGATGTCCGGTCGCAAACATTGCTGCGGAGAACGTTAAGGTGCAACGACCCATGGCAGGAGGGGCAGACAAGGAGCTCGAGCAACCGGACTTTCATAGCACCCATTCTTTTAGTTTATAATACTTTGGCCGCGACCCAAACAGCATACAACACCGCGTGCAGGCGGGAAACATTTTATGGATGCGCATCATACGGCGCACATCACGAAATGCAGCGGCATTCCATAGCGTTCTCAGCGGCTGCTCTCTCACATTGCCAACAGGCGGCAAAAAACAGAGTGGGCTGAGGATCACGTTGCCACGCGGCGTAATGGAAATGTTTCGCCACGCTGCGGTGCACCGGTCGTAGAACACCGGCCGGCAGGGATCGGTATAGTAATACGATGCTTCAACTGTTGAAAGCGGCGGAAATTCATGGATGCGAAACCCTATACGGCGGTAGCGCTGTCGCAGCATGGCAATTCGGCGTTTGATACCGATACTATCAACCTCTCTGATACCGATACCGCTGCAATTCTCTTCACCGATCTGATAGCGGGGCTCGGCATGAGCATTATGCTGTGTCACAATGGTGTTATCCTTAAACCATACATGATTGAATGTGATTCCCGTGATCGGGAGCCGCGTCTGGATGAACCATTTCACCAAATCCTCAAGATGATCTTGATTGAAAGCGGTAACGGTACAGGTTATATGGATAAAAGGAGCGTGTTTGTGCTGTGATCGCCGCGCCGCAGCAACAGCATTTATGCCTTGTATTGCCCGATCAAATGTTCCCGGCACACCTCGGAGAGCGTCGTGGCGGCTTCCGATGTCGTCGATCGATACGGTGATGTCAATATCGTCGGGGCGGTGACACAAGGCAACTATTTCTTCGGCATACTGAGAAAGCAGGGTACCGTTGGTGGTGATATGAACTGGTACGTTCCGGCACGTTGCCTCGGCAATTAACGGTATAATATCTGGATATAAAAGCGGCTCGGTACCGGTAAAGAGCACAAGCGGCCGCGGCCAGAATAGGGCGAGGTCATGAATGATCTGCTTCCATTCGGCAAGCGATAAGGGGGTGTCGCCTGCTCGAATGTTGTGCTGCAAGCGGGATGGTTGGTTACCGGTGGTATCGTGCTGTCCGATGTCACACATCACACAATGTAAATTACAGTGCTCTGAAGGAATCAGACAGACCGATTTTGGGGGAAAACTGTACCCAGACAAAAACCGGTAATCAAAACCGCCGTATTCATATGCATGTATAATACGGCGGATCGAAAGCCCTGGGGGAAGCAGATACTGTTTTTTGAGACGCAACCGATCGAGCATGCTCATGGAGTTTTCCTGAAACAGTTGACAAGCTCTCGGTACAACTGCATGTAGTGCACGACAATACGGTCAAGATTGTAGTGCGTGCGAACAGTAGTGACTGCAGCACATCCAAGCCGCTGGGCATGTTCGGGCTGGGTGCATAAAAATGCGATCGCAGCGGCAAGAGCATCACTGTCTTGTGCGGGCACAAGCATCCCATTTTCTCCATCGCGTATTACCTCCTGATTTCCTGCGACACGGGTTGCGATGACCGGCAGGCCGCATGCCATTGCCTCAAGCAAAGCATTTGAAAGCCCTTCAAACAGCGAAGGCAGGACAAACACATCTGCGCTGTGCAGCAAGGGAACCAAATGCTCAACAGCAGGAATCAGGCATACTCTGTTTGAAAGGCCTTGTTCGACAATTATCGATTCAAGGTGCTTCTTTTCAGGGCCATCGCCGACAATAAAAAGCTGCGCAGGAATATGAGGCGCAAGGGTTGCAAATGCTCTGACCAAAAAAGCGACACCCTTCTCCGGTGAGAGTCGACCTGCATAGAGAATAATTTTTTCCTGGTCGCTGCATTTTTGCCGGAATTCCTGTTCGCTTTGTATGGGAGGGCGGAAGATCGAGGTATCAACACCGTTGGGGATGGACATCATCTTTGTTTCCGGATATCCAATTGCCTGCAGCTCGGTCCGCATAAGTTGATTGAGAGTAATCATACAGGATGCATATTTACACAAAAAGAGAAAAAGTCGACCCCATGGTGTGCGGCAATGGCGCTGCACATCGCCGCCGCTGCCGCTACTTGCAACCGTTATCAGGGTCGGCTTGCGCAGCACAGCCCCGACGGCCACGGCAATTGCAGCGGTATAGCCGATCTGAAACGCATGGATAATATCGTATCGTTTTCTGTTTTTTAACAAATGCCATGAAAGTGCCGCGAGAAACAGGAGCGCGCCCAACACCTTTATCCGTGGTGATGGAAGCCTAATTATAGGAACATTGTGTATCTGGTCTTTGCGGGGAGATATCCCATCCCATCTGGCGGTTACAACAGTAACTGGGACGTTGCAATCCACAAGTGCTTGCGCGAGGCGCAAGGTGTTGACTTCGAGACCTCCGATGAAAGGATAAAAATAGCGGATCACAAAAAGAACCGAACATGGCGATTGATTGCCCATACATCTTCCATGGCTATTTTGATAGGGGTCCGTACAATCCTATGACATTGTAGGCGAAGGAGCAACAGAAGTGCAACCGGTTTCAAACCGTCTGAGCGAATATGCAAGCCCCATCAATGCCCAGAAGGTCGGGGAAACCGTGACGATACTGAAGATGAATATATCGTTAATGAGATAACCGAAAAATGCACTGAATAGCCCGATATACATTATTTTTCTATCAGTACGCCGCGTATCTCGTATCGCGCCATGAAGCCGGAAAAGGCAGACGGCAAGGATCCAACAGTAAGCGCCCAGACCAACAAGCCCCTGCGCAATTGCTGTATCGAGATAATTATTATGTGCCCGGTCAAGAAGTACCGGATTATTGAACCTGCGAATATATTCGGCGTTAAATGCGTGCATAGCTACCACATGTGCATCCGGTCCATAGCCAAACAAAGGACGATTGCAAATAAGCGCAATAGACTTTCGCCAGACAAAGAGCCGAGTTCCAGATCCCATGCCTCGTTCAACATCAAAAGATCCTGCAATCTTTGCCTGCAACGTTGAAAAAAAACGGCGTTCATGCGGTGCCGTACTGCTCAGACAGGAAAGCACCACGGCCACGATACACCCCAAGCCAATACCCCAGACAATTATTGTTCTGAGATGAATGCCAATCGATACACGGCGAAGAAGCAGCACATACATGAAGATCGCTCCGGCACAGGCGATCCAGCTTGCCCGGGTAAAGGTGAGCAGCAGGGCAGCTATATGTATGCCTATAGATATGGCAAACATTTGTTTTTTTTTCCTGCTTGTTTCAATAAGGCAAGCGCTTATTGACAACGGCAGCGTGAGCACGATGAACTTCCCCAAAAAATTGGCGTTTCCCATCGTACTGTTAATATACGTGCCACGATACCGCGGGATGAAATGCTCTGTGGGATTAAACCCCCCATATTGGAGACATCCGTAGAGGGAAACAAGAAAACTGGTCACCAGCAGGCTCCGCAAAAGCGATACAGCCTGCTCTTCGCTTCTTACGAGCGATGCAAATACATAGGTAAGAGCAGTATAGGAAAGCAAAGTGGCAACGCTTTCTTCGCGCCAGATATCACCACAAAGGCTTAGACGCGGCGCTATGGAGAAAATTGTCGATATAGCAGCAGATAATGCATAGCAGCAGAGTGGAACAGCTAAGTTCAGTTCGAGTGAGGGCAACGAACGACGGTAAACAATACGGCGCACTAGCACGCAGCCCCCAACAAGAACAAGAAGCGCATACATGGAGTGGGCTTTTGGTCGGTACCAGAAGTCAATCGCTCCTGGATTGACAATAAGGGGGAGAACCGCAATCAAAAACAAAAGGCATATTGCGATAACCTGTTCCAGAATATCATTGGAGCTTTTGTTGAGCGTTACCATAAATCATTCAGTACAAAAAAAGCAGAAGCACGCGTGCTTCTGCTTTTTAATGGGAAACGAAATGCCACCAGTATATCTTAACTAAACGTCTGTTTTTCGATTCCTGATGGACGGACCTCGATCTGTGATCCGGTCAGCTCCTGAGGAACGCCTGCAGTCCTAAAGATGAAATAATAGTCGGCACAGTCGTTACTCGTTTCTGATCCATCGGTTGCCAGCCCCCGATAGGTGAAACCGGAGAAGCCTTGGCCCGCCATCGAATCTTTGAGCGTCGCGCCATTTCTGTTGCAGATATCAATTAATTCGTTCCAACCATTATCTGGAATTTGGGAAGGGGTGGGGAAATAGTTCCCTTCAGCATCAGCCGCATATCCTGCAATTGCACCTCTGATCGATTCAGTGGTGGCAACAGCCGAAGCAACTCGTGATTTGTTTCTGTAGGCTATAAAATTCGGAACAGCTATTGCCGCCAAAATACCGATAATCGCTACGACGATCATGAGCTCGATCAATGTAAAACCTTTTTCATGTTTTATTTTCGATAACATACGCTCCTCCTTACATTTTATTAATTGTTTAATCTATACAAAAAATTAACCTCTGTATTTCTTCACCTCCTTTCTAATATTTTTGAATGTTGTTTTGACCTTTTTATATGCAAGCATGTTGCCAAAACAATGAGATAGAAAAAATGATGCAAATTCAATGTATTTAATACTATCAACGAAAAACACCCCTGATTATTTGTTTCTTTTTACCTTTTTGGGGAAATTACGTTTGCCCCTTTAGGGCAAAATGTCAGCTTTTTTCTTTTTAAGGATATTTAAAATCAGCTCTCTATTCGGATAATCGTGTTGAAGCTCAAGTACTTTCTCAAAACAGGCAATGCCTTCTTTTTCTTTCCCACTCATCCCGAAATAAGTAACACCGAGATTAAAATATGCTTCAACATAGCGGTTGTTGAGGTGGATCGCTTTGGTATATGCATGGGCAGCTTCGGCAAGCAGGCCAAGGTTCATATAAATAATCCCAAGATTCATATAGAGTTCAGGCGCATCGGCGCGAAGCATAACTGCTTGTCGTGCATGTGGAAGCGCTTCTTTGAATCGTTGTAGTTTGATCAAACACAGAACAAGATTCGTGCGAGCCTCGCAGTTGTTTGGATCTGCATCGACGGCTTTTGTGTAATGCTCTCTTGCAGCATTTATGTTCTGCATCTGTTCATAGACCTTTCCCAACGCATTGAAAATAATGCTGCTGCGGGGGAGCACGGTGCATCCCTTATGCAGAATAGTGATCGCTTTATCATATGCACCTGCATTGGCATATAAATGGGCAAGGTGCACATAGGGATCAGAAAAGGTCGGCTTTAGCGATATAGCCTTTTCAAAAAAGGCTGCAGCCTGTTCAGTGACCCCCTGCTCTTTGTGCAAAATGCCTAAATTATTGTAGGCCTCTGCAGACCGTGGATTGAGCTTAATAGCTTCATGCTGCGCCTGCACTGCCTCGTCAATCCTGCCCAAAGCAAACAGTGCAGTTCCCAGGCTTAGATATGCTGGCTCTGATCGTGGAGAAATGGCAAGCGCTTGTTGCAAATATCTAAGTGCAGTGTTTGGATCATTGCGTTGCAGATGTACTACGCCAAGGTTTATAAGCGCCTGCTGTGAAAGCGGGGACTTTGCAAGGGTATCTGTCCACATCGTGATCTCATCACGCCATACATGGTTGCGCTTTATCGTTAAAACTCCATACCCTGCAAGAATACAGCACAATAACACCGTTGCAATATCGTTAATCAACCGTCGCGGCATCACTGCATAACGGCAGCGGTGCCACAGCGATGCAAGAGCAAAACAAAAACCGGCACAGGCACCGTAGGCGCGGTGCTCAAGGATCGGCACTCCCATCCACATAATTCCCGATATCGGAAGCAGATAAATAAATACCCATACCATGCCGGCGCATCCCTCTGGCCACCGTCTTTTGCACCACAAAACCGCTGAAACAATGACCATAACGATAGCACTACAGATGTAGGGCGCGATGCTGTCGGTTACGCTCCGGAGGTAAAATGAAGGATCAACCGTCAAATTGATAGGGAAGAACAGCACTTTGAAATAATAGAGATATATAATAAATGGTGTAGCAATTGAGCGCACATCAGTATGAACCGTAATATTTGTTATGCGCCCCTGGAGCGCTCCCTGCTGTGCTATAAAAAAGATAGCGGTTGCAACCAGTAACAACCCGTAGAGCATTGCCCTGCCAACACGGAAACCGTGGTGATTCGCACCAAGACGTAACTCTACAAGCAATAAAAGCGGAAGGGTAACTATGGCAGATTCCTTAGTGAAAAGAGCAAGCAGGTAACTGACAAAAGCTCCCATATAAAAAACCGTTGACCCTGCCCTTGAGCAGTACCTCCTGCCGGAGATCATGCAGAGGCACGTCAACATGAGAAAAAGAAACATCAAGGGATCATTTCTGCCGGCTATCCATGCAACCGCTTCGGTATTCACCGGATGTGCCCCGAACAGCGCGGCTGTAACAAAACACAGGCTGATAGGGAACAGCAGCATGCGAAGCGTACCGTAAAGCAAAACGACATTAATCATATGGAGAAGAATATTAGTGAGGTGAAAACCGAATGGCTGGCGTCCCCACAGCCCATAATCGGCAAAAAAACTAAGCCAAAGCACCGGTCGATAATATGGCGCAGATTCAAAGGGGGTATGGAAAAACAGTACGCTTATGTCACTCGCGTTTTCAAGGTATTCAACAAAGTTAAGGATAAGGCCGTTATCATCCCAGATAAACGCACCGGCAAGGGTTTGCAGGTAAAGAACACCGGGAAGGGCGGCAAGCAAAACGCTGTGCACAGGAGTCGATGACCGAAACCAGAAGAGGATGCCTTGCGGAATTATGCGATGCAGTGGCATTACATTATACAAATAACATCATGCAGGAAGGTACAGAGTAAATGATGTTCCGTACCCTACAGCACTTTCAACGTTGATCGTCCCACCGTATTCTTCGACAATCTTATGCACGATCGAGAGACCAAGCCCCGTGCCGTTGTCTTTGGTTGTAAAAAAAGGATCGAATATTGCACTGAGGTCTTTTTCCGGTATACCGCATCCGGTATCTTCGATTCGCAGCTCTACCCAATCTGGTGCCCCGAAACGCTCTGACCCTGTATCCTGCTGCATGGTACTTCCCGGCGGAACAAAACCTTTTTCTTTTCTCCATGCACTGACCGTGACAGAACCGCCGCCTTCCTGAAGCGACTGCACTGCATTCACCATCAGGTTCCACAGTATCTGCTTGCAATGTTGCTGGCTGATAGCAACGGTGAGTTGCTCGGGAATCCGCTCGGTTATAATAAGACGGTGGGGGCTTTCAGGGCTGTTTTTAAGCATTGCGGCAATCTCGCTTACTATAGGATGTAAAAAAACCGGGCCGCTGTGTTCTTTCTCAAATCCCGGCCGTGCAAATTGTATAAAATCAGCAATGAGCATATTAAGGTTATTGCTTTCCCGAACAATAATCTCCATAAGCCGCGCATCGCTCTCACTCAGGACAAGGCTCTTTTTCAAAACTTGCACGGAGCCGCTGATCGAGGCAAGGGGATTACGGATTTCATGTGCAATACCTGCCGCAAGACGGCCAACCGCAGCAAGTCGGTCATTCCGCTTTATCTGTTCCTGCATGGCATGGTATGTAGTAAGATCCTGAAAAATCACGATCGTGCCAAGCTGCGTGCCTTCAGCGTCTTGCAAAGGGGAAAACGATATGCCAAGGTAAATGCGCGTACCGTCGCGCCGGATGAACGGCACTTCGCGCCGCATTCCTGCTTTACCCGTTGTGTCACAAGGACGCTCAACGACAACAGCATATAATGACGGAAACAGGTCGTGCACCATCCGCTGCAGCACGTGCTCAGCAGGATATCCGGTAATCTTTTCAGCAGCTCTGTTGAAGGTGATGATGCGGTTGCGCTGGTCAAGGGTCATGAGCCCGCTGGGGATATTTTGGATGATATGCTCATGCAGGAGTTCGAGCTTTTCAATATCGACCTGTTTTTCCTGCAATTGCAGGCGTGTTTTTCGCGCCTGCTCCGCAAGAAAACTGCTGAGAATTGCCACAAGATAGAATGCCGCGACGTTGACAACGATCGGAAAATAAATGCTCTCATCGCTGTAACCGGTTGCTGGAATTGAAGTGAGCTGCAGGGGAACAATCTTTCCAACGTGCTGCAAAACGATCAGCGTCGCATACAGGATGCTGGCAAGTGTTGCTGCAAGCAGTCCTCCTGCAAGATAGAGACAAATGCTTGCGGCAATAATAACAATACTATACAAAAAGGCAAACATGCTGTTGATGCCGCCGGTAATATAGAGCAAAATCGTTACCATACCAACATCGACGGTAATCTGTACGAGCACCAGTGCCTTGAGTCGCCGGATTTTCCGGAGCGCAATTACATACACCACGGTCAGCCCGCACATACTACCGGTAAGCACATACAGGGACATGAGCGCAAATGATAGATAGGAGTCTGCTTCTTGTATGTGCATGGCTGCTGCAAGACCGAGGAAAAAGAGGGCAATGATCACGCGGAAAAACATGAGCCATTGCAACTTATTTTTAAGGTACTGCTCTTCGGTCATAGCGGCAGGTAACGAATAGGTATCCATAACGGATTACGATGTAAAAGAAGTTGATGGGTCGGTGTGGGCACTGATCTGATTGTTGGTTGCTGTGCTTTTGAACTCCTTCCGATCAATGCCAAGCTTCTCAAGGCGCACGCGCATAGATTTGTAGGTAATGCCCAAAAGCCGTGCTGCCTCCTTGATCGAACCCTGTGCTCTGCGCAGCGCCTCTTCAATATAAGCACGCTCGTATTGTGCGAGCACCCTGTCCAACATAATACCTTCAGGACCAATGAACGGACGGGAGGCGGATGGTATCATGTCTTCTTGCTGTTGTTGCCCGAGGTTAAGTGTGTCGGGCAGCATGATGCTTGTCCTGGAAAGTGCAACTCCGCGCTCGATGATGTTTTCAAGCTCTCGGACATTGCCCGGAAAATGGTAATGCATAAGGCAATCCATGGCAAATGATGATATTTCAGTAACCTGTTTCCCGGTCTGTTCTGCATATTTTTTAAGAAAAAAACGTGAAAGAACTGGAATGTCATCGGGGCGTTCTCTGAGAGGCGGCACGGCAATATGAATAACGTTCAAACGGTAGTAAAGGTCTTCACGAAAAAGTCCCCGTCGCACTAACGCGGCCAAATCCTTATTGGTTGCTGAAATAATGCGGACATCGACCTTTATTTCTTCGGTGCCGCCGACCGGCATAAAGGTCTTCTCTTGGACCACCCGCAGCAGTTTCACCTGCAGTGAGAGCGGCAAGTCGCCGACCTCATCCAAAAACAGGGTGCCACCATGCGCTGTCTCAATAAGTCCTTTTTTGTCCCGTACCGCGCCGGTAAATGCGCCCTTACGGTATCCAAAGAGCTCGCTTTCAAGCAGTGTTTCCGGAATTCCGCCGCAGTTTATGACCACAAATGGCTGTTCGGCACGCACACTATGGCGGTGAATCGCGCGGGCAACAAGCTCTTTACCGGTTCCGCTCTCACCGGTGATGAGCACTGTCGTTTTGGTGGTTGCAGCCCGTCTGACCAGATCGAATACTCTCTGCATCTGGCTGCTCGCCCAGATGATATCGTCATCTGATTGTTGGTTTGTCGGGTGAACCGCTGAAGGTAAGGCGTGGTGTTGGCGCTGGACAAGCGCGCTTTCGATTTTCTTCTTTATCTCCTCGACGTCAAACGGCTTGGTAATATAGTCGTAGGCATCCTCGTGCATAGACTCCTGCGCAGTCTCAAACGAACCGAATGCCGTTATCATAATAAAGATCGTTTCGGGGGAAAACGCATGGACTTTGTGCAGGAGGGTAAGTCCATCGATTTTAGGCATTTTGATATCTGCGATGACCACATCATACTGCTCACGCTCACAGCATGCGAGCGCAATCTCACCGTCTGCTGCACAGGTCACAGCATATCCTTCTCGTTGCAGATAGATCATCAACATTTCCCTGATGCTCGGTTCGTCATCGACAACCAATATCTTAACCATAAATGTTTCCCAAAAGTTCCATAATCCTATAATAGGTATTTAGCGGTGCGGCAACGCAGGGATACAATATCGTTGGGGATAAACGGTCACACCATGCCGCTCCCACTTCTCGGCTTATGCTGGAAACGGATACACCACCGTCCCGGCAACAATCGTATACAGCACCTTACCGGTGACCGGCATACCATGCAGGGGTGAGTTTTTGCTCTTGGAAAAGAAATGATCGCGGTCAATAGTCCAGCGTTGGTTGGGATCGATGATGGTGATATCTGCTTCAGTGCCCGGAACCAAGGTCCCCTTGGGCAGCCGCAGAATCCGCGCTGGGTTAATGGTCAGTTTTTCTATCGCCTGATTCATAGTCAACACGCCCTCATGTACAAGGGCAAGGGTAAGTGCAAGGGAAGTTTCAAGGCCAATCATGCCATAGGCAGCATTATCAAATTCCACATCTTTTTCAAGCGATGAATGCGGCGCATGGTCGCTTGCGATCACATCGATCGTTCCATCGCAGAGTCCTTCCCGGATCGCAGCACGATCCTCTGCAGTGCGCAGTGGAGGATTGACTTTGGCATCGGTATTGAATCCGATAACCGCCTCCTCAGTGAGCGTGAAATAATGCGGCGCAGTTTCAGCAGTCACCGGGATACCGCGTTGTTTTGCATCACTGATAAGGCGGACTGATCCAGCAGTGCTTACATGGGCGATATGCACCGGATAGCCCGTCCATGCGGCAAGCAATATGTCCCGTGCCACAATGATTTCTTCTGCAATTGGTGGAATGCCCCGCAATCCAAGCCGCATTGCAGTAATGCCTTCATGCATCACGCCGTAGCGCGACAGATTATGGTCTTCGCAGTGACAGATAACAGGGAGGTCAAATGTGCGGGCATATTCCATACACCGGCGCATGACCTCGGTATCTGCTACGGTGCGGCCGTCATCGGACACGGCAACAATGCCGGCTGCCTTCATATCGCCCATTTCTGTGAGCGTTTCGCCTTTCAGCCCGACGGTCATGGCACCAATCGGAAACACATTGACACAGGCTTGTGTCCGCGCCCGCTCACAAATAAATCGTGTTACTGCAGCCGTATCATTGACCGGTTCTGTATTTGCCATGCAGGCAATCGAGGTAAAGCCTCCGGCCGCTGCTGCGCGCGACCCACTTTGGATGGTTTCCTTGTATTCATGGCCGGGCTCCCGGAGATGGGTGTGCATATCAATTAATCCCGGTGTAACGATGCACCCTGCCGCATCAATGATACGGCAGTCGATTGCCGCAGGCGGTTTAATCACCGGTTGCACCGCTTGTATTTTACCGTTCAGCACAAGGAGATCATATCGGCCATCGATACCTGATGCCGGATCGATCACACGGCCGTTGCGTATCAGAAGATCCATACGCTTTCCTCTAGCGCCCGATGAGCAAATACATCAGCGCCATTCTGACAGCCACACCGTTAGCCACCTGATCGAGAATGATCGTTGACGGAGTATCAAGAACATCTGGTGATATTTCAACACCACGGTTAATGGGCCCCGGGTGCATAATCAGAACATCGTTCCGCGCAGCATCAAGCACCGAACGAGTCAACCCAAAATACCGCGCATATTCGCGAATCGAGGGAAACAGCCGCTGCTGTTGTCGCTCAAGCTGAATCCTGAGCATCATAATAACATTAACGTCCTTAACTGCTTCCCGCAGGTCCGGCACATATGAGACCCCCATCTGCTCGATAAATAAGGGCACCATGGTACGTGGCCCGCATACTCTGACCGTTGCCCCCATTTTCCGTAAAAGAAGAATATTTGAACGAGCAACACGGCTGTGCGTTATATCACCGATAATGGCAACGCTCAATCCTTCGATCTGTCCCATTTTTTCCTGCATAGTGTAGGCATCCAGAAGCGCTTGGGTCGGATGTTCATGTGCACCGTCTCCTGCATTGATGATCGATGCCTCCAAGGTGCGTGCCAGAAGGTGCGGTGCGCCTGGATTCGGATGCCGGATGATGATGAGGTCTGGATTCATCGCCTGAAGGTTTTTGCCAGTATCCTCAAGTGTCTCACCCTTAACCACACTGCTGCTCGAAGATGAGATATTGATGACATCGGCACTCAAACGTTTTCCTGCGATTTCAAAGGAGGTGCGGGTTCGGGTGCTTGGCTCGAAAAAGAGGTTGATAACTGTTTTGCCCCGCAGTGTCGGCACTTTTTTGATGTCGCGTGACGACACTTCTTTCATCGAAGCAGCAGTCTCAAGGATCAGGGATATCTCGCCTGCCGAAAGGTCTTCAATACCGAGAAGATGCTTTTGCCGCAGTTCCATTTACACTCCCTGGACAAGAACAACCTGATCGATACCGTCGTCTTCTTCGAGCATGACCTCAATTTGTTCCTGTTTGGTGGTCGGGACGTGTTTGCCTACATAGTTTGCCTGAATCGGAAGCTCCCGATGACCACGATCGATAAGAACAATCAGCCGGATTGCCTCTGGCCTGCCGAGATCATGAATACCGTCAAGCGCTGCCCTCACCGTACGACCGGTATACAGCACATCGTCGCACAAATAGACCTTCTTACCGTTCAGTGGCCACGGGATTTCTGTCCGCTTTAAAACCGGCTGCGATGCTATTTCCGAGAGATCATCACGATACAGGGTAATGTCGAGCGCGCCGACCGGTATCGAGACGCCCTCAAATTCTTTAAGCTTTTTTGAAAGGCGGTTGGCTATCGTCACACCCCGACGCCGTATACCGATAAAGACAAACTGTTCGGCCCCACGGTTGCGCTCCCACAGCTCATGCGCAATCCGGTTGAGCGTTCGGTCAATATCATCCCGATCCATAATTATTTTATGCTGAGTCATTGCTTCCCCATAAAAAAAGCCTTCCGTTTGTCCTTAGGAAGGCCCGTGGCAAATTGCAAAACCCATGAACGTGCATGTCATAATCGGTGCACGAGGCAGAAAGGGATACTAACACAGTATAATATGCTCCTAACATATTTGCTTTCACAAGGTCAATAAAAAATAGTCACTTAAGCTCTGCTTCTTCTCTACCCCGCCCCTTTTGCAACTCATACAGATACACCCGTAGGATGCCCCGCCGGTATTCATAGATCGGTACAACGTGGCTGCTGTTGAGAAAGGCATAAATATGCAAAGTATCGCTTTCTGGAAAACCTACGGCGCCGCTGCGCTGAAGTCGTTGCAGTTCGTGCGGTGCAAACACAAGATGGGTTATCCCTGCGTGTTTGAGCGCTTCGGCTATTCGATGATAATCCGGTGCATATTCGCTGATGACATCATAGGGCGTCGTGGCGGCAAGATATGCATACCGATGCCGGCGCTGCAGATACAGGTGCTGTGCATCGCCAATGATGAGCACGAGCGCGCCGGGATCAAGGGTATTGTTGATGTACGTGTATACCGGCAAGCTTTCAAGCACTGCGGCAGGGGTATCAATCATGTGACGCCGCAAAAAAGCGGCATCCGTTTCAAAGAGGAAATCAAGCCCAAACGTTTTCGTGGCAAGATTAACCTGATACATCCCCGCCAACGTACCCATGCCGCTCAGTAATGCAATAAGAATAATAAAGATACGCGAGAGCACGTTCCCCATGCGCTGCGAAAACCTTTGAAGGGCATAGGCTGCTGCAGGCAACGCCAGCACAATGCAAGGATACAGAAACCGCGCCACATGAAATGTGCAATGCCACGCAAAAAACTGGAGCAACGTCGCAGCGCATACATACCGAACGACTTGATGTTTCTTGAAAAGAAATATAAAGAGCGGCATTGCGATCAGGAGCATCGGCCCAAGATGCCATTCACCGCACAGCGGTTGAATCGGTGCACCTGCTGCAAGGAACAGCCGGGCAGGATTGTGCCACAGCCCGTTAATTAATTGATCAAGTGAAGGGGGATGTGACATGGCTGCGATGTTTTTGTATTGCGCCGGTGTCATATTGCTGCCACCAAGCAGCGGGTACAAGCCGGGATAGAGCGGATTGCCGGTTGCGATGAGGTTTTTCATTCCCCATGGCATGAACGGAACGAGTGCCGGAAGAGCGCACCAGCATGTTCGATACAAAAAGACACGCACCCCTGCACGCTCACGCACCAATGTAATCCACCATACGCCGCACCACAGGGGCAGCAGCACACAGATAAAAGCAATATACTTTATCCCAAGACATATGCCGGCACAGAATCCGGTCAGCACAAGATACCGCACGGCTGCGGGATTTTCCTCCCAGAGGAAAAAACAGTATGCGGTTATCAGCGTGTAGTAGGCAAGGTGGAGATCATTGGTGTACATGACCGCATTTTCTAGCAATGCAGGCGTTGCCGCAAAGAAAACCGGCGCAAACCATGGTGAAATGTCGGGGAAAAACCGCTTGGAGAAACGAAAGAGCGCCCATGCCGTGCTCCACCATACGAGAATGCTGGTGAGTTGCGCAAGGTGTTGCCCGTGTAAGAACATGCCGAGCGTAAAAAGCATTTCCGCGGTAAACGGGAAGTTTGAAAATGCATCATGGGGTATATGCGTAATCCGTCCTTCCAGCAGATAGTAATTCGGGACGCCCAGGTGATACGTTATGGCATCATAAAAGAGCGCCGGTCGGAGCGCCTTTGCAAAAAGAAAAATCCCAGCGGTGCCCAGGAGTGCACCTGCAATAGCGCCTATTAATGAAACGCGCCTGGTGCTGTGATGCAGTGCATATGCCCTCCGGACCGTCCTGACGCCTAAAAGTGCGGCCACTACCAACAGCGCCCATGTCATCCAGCGCCCGCGATCATCATAGAGGCCTATAATACCGATTCCGAACGTCCAAGAAGCAATCGCCCATAACCCAAGTGCCAGAGAGAGCACTAATCGCTCAGAACCGTGCTCGACGAGATTGCTTAAAGTAAGTATCACGCTGCCGCAGCCAATTGCCGCACAACCAATCACTAAAAGGAGAACAAGCATCAACAGCCCGTTGTTCCAAACCTTCACGAGGGCGGCAAGCACATCTTCAGGCAGAATCAACAGCTCACGGAAGACAAGGCTTAACGGATGAAGGGTCAAGGGATCCCAATCGCGCACATACAATGCCGCAACCACGCCGGACCAGCATAGTGCTGCCATACCGGATGCGCATATTCCGGTTTCCCCGCCCATCTTTAGGCTTGACTTACCGTTCAGCATGAGCAATTGAAGTACAGATTCGGTATCTGGTGGATATCACCAAATGTCATATATTTTCATCCGATCCCGACCTGACATCGATGATCATGAAATCTATACAGACGATACCGAAGGGAGGTTAACGCAGGCTCGATGATCACAAACGCCTCACGGCATGTAAAAACAATCCTCTTTTCATGCCTGCCGCTTCTTGTGCTGCTGGCAATGGGAGAGATCCTCATTTTTATGACCGGTGCCGATAAACCGCGGCTTTATACTAAGGGATTTATTGGCACTGAATTCGTCCGCTACGACCCCGAGCTTTTGTGGTCGATGTGTCCCGGCAGCCGGAGGGTCGACAAGCGCGGCACTGTTTATACAATCAACGAACACGGCCTGAGATCCCCGTCCCTGGTCCCGAAAAAAACGACTGAGTTCAGAATCCTGTCTCTCGGAGAAAGTTCAACGTTTGGGATCGGTGTCGCGGATAATGAAACCTATAGTGCCCTGCTTGAACAAGCATTAAACCAGCGCTCTCCACGCCATCGCTATCGCGTCATCAATGCAGGCGCCTCGGCATATTCATCAACGCAGAGCGTGCGATATCTTGAACGTCGGGGGCTTGTCTTGCAGCCTGATGCCGTGCTTTTTTACCATGAGATCAACGATTACCTCCCGACCACCATACGCGACCTTGGCAATAACGAAATCGGCATCACCATGACCGATGCCCAGCTTATGTCCTCGCTGCCGTTTCGCATCAACGGTCTGTTATTCGGGCTCTCGGGGATCTATCGCTTTGCCTTCCTCAGCTTTGTCCGATCGCGTATCCAGTCCTTTGACTGGCAACACTTTCAATCGCCGTTTCCCGGTATCGGGCTTGCTGATATGCCGCTTGCCGTGCCGACAATCCTTGACGCAACGACCCACACGCCCATGGCAACAGGCGGCAATGTCTATTTTCGGCGTGTCTCAAACACAGAGCGGCTTCAAAATTTTGAAAAGCTGCTCGCGCTCTGTACCTCGCGCAATATTCGCCTTGTCATCATGCATCCATCATACCGCCGCACACAACGGCACGAGTGTCTGCTCACCGACTTTTGCCACCGACACGAACTGCCGCTGTTTGAGACATACGATATCTTGCATCCTTCTGATCCAGGCCGTGCTGCCCAGATGTTTCTTGACGAATTTCATCCAACCGCAGAAGGCCATCGCCGACTCGCCGAAGCGCTTGCCGATTTTTTGGCACCAGTTGCCTGTTTGAACCATCCGCTCAGTAATAGCGCACATCCTCGTTAATGAGATATTTTGCCACAACCGACTGCAGTGTTGCGGACGGCGTCTTGCCGCTGGCAATCGCACGCAACACCGCAAGGTCTGATGCCCATGCAACGTTTCCCGGTGCCAGTAAACACACGCTCTCTGGCTCATGCTGCAAGAGCAATTTATTTTCTTTAAAGTAATAGTGCTCTTGGCTTATTTCGGTCGGATAGGCGCGCATCAGCGGGGGGATGTCACTTGGTTTGAACCACAGTTTGATCTCACGTTCTGCATCAGCAACCGTCGCAGAGGCATGGATAAGGTTATCCATGCGTTCGTCAAGCACCGTGCCCGCGGCATCCTTAATTGGTACGACCGTGCCGAGCGCGCGGATGCATCCGGGTTTTTTTACTCGGGCTTCATGCGGATTGGTAGGACCGGAGATGGCGCGAATTTTCTGTATTGCATGATGGCCTTGATACACAAGAGCAATCACGCGGCGCTTCCATGGCTCATCAGGATAATGCGAACAGCCCATGATATAGTCGAGCAGCGACTGAAAGAACACTTTGCCGCGATGCTCAGCATAGTGTTCTTCGGCAAGCATTCTGCTGACATGCACGATCTTTGCACCGGCAAACCGCAGCCCGGTGTGAAATTCGGAAAGCTGCGACAGCACATAGCCGGTCAGCGAATTTTTCAATGCATCGGGTTTAATCAGCACTAAGGTTTGTTCGAACTCGCGGGGATCCATACGAATCATCCTCCCTTTCTATGCCCGGTGGTGATGGGAAAACAAGATGTTGTCCACCATAGCACACTTTTTTTCGGAAGCAAACCAGAGGTTCACTTTCATCTTGCAATATCCTGAACAGCCCGTATAATGAAAAAACTTTTCCTATCGGTGTGTAATGAATGATGTGTACTTTTTGACAAGGAGGCTTTATGAGGATCATTCTGTTAGGTTCACCCGGTGCCGGCAAAGGAACGGTAGCAAATCTTCTGAAACAGCATGACGGATCGGTGCATATTTCAACCGGTGATATCCTGCGCAATGCGGTGAAAGCAGGAACGCCACTCGGGAAAAAAGCAAAAGAATATATGGATCAAGGAGCGCTGGTCCCTGATTCCCTGATCATAGACATTATGGGAGAGCGGCTGCAGGAATCTGATTGCAAACATGGGTTTATCTTGGATGGCTTCCCGCGCACCATTCCGCAGGCAGAAGCACTCGATAATCTGCTGGAGAAACTTTCAATTCGGCTTGATGGCGTAGTTAATCTCGAAGTTGCGCGGTCGGTTATTTTGGATCGTCTCACCACGCGGCGCACCTGCTCCAATCCCTCCTGTCAGGCAATTTACAATGTAAAGACAAATCCGCCGAAAACCGAAGGCATCTGCGACAAGTGTGGCAGTCCGGTCGTGCAGCGCAGTGATGAGACCGAAGAGGCCATTTTGAAACGGCTCGAAACCTATAACCAGCAGACAGCTCCGCTTATCGATTATTATAAAAAGCGGGGAATGCTGATAACCATAACCTCGCTTGACCTTGATACCATCATCAAAGAGATTCTTGCGGCACTAAAAAAATAATACGGGATGATCTCCCGTTGGCGGCTGATGTGCTATGGCGTTGAATGAATTAACAACTCCGCAGCGCCGTATGGCGCTCGCGCACAAAGCTGCACAGCTTCCCCAGACCCCCGGTGTGTATCTCATGAAGGATGACCGGGGGTCTGTGCTGTATGTGGGAAAGGCAAAATCCTTGCGTCACCGTGTCGCCTCGTATTTCCAGACTACGCAGCACCACAGCCTGAAAACCCAAACGCTGCTTTCCCGTATTGCCGATTTTGAAACAATCGCTGCCCCCACGGAAAAAGACGCCCTTATTTTGGAAAACGACCTGATCAAAAAATACCGACCACGGTTTAACGTGGTGTTTCGGGATGACAAGGAGTACCCGTATCTGCGGCTTTCAATTCAGGACCCCTACCCTACGCTGACTATCGTCCGCAGGCCCCGCAGCGACGGCGCCCGTTATTTCGGACCTTTCACCTCAGCACAGGCCGTGCGTGAAACCCTAAAAACCATGCAGCGGCTCTTTCCCTTACGCACCTGTTCAACGCTTCGCATGCAGCAACGACGTCCCTGCCTGTACTACCAGCTCGGCCACTGCCCCGCACCGTGCGCCCTGCCGGTCGATCCCGATGCGTATCGCCACACGGTCAGGGCAGCAGAACTGTTTCTGCAGGGCCGGAACACGCTTGTCGTCCGGGAGCTCAAAAAGCGCATGGAAGAGGCTTCCCGCTCGCTCGATTTTGAGCGTGCTGCCGCGTTGCGTGACCGGATCACGGCCATTGAAACCACCTTGCAAAAACAAACGCTGGTGTGCCGCGATCTGCGCGATCGCGATATTTTTGCCCTCTGCCGTATGGCAGATCAGCTGGCGGTTACCATCCTCTTCATCAGGGCAAGCAGAGTTATGGGCACCAGAAGCGTTTTGCTCCGAAAGCTGCCGCTTTCAGAGCCAGAAGCGCTTGGTTCATTTCTTACGCAATACTATGGTCACGAAAATTATATACCGGATGAGATTATCCTTCCGGTGCGTTTTGAAGCACTTCAGACCGTTGCGCAATGGCTCAGGGAAAAAAAGGGGGCTCCGGTTGCTCTCGTGTGCCCGCAGCGTGGTTTTCGCAAAACCCTGCTTGCCATGGCCGCCGAGAATGCACAGTTGTTTGTCCAGCACCAGCAGGATGTTACGCGTTCCCGTGCGGCACAGCTTGACGAAATTTACAGACGGCTCAAGCTTCCCAAGCTCCCCGAGCGCATTGCCTGTGTTGATATATCAACAATTGGCGGGACAGCGGCAGCCGGTGCTGTTGTCGTCTTTCACAACGCCGAACCCGACACCGGTTCGTACCGCCGGTATCATATCGCTTCCGTGCATCAGCAAGACGACTATGCCATGATGCATGAGGTGCTTACCCGGTTTTTGAGCCGGACACAAAAAGAAAACACGCTTCCCGATCTCATGATCGTTGACGGCGGGAAAGGGCAACTTGCTATACTGACGCGTGTGCTCCAAGAGCTTAAGATTACGTCAGTTGCGCCAGCTGCTCTTGCAAAAGGCCGGGGCAGGCAGGTGCCGGGGCAACCGCATCGAGACCATGTCTTCATTCCGGGCAGGAAAAATCCGATAGTGCTGCCGCTTCATTCTCCAGCGCTTCTTTTGCTGCAGCGGATTCGCGATGAAGCGCACCGGTTTGCCGTCGCCTATCATGCCCGACTCCGTGCCAACCGCGCCATGAGCTCGCCGCTTCAGCACATCCCCGGGATCGGGCAAAAACTCGCGCGGAGACTCCTGCAGTATTTTGGTGATCTGGTCACGCTGCGCCATGCATCACGCGAGCAGCTTCGGCAGGTACCGGGCATGACGGAGCGAAGGGTCGATGCGGTGGTGCAGGCACTCACAACACTCGTGCCTGACACAACGTCATCGTGATGCAACGTTGGCGACGACCAACCGATAAAAGGACCGTGCCTGATCCAAAACACTGGTGGTCTGCTGCACGACGTCGCGTGCAATTTCCTGTTTGATATACTGAGATGAAACCTTTTCAAGCTGTTCCAGACGCACCGTTACGCTTGAGAGGTAATCGAGCATTTTTGAAACAATAACGTCTCGGGTCTGTTCGATTTCGGCGGCTTGGATATCGCTGACAATTTCTTCAAGCGCCGTACTCCGCTCGTGCGGCGGGTGCCACGCTATGGAAGCCTCAATGTCGATTGCGCCGGTCCGCGAATCCTGCACAAAACCCTGAATGCGGCTAAGCCGCCGGAGACTTGCAGAAATCTCATCAAGGCTGCGTTTGATTGCCGACAGGTCATCGGTATCGGCAAAGCCGCTTGCCTCATAGTGCGCCAGGATCCGTCGGATCCTAAACAGGGGTTTATACACCTGTTGCACAATGGTTCGTGCAAGTGCAAGTATCGCTTCAGCAACGCGTGCCTGAATCACGCGCTCGGGAATCCGGTGTTTTTTTGTCTTTTGTTTGCGTGTCGGGTGGGGGAGTGAGAACAATCGATCGGCAAGCTGCGCAAGCTCTCCAAGGGTCTGCGGTTCTTCGGCGGGGATCCTCGGTTCCGTTTGACGCAAAATGGAAAACATGTTCACCCGCGGAAAGATCATCAGCAGTCGCAGTGCAGGGGTAATGCGGTTGCTGCTTAACAAAAAGGACGCGAGCTGAACGTACTCGTTAAATAACAGTTTTAAAAACAGCATCTCATGTGCTGAAAAATCATATCGAATACCAGAAGAGCCGAGCTTTTCCATAAGCGCTGCCATATCCATGGCTACCGTAAACCCCTTGTGGCGGATAAACTTCAGTGGGTTTGACGGTGCGTCGATTTTTAAAACACCCGTGCTGATCGTCTCATGGGGAGAAAGTTCGGCAATAATATTGCAGCGCAATGCATGATTGCCCAGTAGCGACACATAGTTTGCCTGTGCAGTGCGCAGCGGCAGGCTGATGAAACTTGCCACATCCGGCTTTTCCATCACAATATGGAACGTTACCCCATGTTCACCCGGTCCAAGTGCAGTACTTTCATGCATATCTCGGATCAGCGTTTCGACGGTTTCCTGTGCGTTTGACAGACTGGCTACGGTGACCACATCGTCAAGAAAATGGCGGGCTTTTTTGATCGGCGCATACTTTTTATCAAGTCCAAATGCCACGGCAAAACCGAGCTCAAGAGACTGAAGCCGCTGTAAAATGAATTTTCTATCAGCAATTTCGCGCAGGCGATGGATAAACACATCGAGAATATTCCCGATAATCGCCTCCTGGTTTTTCAGCAAATTCCCTTCGGCATCGGTGGCCATGGTGAGAATAAGCCCGCGCATCACTTCGTTAATCGTTGCCTCGGGCTGGCCTGAACGCATGCGAACGGTATTTGCAAACGAGATTGAGATTCGTTTGCCAGAAAATGTGACATCGACGTCCTGTGCGAAATTGTGATCAATATAAGATTTTTCCTTGCACCATAAGTCAACCACCTGACGGACGATGAGGCGCTCGACTTCAAACAGCTTCCTCCGGGAAATCGATGAGGCTTTCAGTGCCGCAAGATTCATCGCGATCACCGTATCTGTTTCTCTGCGGTCAGGGCTGGGAACGCTCAAACAGAGGGGAGTGCTTGAGGCCGCTTTTGTGGAGCAGGTACTTCCCCAGCGTGCCCAGTGTTTTCAGGCCGTACACAACGCTGTTTTTGAAATCAATGGATGATGCCTCGGAAAAATATCTGACCGGAACCGGTACGCAGCCGATCCGGAACCCGAAATAAACTGCCTGCACCAAAAACTCAGTATCGAAAACAAACCCGTCGGAGTTTCTCATAAACGGAATGGTTTCCAGTACGGCGCGGGTATATGCACGGTAGCCGGTATGAAAGTCGGATACGTTCTGGCCGAGCACAATATTTTCAATAGTGGTAAGGATACGGTTGAATATATATTTATAGAGCGGCATGCCGCAGCGTATGGTTTCTTGCCGGGTCCTGATGCGGGAGCCAAGGATAATGTCGCAAATTCCAAGCTCCAAAAATCCGAGTAAATACGGCACAAGCCGGCTGTCGTACTGGTAATCGGGATGAATCATAATCACAATGTCGGCACCGCGTTTAAGCGCTTCCGTATAACAGGTTTTTTGGTTTCCGCCGTAGCCACGGTTCTCCGGATGCTCAATGGTAAAGATGCCAAGCGAGCGAGAGATTTCGGCGGTATTATCGCGGCTTCGATCGTCCACAAGGATAATGTCATCGACAACGCCGGGTGGAATGTCCCGATAGGTTCGTTCAAGGGTTTCTGCGGCATTATACGCAGGCATGACAACAATTACTTTTTTCTTCATACACCGCTCCCTGCTTTCCCCTCGCTGGTCGTCGGCCTGCCGCCGTTTACCCACCAGTCACTTTTATCATGAAACCACCATGCGGTTGAATCTGTTGTAAGGATGTTCTGGGCTAGTTGCATGCCGATATTCGTCTTGAGTCGTTTCAGGGCATATGCAATCCATTCATCGGCATACGTATTGCCGAGATCCTTGTGTTCCTTGAGCATAAGGATCAATTCGATCTGGTCGGCATCATAGGCAAGGCGTGCTTCTTCGCTCTCGCACCGTTTAAATTCATCGACGAGGCTTTTGATATCTTCACCAAACGGTATGGTTCGGCAGAGATCGCTTACTGCCTTATCTTCGTCGACCTGCACGTATTTCTTGTTCATATAATTAACATCCCCGGTGCGCGCCTCATGCAGATCATGCAGCAGACACATTTTAATCACCCGTTGCTCGTCGACATTACCGGCAAGTCGGGCAAGCGCATAGCCAACAAACACCGTGCGGCAGATATGTTCGGCAACCGATTCGCTGCCCGAGCCAAGAAACTGATGGCCAGTTCTCGGCGTGCGTTTGAGCATGCCCGCTTCGAATAAAAAATTTGCAACCTCCTGCATCTTCAACTCCCGCGTGCCGCCAACACGGCACATGACTGCCGCTCACGTGAGTGCGTGTTAACACTTCATGAGATAGGTTTCGATGAACACATCGATCTCGCCGTCAAGCACCGCTTGCACGTTGCCAACTTCCACATCTGTTCGGTGATCCTTGACCATCTGATACGGTTGCAGAATATAGGAGCGTATCTGACTGCCCCACGCAATCTGTTTTTTTGTTGCTTCCAGTTTTTGCCGCTCCTTTTCACGCTCTTTGAGTTCCAGCTCGTACAACCGGGCACGGAGCATCTTCATGGCCATGGCACGGTTCATATGCTGCGAGCGCTCGTTTTGGCACTGTACGACAATATTGGTGGGCAAATGTGTGATGCGCACTGCTGATGAAGTTTTGTTCACATGCTGGCCTCCGGCGCCGCTTGCCCGGAACGTATCCACTCTGATATCCTTTTCGTCGATGACGATTTCTATACTGTCTTCGATATCAGGGTAGACGAACACCGAAGCGAACGAGGTATGGCGTCGTGCATTGGCATCAAACGGTGAAATGCGCACCAGCCGATGGATGCCGACTTCTGCCTTGAGATAGCCGTAAGCATAATCACCGTTGACAAGCACCGAAGCGCTTTTAATGCCCGCCTCTTCGCCCTCGAGCATATCGACAATATCGGTCGTAAAGCCGCGGCGCTCCGACCAGCGCAGATACATGCGGAGCAGCATGCTTGCCCAGTCTTGAGCTTCGGTACCGCCTGCCCCTGCGTGGATGGTCAAAAAGGCATTGTTGGGGTCGTTCTCGCCGCTGAGCATTTTTTTGAACTCAAGCTCAACGACGCACCGCTCATAGGCTTCTACTGCCCGGCGCAACTCGGTCTCAAGATCAGGATCCTCGTTGGTTTCAGTTCCGAGTTCAAGCAGCACCATGCAGTCTTCTCGATGCTGCTCAAGGGTTTGCCACATCTTGAGGAGCGCACCGACCGCTTTCCGCTCAGCCGTCACCTTCTTGGCTTCGCTCTGATTTTTCCACAAATCCGGATCGGCTATGCGTTGTTCCAGGGCGGCTAGTTGTGCTTGTTTCTTATCTGGGTCAAAGATAGCTCCGGATCATTTCCCGTCGGTTGTCAAGCTCAGCAAGTTTCTCTTTCCACTGACCAATCATATGCATTACTCCTCTCGGCACATTAAGGATAACGTCGTTGTCGTCGCGCCAACCAGAGCAGGCAGACAGCCGCTATACAACATGCCTTAGCCATAATATCGCCGTAGCGTGTGTATATTGTCAATCCGGTATGACAATATATCACACCAGACACAACTCTTTCAGTAAAAATATCCGTCTGCGACACAACCCTTCCTTGCGGCGATATGAAGGCGGTAATGCCGGTATTAGCGCATCGGGCGATCCATCGTCTGTTCTCAACAGCCCGAAACACCGCAATGGCGACATGCTGCACCGGTGCACTGGTGGCGCCAAACCATGCATCATTGGTTATATTGACGATGGCATGCGCTCCGGCTGCTGCAAATCGCCGAACAAGGTCAGGAAAAATGATTTCATAACAAATAACGGTTCCAAGCCTACAGCCGGGCATACCTAAAAGTTTAATAGCAGTACCCGGACTAAAATCGCTGATCCCCGGTACCATCTTTTCGATAAAAGGAAAGAAACGTTTCAGCGGCACATATTCGCCATACGGTACTAAATGTATCTTATCATATCGGGCTATAATCTCACCGTGGGGCGAAATAAGGTATGCGCTGTTGAAAAACCGTTGCCCTGCAGAAGTCTGCTCGTATGCGGGGCTGCCGAAAAGGAGATATGCCGATCCATTTTTGACGATATCTTCAAGCATTGACCGGTATATCGGTTCAGCCTCGTAAAAAAACGGGGTTGCCGATTCAGGCCATACGATAAGCTCGGGTGCCGCAGACCGGGATGCGGCAGTGAGAGAGCTGAATTTTTTCAGGGTAGCCTCTAGATACATCGGGTCCCATTTCAAATCCTGCGGGATATTCGGCTGGATCATGCTGACGCGCAGTGGGCGTTTCTGTTCGTTCGCATCCGGCTCGGCAAGCCGCACCCATCCGTACCCAAGCGTCCCTCCGAGCAGCATCAGACCGATCGCCATATCCGGAAGGATGCGAATGTCGTCTCTGATGACTCGTTCTACCATACCGGCAATCGCACAGTTGATGGTAACGATCAGAAAGCTCACGCCCCAGACGCCGGTGAGATCGGCAATTTGGATGACCAGCAGATTCTGAAACTGGGTATGCGCAAGATTATCCCAGGGGAAGCCGGTCAAAAACCAAGATTTAATATATTCAAAGGCCGTCCAAAACAGGGGTAACACTGCCGTGCATGGCCACCCAGCTCTGCTGCGTACCGCACAGCAAAGTGATATCGGCACAGCAGTAAACAGCCCAAGGAAGGCAGAAAAAAGAAGAAGCACGGGTACCGCTCCATACCACGGGAGCCCTCCATAGACGGTCATGGACACAACAACCCAGTAAATCAACCCAAGGTGAAAAATGAACCCCGCAAGCCACCCCAGCAGAAGCCCTGAGCGGCACGGCTGCTTATTTACCACCATCAGTAGCGGGACAAGGCAGATCCATGCCAGCAAGTGGAAGTTGATGCCAGGGGAGGCTGCGGCCATCAGCACGCCTGTGAAGAGTGCCGCAACGATTGCTAAAGGCTTGCGCCTGATGCTTGCCAGAAAACTACTTGAGTTCATAACCGTGGTTGTATTAAAGTGAACAAAAAACAATCGGTATGCCAACCAATAGCGTCGGCTGCCCGCACACACAGGAGATTTTTTATGGAACAGAGGCCGTGGCTTTCTTCCTACGATCCGCAGGTGCCGCACACGCTCTCCTATTCGCCGTCACTAATTTATAGTATTCTCGAGCGTGCAGTCAGCAGATTTCCGAACAGAACCGCTCTGATCTTTTTCGGCTTTACGCTAACCTATGAGCAACTGTGGGCTGCCGTGCAGCAGTTTGCCGGCGCTCTGCAAGCAATCGGCGTGACGCGTGGTGAGCGGGTGGTGCTTCTGTTGCCGAACTGCCCTCAATTTATTATTGCATATTTCGCCGCGCTGCAGCTGGGTGCGGTGATTGTTCCGACAAATCCGCTGTATAATGAACAGGAACTTGCCTTCCAGATCCGCGATTCCGAGGCTACAACCCTCATCACGCTCGATCTTTTGTTCCCACAGGTCAGGGCCGTTATGTCCGACACTGGGCTTGCACGGGTTATTGTCGGCAAAGTACAGGATTACCTGCCGCCGCTCAAGAAGCTTCTTTACCCTATTATCGCACAAAAAGAAACTGAGAAAGTGTCCATTGAAGAGCGCGACGGCGTTTTTCTGTTTCAGCGGCTCATGAAGATGTCCGTACCCCCGCCCACCCGTCCCGAGCTTGACTGGAATGAACTTGCGGTGCTGCAGTATACCGGAGGAACAACCGGGCGCGCTAAAGGCGCTATGCTGTCGCATCGCAATATCGTCTGCAACAACCTTCAGGCACGCACATGGTACAGCGGCTTCAGGGACGGCGAAGAAATTTTCATCTCTGTGCTTCCGTTTTTCCACTCTTACGGGATGGCGGTTGCGCTGAATCTCCCCATATCTGTTGGCGCAACAATGGTGCTGTTCCCAAAATTTGTTGCAAAAGACATTCTCAAAGCGATAAAAACCTATCAGGCAACAACCCTCCCCGGTATCCCGACCATTTACAGCGTGCTCGGTTCCTACCGCGACATAAAAAAATACGATATCTCGTCGATCCGCTACTGCGTGTCCGGTGCAGCACCGTTGCCAGGCACAGTGCTGCATGAATTTGAAACCATAACCGGCGGCACCATCATCGAAGGCTACGGGCTGTCTGAGGCTTCGCCGGTCACCCATGCAAATCCGGTTAAAGGGATCCGCAAGGAAGGCAGCATTGGGTTGCCGCTCCCTGATACGGATTGCAAAATCCTCGATATGGAAACCGGACAGGAGGTGCCGACGGGAATGCCGGGCGAGCTGTGTATCAAGGGGCCGCAGGTGATGAGCGGTTACTGGCAACGTCCTGACGAGACCCGCGAAACGCTCGTTGACGGATGGCTCTGTACCGGCGATATTGCACGTATGGATGAACAGGGATATTTTTATATTGTGGAACGCAAAAAAGATATGATCATCTCAGAAGGGTTCAATGTGTATCCGCGGGAGATCGAGGAGTTTTTGTTGCAGTATCCGAAAATCGCCGACGCTTCGGTTGTCGGTATGCCTGACAAACTGCGGGGAGAAAAAGTGTATGCCTTTGTGGTGCTCCGTGAAGGGCAGCAGGCGACGGCCGAAGAAATCATCCAGTACTGTAAAGCCAATCTTGTCCGGTACAAAGTGCCCCGTAAAGTTATATTCAGGGATACGATTCCCCGCAATCTTGCTGGCAAGAATCTGCGCCGCGTGTTGCGCGAAGAGGCAGCTAAGTTCATTGACGCTGCAGGGGATCGGGACGAACCGGATGAAGCGGCGGGGACATAACCGGCATGGGGAGCAGTGGGTATGCGGATCCTTGTCGTCGAAGATGAAAAAAAAATAGCATCCTTTATCAAGCGCGGCCTTAAAGAAGAAGGCTATGCAGTGGATGTGGCGTATGACGGCGAGGAAGGATACCGGCTTATATGCGAAAACGACTACGATGTCATCCTTCTTGATCTCATGTTGCCTAAACTCGACGGCCTTACCTTATGCCGCCAGATCCGGCAGGAAAAAATACAGACCCCCATCATCATGCTCACGGCAAAAAGTGCGGTGGCAGATAAAGTCACCGGACTGGATGCCGGCGCCAACGACTATCTCACCAAGCCCTTTGCGTTTGAAGAGTTGCTTGCCCGCATTAGAGTGCTGCTGCGCACTGCCGGGCAGCCAGCCACAAAACTGCAGGTCGCGGATCTGACGCTTGACCTTTTGACCCATACTGTCACGCGCGCCGGCACCGAGATTCCGCTGTCGGCAAAGGAATTTGCACTGCTTGAATACCTGATGCGTAACGCTGGGACGGTGGTGACCCGCACTATGATCTATGAGCATGTCTGGGACATCGATTTTGACACCAGTACCAATGTCATTGATGTCTACATCAATTATCTGCGCAACAAGATCGATGCCGGTCACGAGAAAAAGCTTATCCACACCGTCCGCGGCCGTGGTTACATGCTGAAAGATTAGCATGCAGTGGGGTTCCCTGCGTCTCAAAATTATCATTTCCCATATGGCATTGCTGACACTGCTGATGCTGTGCTTCAGCATTGTGCTGTATGACCGGCTGCTCGGGGACCTCTCCACAAACCTTGACAACCTCCTCCAGTCCCGCGCCCAGGGCATTGCAGAAGCCATCGATACCTATTGGGAGATAGAACAACGCGAAGCGCAGCACGACGGGATCAGTCCCACCCGACTCAGCAAAACCAACAACCCCAACTTTATAAAAATCGCCCAGCGGTGGGTCATCGAAGAATCCAACCGGCCAGACCTTCTTGACATCATTGTGCAGATATCGGACAGTACCGGCACCGTGATTGCCTCATCACCCAATATCTCGCAGCGGCTGATTTTCCCCAAAGACATCTTTCAGGATGCCCTGAACGGCCGATCACGATTTGATACCGTAAAGGCGCCGTTTTCTTCGCATGCGCCGACCATGCTGCGCGTCTTTACCAAACCGGTCAGCGAAAACGCTACCGTCGTCTACATCGTGCAGGTAGCAAGCCCCATGACCTCAATCCACAATGCGCTTGCAGACCTGAAAACAATCCTCATGGTATTGCTCCCGCTCACCATTGTCTGCACCGGCCTTATCGGGTATGCACTTGCAACCGTTACCCTGCGACCGATTGCGGCTATGATAAAATCGGTCCAGCAGATCACCGCCCGCAACCTGAAACTGCGGGTGCCGGTACCGCGCTCACGGGATGAAATCCACGATCTTGCCGTGACCTTCAACGATATGCTGGCGCGTCTTGAACAATCATTTGATACCCAGCGCCAGTTTGTTCAAGATGCCTCCCATGAACTGAAAACTCCGCTCACGATCCTTGAAGGTGAAATCAGCGTTGCCCTCAAAAAACCGCGGACACCTGAAGAATATGAATCTGTGCTCAAAAGCTGCCTCGAAGAAATTGAGCGGCTCAACATGATCGTGGGCAACCTCCTCATGCTTGCGCGACTCGAAGACCGCGCCATGGTAGCAGAACGCCAGCCCTGTGATATCGGACAGATGCTCGCCGACATCGTTGCCGATATGGAGGTGCTTGCCTCGCAAAAGCAGGTACGGCTTGCCTATGTGCCCACACCAGGCCTTATGGTAACCGGTATACCGGAATACCTGCGCCGGGTCTTTGTCAACCTGATCGACAATGCGATCAAGTACAGTTTTCCGGAAGGAACTGTCACAATTACGGCATATCGTTCTGGCGGGAGCATCACGGTAACGGTTCACGATACCGGCTGCGGTATTCCGGAACAGGACTTGCCGCACATTTTTGATCGGTTTTACCGTGTCGATAAGGCGCGCGCAACCGGTGGTTTTGGGTTGGGGTTGAGCATTGCGCGCTCGATCGTAGGCGCACACAACGGCACCATTAGTGCAACGAGCTCTCCGGAGCAGGGGACCACGTTTACCGTCAGCATTCCAGAACATTAGAACTTTTTAATACTGTTCTAAACATGTTTTAATTGTGGTGGAGTAGGGTACGGGCAATGATAACACGGCCGTTTATTGCTATGCCTGCAGATCAAAGCCAAAATATGTCGGAAGCCCTCTCCCCCTGTGTTCATAACCGTCTCCGACGGCGCTGTGTTCATATGATCACGGCCGCTGTGATGAACTTCACCGTCTTCGTGTGTCTTGCGTTTGTCAGCGTTACTGCCTATGGTGCTGACAATACCATTATACCGGTAACCGTTTCCTCACCTACCTGTCCTGCGGTGCGCTATACGAACGGAGTTGTCACCGCTGTTTCCCTTGCCGACCCAACCCGTGGCCATCGTTCCGAGCTCATAGTTCGCTGCGACAGCGGGACGGTCGACACACTGCTGGTCAAAGCAACGACAACGATTTACGACGACAATGGAAGTGCGGTACCGCTGGATGCGCTTCGGAAAGACCAGCGGGTAAAGGTAAAGTATATCACCAGCTCCGAAGGGGTTCATGAAGCGCTGTTTATTAAAATCGTAAAATAACTCCGCGGTGCTCCTCTTCTTCCCTTGAAAAAAAAACCGGTCAACGATACAATGCACCATTATTAGAGGTGGCGTGATCGTTTTGGTGCCCGGACACCGAACACCGTCCCTTCATTTACCCAATGATTTCTGGTATGGAGGATATATGAACAAGAGCTCTCTGATACGGCAACAAACAGAACCCCGCAAGTCTCTGCTTTTTGTGGTGGTAATTCTTATTGCCTTTTCTGCATGCTGCATGTTGCCGCAGCGCTGCATCGCTTTTACCGATGACGGTTCGGTGCCGACGCTCACCGTTCCTAATTTTACCTCGCTTGCAAAAAAGCTGATGCCGGTTACCGTAAATATCAGCACGACAAAAATCATTAAGCCGCGTCGCCGCCCTATGACGCCGTTTGAGAGCCCCTTCGGCGATCAGGATCCGTTCCGGGACTTTTTCGGGGATGATTTCTTCCGCCACTTTTTCGGCGACATTCCCAACCGGGCGTATAAGCAGCAAAGCCTGGGGTCTGGGTTTATCATCGATAGTGAAGGCTATATCCTGACCAACAACCATGTTGTCGCTGATGCGGATGAAATCAAGGTTACGCTGTACAACAAAAAAGAGTATGCTGCCAATGTGGTCGGCCGAGACGAAAAAACCGACATAGCCCTGATAAAAATTAAGGAACCCAACGGCGACCTGCCGGTTGCAAGGCTCGGTGATTCTGATTCGCTTGAGATCGGTGAATGGGTCATTGCCATCGGAAATCCGTTTGGATTGCAGGGCACGATAACCCAAGGCATTGTAAGCGCAAAGTGGCGGCGAATCGGTGCAGGCCCCTATGATGATTTTATCCAGACCGATGCTTCCATCAATCCCGGCAACAGCGGCGGGCCGCTTTTTAACCTGCGCGGTGAAGTTGTCGGCATTAACACCATGATCTATTCGCCGAGCGGCGGCAATGTGGGCATCGGTTTTGCCATTCCGATCAACCTTGCCCGCTCGGTGGTCACGCAGCTCAAAGAACGCGGCAGGGTTGTCAGGGGCTGGCTCGGCGTTGTGGTGCAAAAGGTAACGCCTGAGCTTGCCGAATCCTTTGGTCTGAAAGAAGGATATGGGGCGCTGGTCGCAGATGTTGATCGTGAGGGTCCTGCCGCACAGGCTGGCATAGAAAACGGCGATATTATTATTGAATTTGACGGCAAAGAAATCCGTGAAATGGAAGATCTCCCGTTGCGTGTGGCTGAAACGCCGGTGGGTAAAAAGGTTGATGTGGTGGTTCTGCGCAACGGTAAGAAGAAAACCGTGACGGTAAAAATCGGCGAGATGAAAGACCGTCAGGAACAGGTTGCTTCGGCAGCCGGCGAAGAGCGCGACCTTGGCATCACCGTCCAGAACATTACACCGGAAATGGCACAGCGGTATGGCTTGCCGCGAAAAGAGGGTGTTATCATCAGCCAGATCGAATCCGGCAGTCCGGCTGAGGAGGCGGGTCTGCGGCCGGGCGATATTATTCAGGAGATTAACCGCATACCGGTGAAAAATACCGCGGACTATGCTGCAGCGCTGCGCAAGGTGAAGCCCGGGGACAATATCCTGTTTCTTATCCGACGAGGGGCAAGTTCCCTGTGGCTCGTCGTACGGCAGCCACGATAAATACTATCGGATGAACCAAGCTGTTTCTCCCACACGCCTTTTCTTTGGGCTCATCCTGCCGCTGAGCGCTGCCGTGATGCTCGGCAATCTCGGCGGTTGGGATCTGTGGAATCCTGATGAGCCGCGCTATGCCCAAGTTGCGCGCGAGATGCTGGCCACTGGGCAGTACGTGGTGCCGCATCTGAACGCCGAACCGTATCCCGACAAACCGCCGCTATTTTTCTGGCTGGTGGCGCTGTGTTCCCGGTTTTTTGGCGATGTCACCGCCTATGCAGCGCGGTTGCCCGCGGCAATGGCAGCGCTCGGGGTTGTCACGCTTACTTTTTTTTTGGGAATGCGCATTGCCGACCCCCTCACCGCACTGCTTGCAACGGTTATCCTCGTTACTTCAGAGCAGTTTTTTACCGTCTCGATCAGCGCTCATCTTGATCCGCTGCTCACGCTTCTGACAACCGCATCAATCATGTTGCTCCAGAGTGGGTATACGCGCCTTCCGGCAGGCACTCCCTTCTTTCTTGCAGCCTATGCCTGCATGGGGCTGGCGTTGCTCACCAAAGGCCCGGTCGGGCTGCTCGTGCCGCTGATTTCATTTCTCCTATATCTGGTGCTCACAAAAGAGTGGCGCTTTATCCGGCACCTGCACATCGGCAAGGGGCTTGTGCTTGCCGCTGGCATGCTTTCGCTCTGGCTGGTGCCTGCCTGCCTTATGGGCGGTGACGCCTATACCCAGAACATTCTTTTTAAGCAGACCTTTGGCCGCACCATTGAGTCCTATAGTCACCAAAACCCTTTTTATTATTATCTCATCGAGTTCCCGGTCGATTTTTTCCCCTGGAGCGTTTTTATCCCCAGTGCCTGTCTGTATTATTGGAAGCGCCGTGAACGACTTCGTGATATGTGCTTGCCGCTTGCATGGTTTGCCGGAACCTTTCTCTTTTTCTCATCAATGTCCTGCAAGCGGAGTTTGTACCTGCTCCCTCTCTATCCTGCTGCAGCGCTGCTCATGGCGCGACTGTGGGCAGATTGGCTGCGCAGTCCTCCACAGCGGATGGTGACCGTACCGTTTAAGGTCTTATGCTGGTTGCTCGCAGGCTTTGGCACGGTCGGCGCAGGACTCTTTGTTTTTGATATTGCCGTAATCCGACCGATCCAGCACCATGCAATGGCCTTTTATACGCTCTGTATCGTGCTGGTGTGCGCAGGACTTGCCGGGTTGTGGTTGTGCCGGTTTAACCGGAGCGTATATTTCTTTGGTCATGTCGCTGCATCCACTGCCGTCATCTTTGTGCTCATCGTTACGATTATCTTTCCGGCAATCAACAGCATAAAATCCGGAAGGTTTTTCTGCGAGCGCATTGCTCGGCATCTTGGCCCCGGCGACAGGCTTGTCGCCACATTTGAACCTGAGCTTTTTAATTATTTTCTGCGGCGCTGGCCCATTCCGGTTCTGCAACAGGACAAGGACCTTGTCTCCGAACTGCTCGCTCCTCGTAAAACCTACGCAATTACTCGCGCAAGAAAAAATCTTACCCTGCCAAATGAGCTTCGCGATAGCGTTACGGTTCTTGAACAGCAGCAAATCGGGCACCGGAATTATTTTTTATTGACAAATAAAACAATAACTCCTCCGATTCCCCATCCTACAGCATTTCCTTGATTATTCTCACAACTTCGTCGGCATCTTTTTCTGTTAGAAATGTATTGGTTGACAGTGTCAGCGTCCGTTTGACAATCAGCCGCCCGTTATCGTACGGTTCTGCGGGGACGATCTTTTTTAGATAGGGGTAATCTCCTATTGCGCGAGCATAGATCTGTGAAATACCAATCCCTGCACGAACGCAATGCTGGAGCACCTTATTTCTTGCGGCGGGGTCATCAAAGACAACTGTTACATAAGGATAGGTCGCTCTGTCCCCTGAACTCTCCTGGAGAAGCCGCACACCTCTGCAGCCTTCGAGTTTTCGAAAATACCACAACGCCTTTTCCCGCTGCTGCGCAATTTCTCCGTCAAGACGGGTGAAGGCGCTGTGCGCAACGCCGATCCTGAACCGCGAAACGGCATGCAGGGGGAAGTTAAGGTTAAAATGTTCCCGAAGCGCTCGTATATCGTTGCCGCACAGGTGCCAGAGCTGCTGCGGCAGCGTGAAAACAAACCAGAAAAGCGCCGGACGGTAGAAAAGCCAGTACCCGAACAGCTGAAGCACGCGGACGGTCTCCAGCGCTGCATTGCGAGGTGCATACAGCGCTGCTGCATCATCAAGCAGCGAGGCATATTGCTCATGCATGGTCGCCATCATGCCGCCCTCGTACATGGTCAGCCCTTTGCCTGCTGCAAAGCTAAAAAAGGCAAAATCGCCAAGGGTGCCGACCTTCCTGTCTTTTGAAAAAGCGCCAAGGGCCTGCGCGCAGTCCTCAATGACAATGATGTTATGTTTCCTGGCCACAGTCAGCGACGCTTCCACATCTGCGGGGATTCCGGCAAGATGATTGATGACAACGGCAGCGATATCCCGGTTTGCAGCGCAGATCGTTTCAAGGCGCGCTTGATCAAAATTAAAATCCTGAGCCCCGATATCACACACCGCCACGGTAAAACCGGCGCGCCGCAGGGCAAGCGGTACCAGTGGACAAATAAACGAAGGGATCAGAATGGTTCTCCGGGATGTCATCTTTTGTATCGCACAGCAGATAAAAAATAGGGCGGCGGTGCCTGAGCAGGTTGTCCGGGCATAAGGAGCGTTCAGATACTTTTTAAAATCATCGGCAAGCGGATCCTCGCCCCGCGAACATGTGATCGCAGCAACGATCTCCTGAGCGTGCAGCGGGAACCCGGCGGTGGGAGGAATATCTCGAAATATCGACATGAGAACTGTGCTCAGTTTATAATGGCAAAGTTAATTGTGTTCAGATACACTATCGTTTGTAGTGTTTGTAAAGTTTTTTTGCGTTCATGGATTATAGAGTCGTTGATTCAATTAGTAAAATAGAAAAGGCAGACTGGGATGCGCTATTCGGCGACAAACCTGAAGGGTACGGATTTTACCGCGCGCTTGAAGAATCAAACCTTAAAGAGTTTTCTTTTTTTTATGTGCTGCTGTTTGAGGCCGGCAGGCTCTGCTGTATCGCTCCGGTTTTTCTGTATGAATTCTTTGTCGGCAACGTGCTCGAGCAGACGCTTGGAAGGATTGTTGCAAAACTGCGCAGCATATTCCCACGATTCCTCGTCTTTAAAACATTGTTCTGCGGCTCGCCGTTCGGTGAGCATGGGACTATCGGTCTCAGAAGTGATCTCCAGGACAGAGCTGCGGTAATCGTTCAGCTGGCCCACACCCTCCAGCGCTTTGCCGAAGAACAGCAGGCGCGCCTCATTGTTTTTAAAGATTTCTGCTCAGAAGATGCGGTTTTGCTTGATGGGCTCCAGGCAGAAGGCTTTTTCAAAACAGCCAGTTTCCCCTCGGCGATTGTCGAACTCAATGTCGGCTCTTTTGATGAATATCTCGGCACGCTCAGCCATGCAACCCGCAAGGATCTGCGCAGAAAACTGAAAAAAAGCGGTCATCGGTCTTTTATCAGAACCGAGGTTGTGGACAGCGTGGATTCCGTACTCGATGACGTGTACCGGCTGTATCTCCAGACCCATGATGCCGGCGCAACAAAATTTGAGAGGCTGACCCGAGACTTTTTTCTTAGCATCAGCAGGAACCTCGGCCCGCACTGTAAATACTTCCTGTATTACGTGCATGAAAAACTCGCTGCCTTTAATCTGTGTTTTCTGTATGGCGACCTGCTGATTGATAAATTCATCGGGTTTGACTATGCCGTTTCCCGCGACTGCAATCTCTACTTCGTCAGCTGGTGTTACAACATTGCATGGTGCATTCAACACGGAGTGCGGCACTACCAGGTGGGGCAAACCGATTATGCGCCGAAAACGCGGCTTGGCGCACGCCTTCTCCCTCTGTACGCCTACGCCCGACACACAAACTTTGTCATCAACTGTCTTTTAAAACGACTTGCGCATTTTTTGAACAGATAGTAGGCACAATACGCCATGTGATGAAGGGCGCAAAGACCATGCTTTCACATACCGTTCGTATTTTAAATTTTGACAACAGCCTGCTAAACCAGCCCCGCTTTCTTGAACGTTTTGATCCCGCAATCGTTGATTGTACCCACATAGGGCCATCGTGCCGGTTGTGGACAAGCGAGCGGGATGCCGCCAGGATACGGGCGGTACTCGCGCCGGAATTCCGCCACAGCATTACGCTGACAGGCTCGGGGGATTTTCACCACGTCACCAGTTTGCTGCTTGAACAGTTCACCGAACCGCTCAGCGTCATTGTTTTTGACAATCACCCCGACTGGGATATATTGCCGCCGCGGCGCGGATGCGGTTCATGGGTGAGCGCAGTGCTGCGTCAGCAACTCATTGAAAAAATGGTGCTCATCGGCATTGCCTCGAATGACCTGCACGGACCGGCGCTCCACTGCGGAAACCTGCAGGCCCTTTCAGGCAACAGAGTTGAAGTGTATCCTTGGGAGCAGAGGGTTTCCCGCGTTTTTTTCAGACACGTTCCCGTCAACGGATCAATGCAGACGCGAAAATGGGGACCGCTAACCACGATTGTTTGGCAAAACCTGAAGCAAAAGGATCCTGAAGAATTTGCGTTTTCGCTTGCCAAAAGGCTTTCCGGAAAACGCGTTTATATCAGCATTGATAAGGACTGCCTGCTGCCTGCGCATGCATTGACCAACTGGGAAGCGGGGAGCATCGGGCTCGATGTGCTGCTGCGTATGCTCCGCATCTTCAAGGAACATCTTGTGGTTGCAGGGGTTGATATAACCGGTGAGTATTCACCCCCAGTTTTTACCAGCACGTTCAAACGATGCTGCGCCCGTTTTGACCATCCACGGCGCTGGACAGCCGAAAACTGCGATGAGGCGGTTATTGCACAGGTCAATGAACAGACCAATCTATGCATCGTCGAATGCCTTCTATGCTGATCCCGGCAACCGTACTTTTTCATTGACATTTATCAGGATGTATGAAAGATTTACTAATAAAGAAAAAAGCACTCTCTTTTTAATTTAAATCCTTACGGTACCCTGCAGAGCAGCCCTCGGGATTTTAAATTAAGATCCTGAGGGCTTTTGCATTGAAGCATAGGGAGGCGCGATCAGGGTCAAACGCTTCATAGACCGAAGCTGGCATCCGAGCGCCGGAATATTTATCACTATACAGGAGAAACACATGGGTAAAAAATTGTATGTGGGTAATCTGTCCTACAAGGTAACCGAAGATGATCTGAAGAAAAAATTCGGCGAGGTCGGCGAATGTGTCTCGGCCAATATTGTCATGGACAAATTTTCAGGCCAGTCGCGGGGGTTTGGCTTTGTTGAAATGGCTTCCGACGAACTTGCACAGGAAGCGATCAAAAAGCTGAACAACGTCGCGCTCTACGGCAGGGGCATTGTCGTCAACGAAGCAAAACCGCAAACGGACCGCAAAGGACCGCGCCGGCAGGGCGGCGGATTCAAAGGACATCGCTCGTTCTAATTTCGCGCACCAGAAGGTTCGCAACGCAGGCAGGGGAGAGGGCACGCACATCCCCTCTCGCACTATCTTCCAAGCATTTGCTGTTTCAAACTCTCCTGCGCCGGTTTTTCGCAGAGCCAAATTCCGAAAAGTGCCTGCTTGAACGGCAGCCCGGAGATTGTTGTCTTCAAGGTGCCGTTCTTATAGATCTGTGTTCCATCCCCGGGTACATAAATCATCTCATAGACATCGTTTTTTACGATCGTTTCCCGGAACACCTCGATGAATCGCTCGATTTCATCACGCAGCGGCGCGACGGCTCCTCCGGTTGCATTCTGAAACCCTTCCCGGGTCGCAGCCTCCATCTTGTCGCTGCTAATTAAACTCGAAAGAATCTGCAACCGGATTGCCATCGGCTCATCTGACCGGATGATGACACCAGGATCTTTCCGCGGCTGCAACAGATACAGACTGCCGACATAAATATCCATAAAGAACTTCGTCCGCACGCCTGCGCCGTTCAATTTGAGCGATACCCCCCTTGCAGCAAGCGTTTCGGGAACCGCCGTCCCCGCGATATCCCGTGCATACCCCGTTGCTGCAACACAGCACAACACACAAAGCAAACAAGATGTTTTCATAGCTTGTCTCGCGGCTCGCTTTCTGTTGGCGTCTATTGTAGCGCAACCAAAACAATGCCGGCAATGATAAAAAACGTCCCAAGGATTCTATAGCGGTTCACGCGCTCTCCAAGGAGCGCTGCAGATGCAAGCAGTATGAAGACATACTGAATGCTGTCAAGGGGGAATGCAAGGCTTAGCTCCGCATGGGCAAGCACCAAAAGCCAGACCACCATGCCACAGCAGACAACCAGCAGGCCTGCCCAGACCGACGGGTTTTTCAGAACGCTCCTGACAAAGCGCAGGTATCCCTTTATGCTGCGCATACTGCCGGGCTCAAGCGTATTGACGCCGCGCTTGAAAAGAATATGCATGCCGGCACTGCATGCCTCTGCAACAAGCACAAGAAAAAAAACTTTGAAGGTCATGCAGGGGATCCTCCATCGTTTGCCGACTTTGAGATAAAATAGATTCCCGTTATGATACAGATGATTCCGCTCCACCGGTACAGGGAAATGTGCTCATCCAGAAAAACCATTGAGAGCAGGGCGACAATAATGTAGCTGGTGCTGCCGGTCGGAAAGGCGACGCTCAAATCAACCCGTGACAAAACCGTGACCCACAAAAAAAAATTGACGATATACAGAAATAGGCCGGTCAGAAATTCTGGACCCGTGAGCATGCTGGACATAAACTGGGTAACGTTGGCGAATGTCACGTTATCAATGCCGGTTGCCAGCGCGCCTTTTTTCCAAAAAAGTTCGGCAAACGACTCAATCACATCGGTGAGTATGATAAGAAAAAAAACCTCGAGTGTCAGCTTGCCTTTTGGTTTTTTCATATCGGGTGTTTGTAGAACAACCTTGTTTTAGGCGCCATTTAACGGTCCTCTTCATGCCTCGATTACAAACGAATGCTTGAGTGCTGGCAATTAGCCGATCTGTTGAAGACCCCGGCGCAGCGCCTGTTCAAACAGATCTGCTGCGAGATCCAATTCTTGTTCAGTAATGTAAAAAGACGGTGAAAGCGTAAAAACGTTCTTATAGTAGCCGCCGACATCAAAAATAATCCCCATGCGTTTGCCGTTGCCCTCCAATTTTCCAGAGAGTCCGATGTTGGTCATAGCATCGGTCAGTTCCCGGTTCGGCGTGTAGCCGTCCTTGTGGCACATTTCAATACGGATAACCAGCCCCTGTGAGTCAACATCGCCGATCTGCGGATACTTTTTTTGGAGCAGCCTGATGCGATCTGCAAAATATTTTCCTTTCCGGGGAATTGTTTCCAACAAAGCGGGTTCTTCTTCTGCGATAATCTTCATTGTTTCAAGGCCGATCGCCGTGCCCAATGGATTGGATGAAAACGTTGAATGTGTCATGCCCGCCGGAAAAGCCTTTGGCGAAATCAGCTCTTCCCGTGCCCATATCCCGGATATGGGGTTCAGCCCGTTGGTCAGGGCTTTTCCAAACACAATCACATCGGGCGTAATATCGAGGTGTTCGATGGCCCAGAATTTTCCGGTTCTGAAAATTCCCATCTGGACCTCGTCATCCACCAAAAGAATGCTGTACCGATCAAGAACGTTCTTCAACCCTCGAAAATATTCTGGCGGCGGAATAATGTAGCCGCCGGTTCCCTGGAGGGGTTCTATATAAAATGCGGCGAATTCACTCGTATCGTTTTTTTTGTTCAAGATGGTGTAATATTCAGATTCAAATAATTTTTCAAACTGGTGCAAACAGTACAACCCACAGTCTTGCCGCTTTTTACCAAAAAAACATCTGAAACAATACGGATAGGGAATAAAGTAGGCTCTGTTTGAAAAATGTCCGAATGGCTCACGGTACCGGTAGCTCGAGGTTATTTCCGACGCTGCAAGGGTGCGACCATGATAACTTCCCATAAACGCGAATACGAGATTCTTTCCCGTGTGCTTGCGGACTATTTTCAAGGAATCTTCTATCGCGGCTGATCCGCCGACGTTAAAATGAACCCTTCCTTTGACGTTAAAGGTTTTTTGAATACGCTGTGCAATTTTCGTAGCAAGCAGTATTTTTTCCTCATGCAAATACTGACAAGCAAGTTGTGGGAGTTTATCGAGCTGACGTTTGAGTGCATCGTTGTGCCGTTTGTTGCCGTACCCGAAGTTTACCGCGGAATACCACATTTGCATGTCAAGGTAAGCCACTCCTTCTTTATCATACAAATAGATTCCTTCGGACCGATCAAAAATTTTTATTTCGTCAGCGTAATGGACGGTGTCGCCGTAAGAACAGTATTGTGACTCCAACTCCAGTAATTGACTGACGCTGCATTGAGAAGCTGGTGCATCGTTGCGTGGTCTGGCGTTCATAGGATATCCTCCGGAATGTTTGAATGGGTATATCATCAGATAAGCAAATACGCAGGCCCAAAAAATCAAAGGAGAAAGCGCAGTGCGGATTATTAAGCAATGCCTACGGGCAGGCTACTGCAGCGGCCTTCTGCATGCTCATGAAATAAGTATACATCTCTCCCAATGTATCAAACGAAAAACACTCACGGCCGGTGTCGTTGAAGTACTTCAAAAGCGAGCCGTTGTTTTTGGCAAAAACAATATCGGCATGGCATGCAGGACAGATATCCGAGAGCCCGTCGCCGGCATACACAATCATGTTATTTTTAAATGCCTCGTTTGAGAGGGTGCTTGTCTTGCAATGGGCGCAATGAGAACACAAGTTGTTAGTATAAGGGAATGAAGGGATGAGTCTGTCTTTATAAAACCTAATCTTGTTTGAATATACCGTGATGCCGGTTATGCCGTTGTTTTTCAAAACAACATCGATCATAAAGGAAAAACTGTCGCTGAGGATGACTGCTTTGATACCGATGTTGCGTAGCAGTGCGAGCAGTCGGTGCAACGAAGGATCCACCTCGATGTCCGATAAATACGACGTCAATTCCTTTTTGGTTACCCGAACTGAACGAAGCTGCCCTTCAAGGCACTGCCTTGAGCCGATTTTCCCCTTCCTCCATGCTTCCTCGTAGGCAATCCAGTCATGGTTGATTGAAAATTTTTCTATGACACCGTCCAGCACGTCAAAGGGCGTGAGCGTATTGTCAAAGTCAAAAAAAACCATGCAGTCTGATAATGCGTGGCAACCGTCAAAGGAATTTGTTATTCGAACAGATGCTTTTTGCGGAACCGCTGCAATCGCCGTGCGAAATTGCTCAGTCATACTATTCTCGTGCCGTTTGTCCAAAGATGAGGGGTGAAACCGATAATGCGCTGGAAAAACTCGTCCATCTTTCGGGCGACCGTGCTGCGTTCCTGGTCTGCGGTGATCACATGGTAGGAGTTTTCAAGCAACACCATCTCTTTCATATCCGAGTTGATCTTTTCATAAATGAACGTTGAGTTTCGAATGCTGGTCATGTCGTCTTCTCGTGCCTGGATAAGCTGCACGGGAACCTGCACCGACGGCAGAATTTTGACACAATAGCGCACGAGTCGTTTCAACTGATGTAACAGCGTCATGGGAAAGAAGGGGTAGCCGTATTCCGCCACGCCTTCCGTATCATCGAGCGTTGCTGTGCTGTAATATTTATGGATCCGCTGCTGCAATGCACGGTTTTTTATGCCGTACGGCGGGTCTTCCTTGAAATAACAAAAATATTTCAGCGGCGGCAAACAAAGCAACGGAAGCACGATGGAGGAATACCACGGCACGTTCCAGCCGTCATAGAACAGTGTGGGCGACAGGCAGCTCACCCCGGCGATGTCGCTGGCAAACTCCTGTGCAAGCAGGAGCGACAGCAGCGCTCCCATGGAAAGACCCGCGGTAAAAACCGGTCCGGCGGTTATCTTCCGGAGCTGCACAAATGCCTCGCGGGCAGACGCATAAAAATCCTCCCATTTTGTCTTTTTCAAGACATAGAGGGGCGCGCCATGATTGGCAAGCCGCGGGCATACCACCGAATAGCCCCGTTTCCGGTTGAAATAATGCGCCAAAAAACGCATCTCATTGGGCGTTCCGGTAAGGCCGTGGATAAGAAAAATTGTGCAGGGTTTTTCACCTTCCAACGATATCGCCTTGGGATCAGCAGCAACGGTTGCTGATCTGCTGTTATATCCGTTTGATATCTTGAATGAAAACCTTACCGACATGTCTGCCTTCTTTTATATGTTTGAAAACCATACCGGATTGGTATCATAATTTCCTAAAAAACTAACACCTGAAAATGAAACAAAAGTTACTCGGGCATTAAATTAAATTAATTCCTGACGGCAATGGGTTTTTGTCTTTCATGAGGGGTTGTGTGTTGAACGTTTATATAATAAAAAACGATTTTGTAAAATCTATAAAAAGGACTGTTACAATCATTTAATATAAACTTCATATCCATGTAATCATTCCTTGCTATGATACTTCTGCATTGAGGTGATCTTTTAAGGTTTGCATGCAATGCTCAATGCAGACACTGGCCGCATCAAAAACAGCTTGATATGCGCCAAATCTTTTGCATGCCTTTTGGCATTTTCATGCTTCTTCCTTTTCTTCAATCTCGGGGGCAGGACGATTGAAAACAACGATTACCCTCATTTTGCCGAAATCGGCAGGGAAATACTTGAAACCGGAGACTGGGTGATAATGCACAGCGGCGGCGATATCTATGTAGACAAACCGCCGCTGCATACAATCCTTATCGCGCTTTCCTATAAGCTTTTTGGTGTCAATGCCTTTGCGGCCCGTTTTCCTTCAGCGCTTTTCGGCCTGCTGGTCGTGCTTGCAACATTCTTCTTCAGCATGCGGATGTGCGACAGGGAATCCATGAAAACAGGCTTTTCTGCAGCCATGCTGCTGCTGTCAAGCTACGGCTTTTTCATTCTCACCAGAAGGTTCCGCAATGATATTGTTTACTCAACATTCTTTTCGCTCACACTCTTTTTATTCTATGAGGGGTATGCGGCCAAGAGCAGTCGCCGGAAGGCGCTCTGCTACAGCACAGGCTGGCTGAGTATGGGGCTTGCCGCTCTGGTGAAAGGGCCTGCCGCATTGCTGCCGATTGGTATCATGTTGGCTTTTCTCCTGGTGCAGCGCGGATGGCGACAAGCGCGGATGAAGCTCTTTTTCCTGTCTGGGATGACATTTGTCGCGACCGTGCTGCCCTATCTTGTAGCGCTTGTTGCACACAAAGATTTTGATACCTTCATATACCTGCTGCAACATAAAACCATCATGCGCCGGCATGCGGGCATGCTGTATTATATTCCGGTGTTTTTTGCAAAATTTTTCCCCGGTTCCCTGCTCGCCGTCATTGCCGCTCCGTTTGTTTGGAAAAACCGAAGCGAGCTCCGTTCCGATCCACGCAAGCTTTTTCTACTCCTTTGGATAGGGATGTACCTTTTTCTGATCCACTGTATACCCGCAAAGGTTTTCCGTTATCTCTTGCCTGCTTTTGCGCCCCTTGCGATTCTGACTGCATGGGGAGCGGATCAGACACTTTCTAGGATTTATGATGTGATTGTGACATGGTGGAAAATTCCCGCTTCGGTTCTGTGTCTCGGCTTCCCGTTTGTTATCTGGCTGAAGGCCGGCTTTTCTCTTGCGCCGCTCATGGTTTCCTGTGCAGGGCTTGTCATGCTTGGGGTTGCCGCGAGCTCAATGAAGAATGGCACGGCTTTTATGTGTGCGCTGTGTGTGTGCTCTCTGCTTTTTGTTGATCTTTTACAAACCGCCCGTAATGAACGGGTATCGGATGTTCAAAGGCTTTATACAATGCTGCATGAACGCAATATCAAGCCGGATGAAGTCTTGATTTACAAAACGACCGGCCGTCTCGGACACTTGCTTGCATTTTATTACAACCGACTTTTAAAGCCTGAAATAAATGACAACTTGCAGGTGCAAGCCAGAGTCAAGGCAGTTGTGACGGATGCTGATAATACACATGAAGTAATCGATGTATTCGGTGCTGCCGCAGAGTCCAGCGAGCTTAAAAATCATAAGGGCAGCGAGGGAGGGGCCGATCATGTGGTACTGTTCTATACAGCACCGCCGCATGCTCAACAGGAGTAATAAACATACAATACAAGAAAGGAATATGCACCGTGAAAAGAAATGCTTGCTATGGAATTATGCTGATTATTCTGGTCTGTCTGTTTGCCGCCGGATGCTCCCGGGATAGGTCTGAAAAAATTAGAGGAATAGTCGTTTCCTTGTCAGTGGACAGTGAAAAAAATACGGTGGTTATCAAAGAAGACAAAACCGGACAGCAGAAGACTATAGTTGTCGCAGCCGAGGATATGAAAAAGTTGCAGCCGGGTTTAAAAATAAGTGCTCGGTTGAAAAAGGGTTCAAACATTGCCGACAGCGTAAGAGTAAAAACGATTCATCCTCCGAAAGCCGGTGAGCTGAAAACCACGGACGACAATGACCGTAACGATCATGATGAGTAACACTGCCCATACACTATGAAACACAAAGAAGAATTTAAAACATTCTCACAGGGTGCTCAGCAGGATGCTGATCTCGTAAATAAGGACTCAAGGCGCAACCTCCTTAAAGCTTGCAGTGCTTGTCTGCTCGGTTGCCCCGATAAAGTTTTCAGTGCTGGAAAAATATTTTAATCCTTTAAACATCGATTTCCTTAAGGACCAGCTTGCCAGGTGTCATGCATGGGCACCGTGCCTGTTCCTTCTTGGCGGGTCCGCGCTTGTCGCGAGGGCATGCCGCGACTGTCAATCTGTGCGCTTGCCGGTATGCTGTTTTGTTTTATATAGGGTGCACTGCTTGGTAATAGTGCCTCCCTGTTCGGTTCGGTAGTTATTTATTTTTTCCCCAGCTTCTGGGACGGCCGCTGCTGCGGCAGCTTCCTGTGCAGTGCATAGGCACGAGCATTGTTCTCAAGAGTCTGCTGTTTTTGCGCTTTTCGGTAGCGGCGTCCATGGATAGTTCGGATTACGTGTTTCGGTCACTTCAACGCTGCTGGTTATTCGGGCTCTCTGCCTGCAGCAATTGTTCCGGAAGTTTCCTTTTATGCAAACGCTATCCCGTACACGATGAAACCCCATCCGGATGTCAGCTTTTTTAACGGGCGTTTTTACTCAAGGCATACACTTGGCGATCGGCGTAGGCCTTTTTGCTTCACCCACTAAAAACAACAAAATGTAATTTTTTTAACAGCACTGTCATTGTGGTGTCATGCTCTTATGGTACCTTTGTCCGTAATAAAGCACCAGATAAATATAATGTACTTCCGTGGTCATGAATAAGGTTGTCAGCAATAACGCATCGTTGTCTCACCTGAAAACTA
>JAOAHH010000125.1 GCA_026415325.1 Thermodesulfobacteriota bacterium | reverse complement strand
CGTCCGTGCGTTGCGATTTTTGAGTTACCGCAGTGAAGTTTCCCGTTGCTTGTCGCGCACTGCGGCAATTGCCTCCAGCAAATGCTCCACAACATAGTCGATCTCATGATCCTGCAGATTGTTGTGAAAGGGCAGCGCGATGGTCCTGTCCGCAACCCGTTCGGTAACCGGAAAATTACCGCGTTTGTAACCGAAGGCCGTGCGGTAAAACGGCTGCAGATGGATCGGCGGGAAATAGTTACCTGTCTCAATACCCTTCTCCTTCAAAATGGTCATGATCGTATCGCGCTGTCGCCGCGTAAACGTGCGCTGCAACCGCACCACATAGACAAACCATCCGATTTTGACATGCGGCGCTTGATAGGGAACCAAAAGGTCGTTACAACCCCTGAGCCGATCAGTATACTTTAGTGCAACCGTTTCCCGTTTTTTCAAAATCTCATCAATCCTGCTAAGCTGTGAAATGCCGAGCGCACAGTTGATATCACTGATACGGTAGTTATAACCGAGCCGTACATGGCCAAGCCACCCGCCTTCATCGGTCCTCCCCTGATTCCGCATGCTGCGGCATAGGTCGTAGATTTTACGGTTGTCCGTCAGGATCATGCCCCCTTCGCCGGTTGTGATCTGCTTATTGGGGTAAAATGCAAATACGCCTGCATCGCCGAAGGATCCGGTGCGTTTATAAAATCGCCACAGCGGGTGTGCAATATGCTCCGGGCTGCGATATGCCGATCCGAGCGCTTCGGAACTGTCTTCAATGAGTGCTACGCCGTACTTCTCGGCAATCCGGGAAAGCTCATCCCATGCAGCCGGATAACCAAAAATATCCACGGCAAGGATCGCCTTGATCTTACGGTGCCGATCCTTTTTGAGCGCTTCCTCAACAAGATCCGGCCGCAGATTCAGGTCACGCTCATCAATATCCACAAAAACCGGTTCCGCCCGCTCGAACAGAATACAGTTTGCCGATGCGATAAAGCTAAACGGCGTTGTAATGACGCGGTCGCCGTGACCGATGCCGAGCGCCCGTACGATCAGGTGCAGGGCGCTTGTACCGCTGTTCACGGCAACCCCAAAGCTCCGTCCGGCAAATGCTGCTGCTACCTCTTCAAACTCGGTGAGCCGCGGCCCGAAGCTCAAGGTGTTTGTCTTCAAAACATCCAGCACTGCAGCGCGACCTTTCTCGGTGATGTCCGGAGCAGCAAGGGGGATCTGCATGCTGGCAGGCACTGGTTTTTCGTGGCGCTGTGCAATATCAATAATCTGCTCTGCAACATAGTCGACATCGGCATCGGTCATATCCGGATAGATCGGCAGGGAAATACAGCGATCGTAAATCCATTCGGCATTCGGAAAATCTTTTGGCCGTGTGTGATAGACGCTTCGGTAAAACGGATGTCGGTGTAACGGTATAAAATGCACCGATACTCCCACACCCCGCTGTTGCAGCTCATTGATAAATTGATCACGCGATATCGTCAAGCGCTCGCAGCGCAATTTAACAACATACAAATGCCACGATGTTTCGGTTCCGTCCAGAATCGTTGGAGTTATAATATAGGGTGAATCCTTGAAATGCTCGTTGTAGCGGTGGGCTATGGCACGCCGGCGCTCCCACATCCTATGGGCTTTGCGAAGCTGTGCAAGACCGAGGGCAGCCTGAATATCGGTCATGTTATATTTATACCCGATCTCAATAATTTCATAATACCAGTTGCCGAGACTGGTATACCGTTTCCAGGCATCCTTGCTGATGCCGTGCAGCCGAAGGATCTGCAACCGCTCGGCGAGCGCAGGGTTGTCGGTGGTGATCATGCCGCCTTCTCCGGTTGCAAGGGTTTTTGTTGCATAGAAGCTGAATGCCGTCATGTCACTGAGTGTCCCTACCGGCTTGCCTTTATAGAAAGAGGGAAAACAATGTGCTGCATCTTCAATAACATGCAGATTGTAGGCATCTGCGATCTCGTTGATTACATCCATATCAGCCGGCTGCCCGCCGAAATGCACGGGAATGATGGCTCGCGTCTTATTGGTGATGTGCCGCACAATTTCCGAGGCGGTAATATTGTGCGTTCTTCGGTCAACATCCACGATAATAGGGTGTGCATCAAAATACCGCACGACCTCGGCAGTTGCCGCAAACGTTATGGTCGGGACAATGACCTCATCGCCCTTATCAAGGCCGATCACCTTAAGCGCAAGGTGCAGGGCTGCAGTGCATGAGTTCATGGAAATTGCATGGCGGGCGCCGACCTGTTCACGGAACGCCTCTTCAAATTCGATGGTTTTCGGCCCCATGGTTAGCCATCCGTTACGCAGGGTATCGGCGACTTCTGCAATATCATCATCCTGAATATACGGTTTGTGAAACGGTATCTCGCGCATAATGGCACCTTTTGTTTATGGGAAGTAAGAATTGAGAAATCAGGGGACAGGAATCAGAATTGTTCTTTTTTCTGTATTCTGACTTCTGTCTCCTAACCTCATTTCATTTATATCAATACTTTCTCCAGTTTCTCAAGACTTTCAATACATACATCGGCTCTCTTGTCTTCAGATTCAGGGATAAGGGTGTAGATACCATCAGGCCGGCGCACATGCACGGTGAACCATCC
>JAOAHH010000095.1 GCA_026415325.1 Thermodesulfobacteriota bacterium | reverse complement strand
GGGGTCATCGCACCCCGGGCTGCCGCTCTTTCTTCTTAAAATACAAACACGGAATGCCTGAGGAACGATACACCTCCTCCATAGGCAGGTGACGGGACTTAAACCCCAATGCACGACAGCCGTATGGATACCGGGCATCATAGGTGATATAGAAAAAACGACATCTGTGGCATTGGGAAAAATATGGAGCTATCATCATCTTCCCATAAAAGCTGAGGAGGAATGTTTGTCGCCAAAGTGTATGCAAAGAACGTGTATCGTGCAAGTGAAAAACAAATGACGTGGGCAGGAGGATCGCTATGCATCGGGTAATTATTATCGGTTCCGGTCCTGCTGGTTTGACTGCTGCAATTTATACGGCTCGGGCAGGCCTTGCGCCGCTTGTCATCGAAGGGTCAATGCCGGGAGGCCAACTGACAACCACCACCGTCATTGAAAACTGGCCTGGAACGCCGGACGGTATTGACGGTGTCCGTCTGATGGAAGATATGAAAAAACAGGCGCAGCGTTTTAATGTTGTCTTTAAAAGCGGTGAGGTGCGCGGCATCGAGGTGCAGCACCAACCATATCGAGTGCTCGTCGGTGCGGAACAATTTGAAACCAAGAGCATTATTATAGCAACAGGCGCATCGCCTCGTTTCCTCGGACTGCCTGCAGAACAGATCCTCCTTGGCCGTGGTGTTTCTGTCTGTGCAACCTGTGATGGTTTTTTTTTCAAAAACAAGAATGTCCTGGTTATTGGCGGCGGCGATACAGCCCTTGAAGAAGCCATCTATCTCAGCAGCCTTGCTGCAAGCGTAACGGTTGTGCACCGCCGCGATTCACTCCGGGCATCACGCATCATGCAGGAGAGGGCGTTCAACATTCGGAATATCTCATTTCTATGGGATAGTATCGTTGTGGATATTCAGGATACACGTCAAAAAAAAGTGACGGGCGCATTTTTGCGGAACGTAAAAACTGGCGAGATAACCTTTCGGCACTGCGATGGCATATTCCTCGCGCTCGGCCATGTTCCCAATTCCGCGCCTTTTAAAGACCATATTGCATGCGACCAGAACGGATTTATCATCATCGGTCCTGGCACTGCAACATCGGTGCCCGGTATTTTTGCAGCCGGTGATGTTGCAGATCCGGTATACAAGCAAGCTATTACGGCCGCAGGTATGGGATGCATGGCTGCAATCGATGCAGAACGCTATCTGCAAACTTGTACTGGATGACGAAGGATGGTTATGCCGTGGAACGTGATTTTCTTAGCGGCAGTGCAGCTCATAACTAACACCCTGGGATACATAGGAACAACCGGCACGCTCAACGCTTATACGGATATCGCTTGCAGCAGCAACACCGGCATGTGTCAAATCATCCAGACGATCCGGATACCGCTTGTTGTATAAAAAATAGAGGTCAAGCCCTGCGATCACATTCTGCACGGCGCAATGGGCGTGATAGCGTCCAAGCGGCGAGTGCCCAACAGCATTCTCCTGCACAAACGGCATGATACCTTTGGGGAACGGTGTGTGGAGAAAAAACGGGGCTGCAAGCAATCCAAGCAACGCACTACAGCAGCATATTATTGCTGCGTGCTTGAGGGTAATCAGTGGTTTGCGCTTGGTTTCAATGCGCTCTCCAGCGATCCGACAATAATCTTGCGCAAGAAAATCAACAAGAATTTTACAGGTAGCATACCGCCCAATAATGCTGCCGTCTCGGATTTCCTGCACGGTTTTTTTTCCGTCGATAGCCCGCATAATCACCGCTTCGTCTTCGTCAAGCCCTACATCTGTACTGTTATTGGTCTTTTCGATAATTGCATTGAGTGGGGGAAGCGCTGCTTGTATCGAAGGCCATTCATCAATCATGCGCAGCACGTCGAGAAGCATAGATTCAAGACCGGGGAGCTGGGAAAGGTGCATATCCGTTTTGACGTTTTGAGGCATGAATCGATATGTGCCTTCCCGCCACTGCAATATTATATAGAGGGTTTCATACATCTGGGTCACCAAAATACGTTCCAGCACTTCACGCTTGACAATATTGTCCCGCAGAAGCACATGGCTAAGCGGCTCTAATGTTTGGCGCGCCTTTTCAGCACAGCGCTGTATCACATCCCGTGGTGCAAGCTGATTACTCAGCAAAATTTCTTCAAGCCGAGCTGTTTGTTCCGACGATCGTGCCTCAACAAACTCACCTGATAGGAAATAGATCTCGGCAGCAAAATCCTGATGCTCGACAATGAGCACACCAGTTTTTTGCTGTTGTGCGATAAGCTGCAAAATATCGGCAACGCTAAAATCTTTAACCGATCCTTCTAGGGCCATATTATACCACTGCACACATCAATTTTTACCGCATGAAAAAACTGTCCCGCTGAGTCGGCAATACTACAGGTCAAGTGCAATATGCTGCAATTGTGCCGCAGAGGGACAATGTAGATTTTTGCATCGCATTGCACTGATACTGCCGAGCAGCCAGACAATAATACAGCATAAACCCCATACGACAATAGTGCCCTGCCTCAAAGAAATACCGATAGTCATGGGGTGTGCCATAAGAACAGTCGCTACCAGTTTGCATACAAACACAAAAAAAACAAAAAGATACATGCTGCCAACAAATGGCCTCCCCTTCCACAGGTGTCCAAGCCCCGGCGCAAACCAAGAGCAGAGCATGCCCAGTGTATGTTCTCTGGCCAAGTAGCTCTTAATCGATGCAATCCTTGCTTCCTTCACGGCATAGCCGAGCGTCTCCTGTTTATTAAGAAAATTGAAGCACTGTATACAAATTAAGTCTGCTGACACCATGCGGTGACAACGTTTGCACAGGGCTTTTCCGCACATCTGACAGCGTGTTGCCAATCGAATCTTTTCCCGGCGCGCAGCATATGCACTCACACACAACGCAAACAAACCAATTGGAATGGCACCGACAATCGGTACAGTTCCATACAGGAGATTCCAAATTCCCGTGATATCGCCATGGCTATTGAGAAACAAACGATATCCCCGTTCCCAAAAACGTTGCACGGGTAGACGCTCATTGATAAGCATGCGGTTGTAATGCTCAGAGTAAAATTGCAAATAACGGTCGACGATTGCTGCATTAATCTTTTTCGCCGCCTCCAGTTCGCGCTCCGCCTCCTGAAACATAAAACGCTGCTGATATGCCCGCGCAAGATTGAAATGTGCTGCAGCACACCGCTCAGGAGCATAAGCAATCGCTTCCCGATAATGGATGACTGCTGCGTCAAGTTCATGGAGCGCAAAGAAGACATTGCCGAGATTAGTGTGTGCCCGATAATCCTGAGGAGAGAGTTTCAGTATGTTTTCATAATATTTCCGTGCAGTACGATAATTGCCTTCCTCCTGATGAACAAGGCCGAGCGTCAACATGAGCTCAATGTCGGCGGTGTTCTTCGCATGCAATTGTTCGAGCACATCAAGAGCACGTTGGGTGCGGCAGCGGTACTGCAAACTCCACGGTAGGCGCACCTCATCCGTTTGCGTCACAAACAGACAGAACGCGATTCCTCCGATAATGACCGGCACAATGATGATACAAAGCGATGCGATCGTTGCCACCACAATGCGTTCTTTGCCGGTATGATAAGCAAACAGCAGGATAACCCAATACAAGCAACAGAGAACCAGCGAAAACCCAAGCACTACGGGATAGATGAAAATGATTACCAGCACGAACACAATGGCTGCATCAGGAACAAACCGTGGCATGAGATGGCGTATATCGTGCGCGACAAGTCGCAGATACCGCATAACCGAAACGCAAGCGGTGAACACAAGGGTCAGCAGCAATGCAACGCAGATAACCATGCCATGTGAAACCATAAAAAAACAAAACTCATCAATATTGCGCGGAGAAAGACACAGAAATAATGAACGGAGGTATCCGCTTAGAAGCCGATGTACCTGCAACGGATGACAATACCATTCTGCTGTTGCATACAGAGCGGCCGTTATCGGAAGGTCGGGGGAAATTTTTTGTGCATACGAGGTGTAGAGAAGCGCAACCTCATAGCTGCGGTGCTGCATGGCAGCACGTGCCTGCTGTAATAAACTAAGCGATGTGATGATAACATTTGGAGTGCCGTAATCAAGTGATCGCTGATATATTGTTTCAAGTGCAGTCGTCAGGTCGGCGATGGATTCTGAAGGACGAAACGGCGGGATGTCGGTATAGACCTGCGCTGATACACACGAAACAAAAACATAAGAACACAGCCAGAACAAAAAACCAATACCGATGCTTCGGTACGTATTCATCGTGCAGTATTCCTTCACAGCATGTGCGTCCAGGATTATGCCGCGCGCCGCAACGTGTACCCTTTAGCTTATGGATATGGTTATGCAGATGGTACAGCGTTGCTCATCTCGTCCAACCGACACACAAAGCGGTACCCGCACCATCGTGTCTGATATTCGTTCCGGCTCACCGCACGAAATAATCCGCACCTGCCCTGAACGCTCGCCCTCCGTGCCGAACAATGCTCTATCGGGCTGCTCCGGCATGCGCTCCTGTAACGGTGACGGCGGTATATGAAGCTCACCAGAGCTGACGAAGGTATCGATCGAAATCTCGGGCTCTGTGACGGCTCCCACCGGTTCTTCCTTCAGCTGAAACGTTGTTTGCCGAGGCTGCGCTGCACCGACATCAGCCCATGAAGGGTGTTCCGGTGGTTTAGGCGGAATGTGCGTTTCAGGCACTGGTCCAGGTTCAATGTCTCTAAAAATGGTGATAACCGGTTCGCTGGTTGTCTCAGGCTCTGTCTGAGGCTGCGGGGCGGTCGCCGCAGCAGGTTGCTCTGCTCCGTGCGGCGTCGGGCGAGCTTTTTTCCCCCGTGCTTTATCCATCTGCGCAAGTACTGCCTTGCAAATCGCAGTCAGCGTCTCAACAACCCCAGTGCCCTGAAGTGCACTTGCTTCAAAAAATGGTACCTTAAGGTGATTTAGCGCACTATTCAACTCCTCGATCGGCAAAATATCCGTAAGATCTCGTTTGTTGTATTGGAGAATAAAGGGCAGCGTCGCAAGGTCTTTTTTATAATATTTCAGGTTGTCACTAAGGTCCTGAAGACTTTCGATGTTCTCCTGCAGCTTACTCTTCTGCGAATCGGCAACAAACACAACCCCATCCACGCCGGTCAACACCGCGCGCCGGGTCAGCGCATAATAGACCTGACCGGGGACGGTGTAGACATGGAAGCGCGTTTTAAACCCTTTGACATCGCCAAGTTCAATCGGCAGGAAATCGAAAAACAACGTCCGATCGTCTTTTGTCGCCAGCGAGGTGAGCTCGCCGCGCTGTTCAGGGGCAAGCAGACGATGAATACATTGCACGTTCGTCGTTTTACCGCAAAGAGCTGGCCCATAATACACAATTTTAATGTCAATCTCTCGCTTTGCAGCATTGAAAACGGCCATGGAAATGCCCCTTCTCGTACGGGTTAAGGAATGCCTGATGAAAGTTCGTGTATTTCCCGTGCAACGGATTTGTATTGTTTATCGGCAGCATAGATTTTTTTGAATACTTTCAACGCCTGCTCCCGGTCTCCTTGTTCCTTATAAATCATCCCGGCGCAGTACAGAAGATCAAGTTTATGCTCTAGGGAAAGCGAAGGGAGGCGCAGTGCGGCGGCGATATGGGTATGGGCTTCATCAAACCGTTTCAGACGGGCCAAGCAATATACCAATCGGACATAACATGATGCTTTATCATCAATCCCGGGTAACGCGATCAAAAATTCCTCTGCTGCATGCGCATCATCATTGCATCGCTCATACGCAAGTCCGAGGTTGTAATGGAACATCGGCGAATCCTTTTCCGGCGAAGCTGCAACCGAGTCCTTTAGCTCTTTGAAAATCGCATCAGGTGCCGCTGTGCATGATGTGGCTTCTGAAGTATCAAGGGATTCTGGTTCTAAAGTTGAAATGCTGAAGGTCATGGCATCATCTTCGGAAAGCGCTGCCGCAAGATCAAACGTGCCTTCTGACTGGGGCTGCGGTGATGGAGCGGCAACTGGCTGCTTCCCCACCAGTTGCCATTTGTCACGGGGCCCTACCCTGAGCGCTGCATCTTCGGATAACTCTTTGGCAGTATAAAATTTTTCAACTTTGATCTTGAAAAATTCATTGGAAGGATCGATTTCTTTAATCTGATTGAGAACCTGCACCGCTTCAAATTCCATATTCTTTGCATAAAAGTAGTGCGCTAACTTTTCCAAAACGGCAACGCTGTCGCCGATAAAACCGTTTTTTAAATGCAGTGCCGCAAGTTCTCGATATACGTCGACACGGTCGGGATCCACGGTAATAATATGGTTATAAATAGCAACCGCGATCTGGAGAAGTCGCTTCTCCTGATATGCTCGCGCAGCCAAAAGATACTGCTCGATTGCCTGCTCTTTTTTGTTGTGCTCAAGATACAATTCCGCGATTTTAATGTAAATCCGCACATCGCCCGGATTCTGATCGAGGGCCTTTTTATACCGCTCAAGCGATTCCTTAAACCTTTCATCCGCGCTCTGTTTTTTTCTAAAAAACGATAACTTCATAGTGCCTTAAACGCAGTGCACCAGCCAAAAAACTCAGAAGCCCCCCATTTGGGGCCATGCTTTGCGGTGCCGATGCCGTTTTTAGAGATTGACGTTGTAATACTTTTTCGTTATGTAAGTATGAGTAAATAAGACTTTTTGCAGTTCATCATATGGAGGCGTCTTCCCGGATCACCGCCTAAAAGACTGCATACCGCCTCCCTAAGATATACCATAAGTATCATAGGACATTATGGAAAAAAACAGAAAACTTTTGCATGCCGTTGCCATTGTGATTGGAATGTTCGCCATAATTGCAAACGGCTCATGCGGCGCCCAGCAGCTGGATATCGACCGTGCATCCGCTGTAGATCAGCGCCGAACCACAGACAATGATTCCCTCATGACGCTTATCCCCGACTACAGCGGCATGACCGAAAACGAATCAGTGGCAGCTGCTTGGATCCGGCAAGGATTCCGGCTTAAACAGTGCCGCCAGTTCCAGATACTACCGGTCATCAATTACAGCCGCACCAATCTCTCTGACGTGCAGGAAGCACTGCAAAAGGATTTGGAGCAGCTTTTTGCCGGACGAGGTGATCCCGCTGCAGGAACGGTCACTGCACAGGTCATCACAGCAATTATTGCTGCACGGAAAAAAATCGGACTGTTCAAGCGGCTCTCTCCTCATTTTGACGATATCCCTTCCCTCACCATTGAGATGATCGTTGTTGATGCAGATACAAAACAGATACTCTGCAAGCTCTGTCATGCAGCCAAACATGAAAAATTTGACCGTGCCTATGATGCGCTGTGTATGGATTTGCAACGTTTTTTCGATCGTCACCTATAACGTGTCGACATCTGCCGTCCCCAAGTGATGATGAAAACATATATAAAAATATGCGGTATTACAACCATTGACGACGCACGGATTGTCGAAGATGCTGGTGCCGATTATATCGGTATTATTGTGGACATTGCAGGTTCGCCGCGGTCGGTAACGGTCAAACAAGCGGCACGCCTTCGCGCTGCATGTTTGCTGCCGGTGATTATCCTTGCTGACATGCCTCCTGAGCCACTTCGGGCAGCAATTTCGGCAATTAGCCCCGACGGTGTGCAACTTATCGGCTTTTATACCGAACATGCACTTCGCGATATCCGCCGGACCACCCCCTGCTCGCTTTGGCATACGCTCCCCATTCCGCCGATGGGTGTCGCCGCAGACATAACTGAATTGCATGAGACGCTCGTAACGTACTCACGGACCGGTGTTGATGTCGTTGTCTGTGATACCAGCATTTCCGGCAAAAAGGGCGGTACCGGCATAACGGCGAACTGGGATGTCGTCAAAAACCTGGTCGGTACCCGAACCCTCCCAATATTTTTGGCAGGCGGCATTACGCCCGATAATGTTGTCGAGGCAATGCACCGCGTTAGGCCATGCGGCATTGATGTGAGCAGTGGGGTAGAACAAGCGCCAGGAGTCAAAGATGTCCGTAAAACAAAACGACTGATTGCGGCTGTTCGGAACTATGAAGCACAAACAGCCGGAGTGCACTGACGAACACTACGAACATCGGTACCATGCCCCGACGCCGCCGGACGCCGTTGGCTTGAGAAAGGAGCACCATCGTTGATTGTTTCACTTATTCAAAAAATATTCGGTACAGAGAACGAGCGGGAGCTCAAACGGCTCCGCCCGATTGTCGAGCATATCAATGAACTTGAACCGACGTTCCGGGCCGCAACCGATGACCAGCTCAAGGCAACGACCCAGCAGTTCCGGACGCGGCTTGAAAACGGCGAACCCCTTGACGATCTGCTGCCTGAAGCGTTTGCGTGCGTCCGTGAAGTCTCGCGCCGCGTGCTCAACATGCGACATTTTGACGTTCAGCTCATCGGCGGTATTGTCCTACACCAAGGGAAAATTGCTGAAATGGCAACTGGCGAAGGAAAAACGCTGGTTGCAACGCTTCCTGCTTACTTGAACGCATTGACCGGACGCGGCGTCCATATTGTAACGGTCAACGATTATCTGGCGCGGCGCGATCGCGAGTGGATGGGGAAAATTTATGAATTTCTGGGACTGACGGTCGATGTTCTCCACCATGATATTTCTCCTGCTGAACGCAAACAAGCTTATCAAGCTGATATTACCTACGGCACCAATACGGAATTTGGTTTTGATTATCTGCGGGACAATATGGCAATCGATGCGGCAGCGCAGGTCCAGCGCGGCCATGCCTTTGCCATCGTCGATGAGGTGGATAGCATTCTCATCGACGAAGCACGAACACCGCTCATCATTTCCGGCCCGATTGAACGTACCGGCAAGGAATATTTTACCGAATTCAAAGCGCCGGTAGAACGCCTCATGCGCAGCCAAAATCAACTGGTTACTCAACTGCTTAACGAAGCCGAACGCCTGTTGGAAGAGGGTCACGAATACGAGGCAGGCGTCAAGTTGTTGCAAGTCAAGCGCGCAGCACCTAAAAACAAACGCTTTTTGAAGCTCAGCAAAGAAGGCAAACTAAAAAAACTCATTGATGAGGTTGAGCTTGATTATATGCGTGACAAACGGATTGGCGAGCTCGACGCAGAACTGTACTTCAGCATCGATGAGCGCTCCAACATCATTGATTTAAGCGACAAAGGTCGGCATGCCTTATCCCCCCATGATCCCGACCTGTTTGTTCTTCCCGACCTGAGCATGATTGATGCGCCGGACGCTTTGTCTGATGAGGAACGGCTTCGGAAACGTCAGCGCCTTGAGCGTGAGTTTGCTGACAAAAGTGAAAAACTGCAGAGCATATCGCAGCTGCTCAAAGCCTATTCATTGTTCGAGAAAGACGTGAATTACGTAGTCACCGAGGACGGAAAGGTCCAAATCGTGGATGAATTCACGGGGCGACTTTTACCCGGACGACGGTATAGTGACGGGTTACATCAGGCCTTGGAAGCAAAAGAGGGGGTGCGGATTGAAGGAGAAACGCAAACGCTGGCCGCCATCACGATTCAAAACTATTTTCGCATGTACGAAAAACTTGCAGGCATGACCGGCACGGCCGAAACCGAAGCGCACGAGTTTCTTAAAATTTATAAGCTCAAAGTCGTTGTCGTGCCGACCAATAAGCCGGTCAGGCGGATTGACTATCCTGATGTAGTGTACAAGACAAAAAAGGAAAAATACAAGGCGGTAATTCAGGAAATTGAACGAATGCATGAGAGGGGGCGACCGGTCCTCGTGGGCACCGTATCGGTTGAAACCTCAGAGCTGCTCAGCCGTATGCTCCCAAAACGAATCAAGCATTCGGTCCTGAATGCAAAACGACACAAAGAAGAGGCAGAGATCGTAGCGCGTGCCGGTCAAAGCGGCGCCGTAACCATTGCTACCAATATGGCAGGACGCGGCACCGATATCAAGCTCGGCCCGGGCGTGGTAAAATGTGAGCAATGCTGCATCCACTGTGAAGTCGAGGAGACCGAAGGGTGCGAGCGTTGCCCCGATCCGCAGAAGCAGGGTAAAAAGATGAAACAGTGTTTTACCGATATCCCCTGTGGGCTGCACATCATCGGCACCGAACGCCATGAGGCGCGGCGGATCGATCGTCAGCTTCGGGGCCGTTCGGCACGACAAGGCGATCCGGGCTCCTCGCGCTTTTTTTTATCGCTGGAAGACGACCTGTTAAGAATATTCGGTGCTGATCGCATCTCGAATATTATGGATCGCTTCGGCATGGAAGAGGACCAGCCCATTGAACACCGCCTGATAACCCGTGCGATTGAAAACGCCCAGATGCGGGTTGAAGCACGCAACTTCGACATCCGCAAACATCTGCTCGAGTATGACGATGTAATGAATAAACAGCGGGAAATCATCTATGAGCTCCGTAACCGTGCACTCCATGATCCTTCACTGAAAGACCTCGTCTTTGAATACGTTCATGAGCTCGCGCTCGCACTCCTTGCAAGCCACTGGCCTGACAATCAGCCTCGTGATGATGCCGAAGTCCGTGCGTTCAAAGAGGCCGTGTTTCGGCAATTTTCAACTGTTCTGCTGCGTTCAGCAGAAGAGCTCAACGCCTGTAAACCCGATGAGCGTGAAGCATACGTTCTTGACGCAATCACTGCGACCTATAAAAATAAAGAGCACCAGTTTGGCGCTGAGATGATGGGTCAGCTTGAAAAGTGGCTTTACCTGCGCGTCCTTGATGAGCTCTGGAAAGATCATCTGCTGGACATGGACCATCTTCGCGAAGGCATCGGGCTGCGCGGCTATGCACAGCAAGACCCGCTCCGCGAATATCAACGAGAAGCATACGATCTCTTCCTTAACATGGTCGATCGACTCAAAAAGGATTTTATCGAAAAATTGTTCATGGTGCAGATGGTCTCCCACGACCAGATGCGAAGATCAGATCAACCACAGAAATTTATTCTGAGCCGCGGTGAAGGTGAGGGCGAACACAAACCTGCGGTGCGAAAGGCACCTAAGGTTGGCAGAAACGATCCCTGCCCATGCGGGAGCGGTAAAAAATACAAAAAATGTTGCGGCGCAACTTAACGCTCCTTCATAATGTGCGGGGGCCATCACAAAAAAGATAAGCCATACAAAAGAATTGTATGCGAGCATATGATCCATCACAAGGCGTTCCCGGTTTTGCGTTCAGTGCTGGTCTGGCAAAAATAAAAAAAACACAGGGGCTTGACCTCGGCCTTATCGTTGCCAGCGCACCGTGCATCGCAGCAGGCGTGTTTACAAACAATAGGGTTAAGGCAGCGCCGGTCATGCTCGCAAAAAACCGATTGCGATCCGGGAAAGCACAGGCAGTGATTGTCAACAGCGGGAATGCAAATGCGTGCACGGGGGCGCGGGGCAAACAAGACGCGGCAACCGTATGCAAGCATGTTGCTGCTGCGCTCAACATCCCCGAACACCTCGTGATACCTGCCTCGACCGGCGTTATTGGATATCCTCTTCCGGTTACTAATATTATAAAAACTGTACCGCATCTTGTTGATCGGATATCTACTGCCGCTGCAAGCGACGTTGCACAAGCCATCATGACGACCGACACCTTCCCCAAAATGGTCGCGCTGAGCGATACTGTTGGGGGGAAACGGTTTCATATCTGCGGCATAGCAAAAGGAGCCGGCATGATCATGCCCGATATGGCAACCATGCTCGCGTTCATCATGACCGATGCTGCACCGAGTCTTCATGTCCTGCGCACCTTGTTACGCCAGCACGTTGCGACCACCTTTAATGCCATCACGGTTGATGGAGACACAAGCACCAACGATTGCTGCATTGTGCTTGCAAGCGGCGCTACACCGATCACCATTAGCACCTGCTCATCCGATGCTGGGAGGGCTTTTTCTCATGTCCTGCATGAGGTGATGTTGCGACTTTCTCGGATGATTGTTCAGGACGGCGAAGGGGCAACAAAACTCATCACCATCCGCATTCTCCACGCGCGCAGCACCACAGAAGCGAAAAAGGCAGGAATGGCCGTTGCAAACTCTTGCCTTGTCAAAACAGCATTTTTTGGCGAGGATTTCAATTGGGGGAGAATTATGGCGGCATTGGGAAGATCTGGTGCTCGGTTTGACATGGAGCGGGTTGATATTCGTTTTAACGCCATTCCTGCGGTACGGAATGGTCAAGCCGTTATAAACGCTGCCGATCGCATAAAATCAGAGCTTGGGCGGAAAGAGATCGAGGTGGTGATAGATCTCAAGCAGGGGAAACATTGCAGCACGGTCATGACATGCGATCTCACATACGATTACGTGAAGATCAACGCATCATATACAACATGATGCAGGCATACTGAATCGAGGAACCTCGCTTAGTCTTTTGCATCGAGCTCCTTTTTTTTCGCCCCTTCCTCATCGTCCTGCCCGGTAACCGCCTGCTTGAAATTTTTGATACCCTTGCCGAGCCCCTTTCCAATTTCCGGAAGCTTACCAGCACCGAATATGATCAGGACAATGATTAAAATAATGACAAGCTCACTCATACCGATACCAAACATGGTTGCTCCTTTAAAAAGCGCTTTTTTTAACCATAATATGGGCATTATGAAATAGCAAGCAAAATAAACGCCAACCCTTGCACGAGAAGAATAAAATACATTGACAATCAAGAACTGATTCGTTAAAAACAGACATAAAATGCTGCATGACACCATACACCATAGCGTCATGGCGTCCCGAACGCACATAAAAAAAATACCTCCTGACACCCTCTCCAAGGAAATTCTGAGCACACGCGAGGCTGCTACACTGCTTAATGTAACGCCGCAGACCATTAAAAATTATATTTATGCAGGTAAGTTACCAGCTTTGAAAACCCCCGGTGGCCATCACCGGATTCGCCGGATTGATCTGGAACGCTTTGGCTTTAGCTCAGAAACCACAACGCTCCCACAGGCATCCGCAGAGGAGTTAATGACAACGTGCAAGCAACTACTTGCTTCGCTTGTTGCAACCGTCGAAGCGTTCATCAAAGCGCTTGATGCGCGTGATATTATCGGTTCCGGACATTCCCGGAGAGTTGCTTCGCTGTGCTGTTCTATTGGAAAAACACTGGGATATTCAGAACATGACCTGGATGAGCTCCGGATGGCTGCCCTGCTGCATGACGTTGGAAAAATTAGCATTAGCGACGCCATCCTGGGCAAACCCGGCATACTCACCGATCAAGAATACTTTCTGGTACGGCAACATCCCATCATCGGAGAAAATATTGTTGCATCTATTGACCATCTGCGACACTTGGCGCCGGTCATCAGACACCATCATGAACGGTTTGATGGAAATGGATATCCTGACAAGCTGCGTGGGGATGGAATCGAAAAAAATGCCCGCATTATTGCCGTCGCTGGTGCCTTTGATTTCCTTCAGTCCGAGCTACCGTTCCGTCCGTCGCAGGGAAAAGATGCGGCGCTGAAGGAAATCAAAAACAACGCCGGCACACAGTTTGATCCGGATATTGTTAACGCTTTTGAGCACAGTCTTCGGGGTCTCCGATCGTAACCGCCAGGACGGACACCCCGGTGCAGGGAGCAATAGAGTATGGTTACGGATATGCCTGACGATTTAATCGAGGTGTTTGTTAAAGAATCCGCGCCTGATTATGGATCCGGTCAATATAAGGTCGTCCTGCAGGATAAGCAGACGAACAAAATTTTGTCGATCTGGGTTGGTCATTTCGAGGGAAGTGCAATCGCCCTCGGTCTTGAGGAAGCGTGGACGCCGCGGCCCATGACCCATGACCTGATTGCCAGCATGCTCACCGCACTCGGTGCACGGGTGCTGCGGGTTGTCGTGACTGATCTGAAGGAAAATACTTTTTTTGCCGTGATTTGCATTGAGCATAATAATACGGTCATGAATATAGACTCACGGCCGAGCGATGCACTTGCACTTGCCGTGAGACTCAAATGTCCGGTGTATGTGAGCAGTCGTATTACTGACAAAATGGCAGATGAAATTGATGATCTGTTTGAGCGCCTCCAGCCCCGGACGACGATACACTGATACCTGCCACCAGCAGCACCTTGTAGGACAATGTTAAAAATGGTTATCTCCCTGTATGCACCGACCGTAGATAAAGGGTTTCCATGAAAAAGACCACCGTACTTGATATCCAACGGATGAAACAGGAGCAGAAAAAAATCGTCATGCTCACTGCCTACGACTATCCTTTTGCGCGGATGCTCGATGAATGCGGGATTGACATTCTCTTGGTCGGCGATTCGCTGGGCAATGTGGTGCTGGGTTTTGAGAATACACTCCCTGTTACCATGGCAGACATGGAGCACCATGTCCGGGCGGTTCGCCGCGGATGCAAACAGGCGCTGCTTGTTGCCGACCTGCCGTTTCTTTCCTATCAGGTGTCTCCTGAAGATGCAAAACGCAATGCTGGTATACTCATAAAACATACCGGCGCTGAAGCTGTAAAACTGGAAGGCGGCGAAAACATGGCGTCGATCATCAGGGCATTAACGCTCATCGACATTCCGGTAATGGCGCATATCGGTCTGACTCCACAATCAATCCATCGTATGGGAGGCTATAAGGTGCAGGGCAAACAGGAGGCACAGCGCCAGAAACTGCTTGCCGATGCCGCTGCTGTAGAACATGCAGGTGCTTTTGCAGTCGTGCTTGAGTGCGTTCCCGCATCGCTTGCAAAAGAGATTACTCAGTTGCTGAGCATCCCGACCATCGGCATCGGCGCAGGCCCTCATTGCGATGGACAAGTGCTCGTTATCCACGATCTTCTGGGGTTGTCGGGAAAGTTTCGACCGAAATTCATCAAGCAGTATGCGCAGCTCGAGGACATTATCAAGCAGGCGGTAACCGCCTTTATCTCAGATGTGCGTTCGGGTACGTTTCCAGACAAAGAGCATAGTTTTACTTAAGGGCACCCTATGGAGGTTGTTTGCCGCATCGCTGACATGCACCGCCGTGCTGAAGAGCTCCGAATCCATGGAAAAAAAATTGCACTTGTCCCGACCATGGGCTACCTTCATAACGGTCATGTCAGCTTGATGCAGATTGCCCGCGATCATGCAGACGTTGTTATCGTCAGCCTGTTTGTGAACCCGCTGCAATTTGGTCCGCATGAGGACTATGCGCGATATCCCCGCGACTGGGACCGCGACATCGCTATTATGAACTCGGCAGGAGTCGATATGGTATTTGCCCCTTCTGTTGAGGAAATGTATCCGAATGGGTTTCAGACCACAGTGACGGTGAGCCGTCTGACAAAAACCCTGTGTGGTCTGTCACGACCCGGACATTTCGAAGGAGTGACTACTGTTGTTGCCAAACTCTTTCTCTGCACCAAGCCACACGTTGCCGTGTTTGGTGAAAAAGATTTTCAACAGCTTGTGGTGATCCGGCGCATGGTGCATGACCTTGGATTCGACATTCAGATCATCCCTGCACCGATTGTTCGCGAATCAGACGGGCTTGCGATGAGCTCACGGAATACGTATCTAAATCCTGCGGAGCGGCAGGCCGCTCGCTGTCTCTCACAATCGCTGTTTGCGGCGCAAAAACTCTTTGAAGAAGGGCAGCGTAATGCTGCAACGCTCATCGAATGTGCACGCGCACGCATCGAAGCCGAACCGCTTGCAAGGATTGATTATATTAAGATCTGCGATGCGACAACGCTTGACGAGGTAACCACCATTACCAGAGATGCGGTCATGCCACTGGCTGTCTATATTGGCAAGGCACGACTGATCGATAATGTTGTGCTGCGTCTTCCTTAAATCCTTCCGAGACTACCGCACCTCCCGAAACATGGTTATCCTGTTCTGCGAAGCGCCGAACACACCCTTGCTTGCGACGGTCAGTATATACAGTTCCCGATCTTTGTTACGATCAAGGTCGGTGAGAAGATAATCGGATGTGTATCCAGGCATTGCTCCACTGGTCCAGTTAACCGTCAAATCGGTCCCGTTCCATACGAGGCACATAACTTCGGATTGGTTATAGGACGTCAGTTTTTTGAGAATACCTTTACCCGTCTTGGAGTTTTTTCCGACAATAATCCCCAGGATTCCCTTGCTTCCGAATTCCTCGGTAATGATGCGCATCGGAACAAACTGCTGCTGCTGCAACTCATCACCTAAAAGTCTTTGGGTAAAATAATTGGGGCTGCCGCCAAGGCTCATGGTGTCCTGCCACAGTATTTTCCCGGTTCCCGACAACATATTGAATCGGTAATCAGAGCCGAAAAACCCTTTGCTGAACACAAAATATGCCTTGGCATCATCCTCATCAGGATATCCTTCGGAAAAACCATAAATACCGGTGCCACCGGGTATCAGGAACTCCTCACGTGCCTGTAATGTGCCATCCCGCCATTCATATCGGGAAATAGATCCCGAAAACGGGTTGGAAAGGCTTGCCTCTTGACCAAGCAGCGTTGCGTTGTCATCAGCAGGCAGGTACACCCTGAAAAAAACCTTCATGGGTCCGGCAACCCTGCGGTACTCGTTCTGTGAATATTCCAAAACAAAAGAATTCGCATAATGCCCTTCATAGGAACTGACATACAGCTCGTCAATGCCGTTGCCATTCATATCCCCGACACTGATATGGACAATATGCTCATCGGTCCCTACCGGCACTGTCCCACAGGGAATTAACGATGCACCGTCGACCGTACAGAGATGAACCGTATCCTGCCCCGCAACGATC
>JAOAHH010000003.1 GCA_026415325.1 Thermodesulfobacteriota bacterium | reverse complement strand
TTTTCTTTACCGCCAAAATGGTAATTCACAGCGGCGATATTAACCCCCGCCCGGGCGCATAGTTCCCGAATCGTGGTGTTGTGAAATCCATGTTCGGCAAAAACTTCGGTTGCTGCAGCAAGGATGCGCTCGCGTGTGTTTATGGATTCTGATGCAGGGTGTTCAGCCATAGGCATTAAAAACACTTGTTTTAAACATACATTTAAAACAAGTGTTTGTTTTTTGCAAGGACTAAAACAACACGGGGTCTTAAACGTAACGCAAGGTTTTCGGATGCGTTTCTCCCTCGCTTATCTAAGTGTTACGTCTTTTGCTTCTCACCGATCACGCATCAGAAGACATGATTTGCGAGCATCATTTTAAGGGAGCAAAGGCAGGTTTATTACCAAAACGGATAATGCCAGAGCCATGGGTAGACACGCACCGGTTTAACATGCGGTCGGACGATCTGATCGTCGTAGGTAATCTCAAGGATATCGATCCCATCGCGGTATAGCAGGCCGTTAACGGTGATCGGTTTCCCGGCAGCGCGCGCCCGCATGAGCAGATTCTTTGCATCCCACTCTGCGCTGATCCGGTAGTGGTGGCTGTAGCATCGCAGTCGGTTGCCGTTATCATTGAGCATGATGTGCCATGTCCAGAACCCATAGTGCCCGAAATACTCAAACGGGGCAGTTACTTGAACCCGTTTATTGCGATAATCGTCATACCGTTCAAGAATATCGTTCACCCGTGCGCTGATAATGACGTCATATTGTTTGTATGCTTCGGGATGTGCAAGGTATTGGTCAAGTTCGAGCACAATGCGCTGCCGTGGTGCACATCCGGCCATGATGCAGAATACGAATACGCTGAACGCCAGTGCGTATTTTTTGAGGCGGGTCATGAAACAGTATCGAGAAGGTGTGAAGCGTATGTCAACGTAATGCCAGAACCGCGCAGCCCCGCTAAAAATTTTTTAAGCGCTGCAACGGTTTCGGGTCGCGGATGGCCGATCCCAAGTGCATATCCGGTACGCAGGGCATGATGTTTTAACTGTTGGAGCTGGGCACTGATGTAGTGTTGTTCCCGGATATTGTCGATAAACACATTTCTGCATGCGGTCGGCATGCCGAGCGTTTTAGCCGTATCAAAAGCGATCGAACGTTGTGAGGTGAGGCTGTCGATAAAAAAGAAGCGACGCTCTTTTAAGAGCGTTAGCGTCGGCTGCATGCAGGTACGTGATTCCGTATACCGTGAGCCCATATGGTTGTTGCAGCCGGCGGCGTACGGTATGCTTTCGATATTACGCACCATAATCTGCTCCACTGTTTTGTGCGGCAACGATACAAACAATGCACCCGGTCCTGGATCGATAAACATGTTGTGCGGTTCCATGGGCTGGTGCAGCATGATTTCGTGGCCGTGGTCATGAATTTTCTCTGCAAGGAGGCGTGAATAGGGCAGATGCGGCAATATTGAAAAGGTTAGCGGCACGTTCATCTCAAGAAAGGGCTGTATTCGTTCAACGCTGAACCCGACATCATCGATGATCAAAGCAAGCCGGCCAGGAACGGCAGACTGTACGCTGCCGTGCGGATAGGAAAGCCCCTGTGCTTTTGAACTTGCAATGAGGGTGGGTGCAATAGTCCATGCAGCGGCGTACACGGATCTGATCAGAAATTCCCTACGCGAAATACGTGACATGGGATAAGAAGAAAAAACAGAGGTCTTTAATTGTAAAGGTACCGTATATTGATAGAACTGTCAAGCTAAATAACTATATCTTGTATTGTAAACATCTTTCCTTTATGCTGCGTAACTGCTCAGAGCACAGGGTGTAAAACGCACGGCGTGAGCCGTCACATGTGAAGCGAACCGCGAGCCGCCTCCCGAGAAAACCAGATCTTTATCCAAACAGTTTCATCTGCCGTGGTTTTTCCTTTTTGCGCGGTGCCGTTACATATGTTTTTTTGAGATACGATGGGGGGATTTCCATCAAAAAAACTGATGGCTCCATCTGATGGCGTTTTCCGAAAAGAAGCCGTGAACGGGATGTGGTGATATACAGTTTCTCGCGTGCCCGTGTCATCCCAACGTAAAAGAGCCTTCGCTCCTCCTCGATGTCCATTTTTAAACCGTCTTCGGAAGTGAAGGGGAAAAGCCCCATGTCAAGTCCTGTAAGAAACACAACCGGGAATTCAAGCCCTTTTGCCATATGAACGGTCATGAGGGTTACAGCTTCGCGCTGCGGTCCTGCAAAGTCGCCTTCACGGAGCATGGCGATCTTTTCAAGAAACAAGGGGATGCCGCTGTCAGCGTTTATATGGGTAAACGGCATAACACAGGTTATCAGTTCAGGCAGCAAGTCTTCATCCTCGGGATTGAGTACTCTCCATAACATCTGCGTAATGGTGTCGATTGTTTGGGTGGTGAGCGCGGTGCGGACCATCCTCAGCAAGTTGATAAGATTTATGAGTCGTTCGGTTCCTGCACGGGAGATTTTTTGCAGATACATGCCGTGCTGGAGTGCATCAAAAAGCGACTCGCCTTTTTCACCAACGCATGTCATGAGGTTCTCTCTATCTGCAAGACTGAGTCCGAATGTTTTGTGGGCAAGCAATGCGCTCATTGCATGGTCGCGCTCGGGATACCTCACCACTTCAAGCGCCTGCACCACGGTTGCAACCGGAGGTTCGTCGTAAAACGAGCGCGTTTTTGCAACCTCAACCGGAATGCCGCGCTCTTCAAGCGCCTTTTTGATAAGGCGGTTCTGCTGATGCACCCGGTAGAGCACGGCGATATCACCAAGTCCGTAGGAGCGGCCGGGGTCTGTTTGTGTCGGAAGCGTCTCAAACCTTGTGCCGCCGATAAGTTTTTCGATGTGCCTGCAGATGATGCGGGCTTCTTCACCGTCTGACGGCACATCAAGGAGCTCGATAGCATGCCCATCCGGCTGAGTCGGTATGAGCGTCATATCCATACGTTCGCGGTTGTGGTGCACAACCGCAGAAGCGGCTTTGATAATGGTTGCGGTCGAGCGGTAGTTTTCCTGGAGGCGTATAACCGTTGCCTGCGGAAAGTCGTGCTGAAAGGACAGAAAAATTTTAAGTTGCGCACCGCGGAACGCATAGATCGCCTGATCGGCATCGCCAACAACGCAGAGGTTGGCCTTCTCCCCGCAAAGCAGACGCAAAAGTTCGTATTGTGCCTGATTGATGTCCTGATATTCATCGACGAATATATGGATAAAACGCTGCTGGAGCAGTGTGCGCACGTCCGGGGCATGTTTGAGCAGGCGGATTGTATCGCGTATAAGATCATCATAATCACAGAAACCACGTTCATTAAGGCGCGTTTGATAATACTGGCAGGGTGGCGACATCTGCTCATCGGATAGTCCGTTTCCTTTTTCGATGGTGATGAGATGTTCAAACTCTCGTGGGGTAAGGGTGGAATCCGGAAACAAAGGGTCTTTCAGCAGCGTCTTGATCAATGTCGTGCGGTCGGGTTGCGAAATGATGATCATGCCATTGGAACGACCGATGCACTGGCCGAACCTGCTCAAGATCTCATGGCATAATGCATGTATGGTCCCGATCCATACCGCATCTAACCTCTCTGAACCAATCCCTAACGTCTGCAGCCGCTCGCGCATCTGCTCTGCAGCACGTATGGTAAAGGTTATGGCAAGTACGTTTTCTGGGCGCGCACTTGTATGGGTGATGAGGTAGGCGATACGATGGGTCAGTGTTGTTGTTTTGCCGGTACCTGCTCCGGCAACGATCATCAGCGGCCCAGGTGGCGCAGTGACGGCACGGCGCTGGCTTTCATTCAGGCTGGCAAGCAGGGCATCCATAGA
>JAOAHH010000079.1 GCA_026415325.1 Thermodesulfobacteriota bacterium | reverse complement strand
CATCGCATCGATGCAATTTTTGATACTATTACCCGCAACAACACATCCTTAAGTCATGCAACATACCCATCAGCACGTTAATCGCCAGAGACAATAATACTAATGAAAAAATTTACCTTCTTAACGGCATCTTTTACCGACTTTTTGTAAAAAAATTCCCACCTTATTGCTTAACTTACTGTAATTACATTTAAATTCACCAGGGCACAATCCTTGCTTTTGATTCATACGAAATCGTGTATCGTTTATCCTGCTAGTATGAATCAGATCATTATCATCGGAGCGGGTAATTGGGGCACAACGCTTGCCCATATATTCAGCAGAACGTTGCCGGTTGTTCTTGCAACGAAAACTGCCGAACATGCACAGGATATTAATACGAATCGAGAAAACATCCGTTATTTGTGTGGCGTTAGACTTTCCGATTCAGTACGAGCAGCACAGTTTGGAACGTTTCCTATTGAAAAGGAGAGCACAGTTATTGTTGCAGTGCCCTCACATGAGGTGCGGCATGTGGCACAAAGTCTCCGGAACATTATCAATGATCCTGTTCTGATTTGTGCCTCTAAGGGATTTGAACATACCACTATGAAGACGATGAGTGAAATCCTACAAGAAGAGCTCCCCATGGCAACTACAGTTGTTATGAGCGGACCAAACATCGCACGTGAAATAGCCGAAGGTAAGCCGACAAAAGCGGTACTGGCTTCAACAAACGTTGCAGCGCTTGCCCGACTCAGTCGGGAACTGAAAAATGATTGTATCGCTTTTGAAGTATGTCATGACGTAAAAGGAGTTGAGCTCTGCGCAGCGCTTAAGGGGATTATGGCAATAGGTGTTGGTATTGCCGATGGCCTTGAATTGGGAGCTAATTTTATCGGGGTGCTGATGACCTACGGTTTACGTGAATTTGTCAATATAGCCGAATTTTTGGGCATATCGAAAAAGACAATTTATGGTATTGCGGGACTCGGCGACATGATTGCAACGTGCTTCAGCCCTGAGAGTAGAAACAGAGCATTTGGATATCTCCTCGGAAAGGGCATACCTCCTTTAAATGCCCTTCATTCGGTAGGAATGGTGGTCGAAGGCGTTCAAATGGCAAAGACCATTGCTGAGCTGGACGGCATGAACATCCCAATTCCGCTTTTTTCAACTATCGCAAAGATCATTTTTGAGCCGAACGGGCATTTGCCTGACCGTTTTATTCACTGTTTGCAACAATATCATACAAACTGAGGGAATACATATGAAAGCAGTGTTGCTTGCAGCGGGAAGAGGACGACGTTTAGGAGAGCGAACGGAATCTGAACCGAAATGCATGATTACGGTCGGTCCACGACGGCTTATTGACTACCAACTCCAATGTCTTGAGGCGTTACATATCCGGGATATTATCGTGGTCGTCGGATATAAGGCAGATGTATTAAAACACTATATTCAAGCAGCATTTCCACGGCTCGTGGTTTCATTCGTTGAAAATCCTGATTTTTCAACTACAAATACCGCATATTCATTATGGCTTGCCAAAGATCATATTATAGATGCCGATTTTGTTTATTGTAATGCAGATGTTTTATTCCATGCAGAAATACTGCGACGCCTTCTTTATAGTCCTGAGAAAAATATCCTTGCGGTACAACGGACAACAACAGAAGACGAAGAAGTAAAAGTTATGGTGCAGGGGAGCAGGATTATCGCTATTGGAAAAGATGTTCCAAAAGAAATGGCATATGGTGAATTTATCGGCATTGGTAAATTTTCTAAATATGCCGCTCCCCTATTTATGGAAAAGCTCCGCCAGGTCATTAACGGTCAGGAAGGAAGGATGCAGTATTTTGAAGCTGCGCTTCAGATGTTGTGTCCCTTACAAAAAATAGCAGCACTTGACGTTACCGATTTACCGTCAATTGAAATAGATTTTCCTGAAGATCTGCAGAGGGCAGAGCAGCATATTATCCATAAAATTGCGCGAACTAAAAAAAGGAGGCACAGGCCTCGCATTCTCTTCTACGCCGAACGAAACCTGCATCTCCCATTTCTCGAGCCGCTTCATGATTATATCGCTGAACATTATGATGCTGATCTTGCATTTTCCGCTCCGCCGTACAGAATTTCACAAGGTGGCATGACAGGGTGCGGCTTGTCCAAAGACGATATTCAGCGCCTCCGCGCAAAAAGTGTGTTTTATGAAAACCCGTTAGCTTTTCAAGCCGATATCGCCGTTGTTGCAGATGCCTGTTTCTATCATGTGCGGCATTGCAAAAAGATCGTAAATGTTGGTCATGGGCTGATCTGCAAGGGGTGGTTTTATACAGATGATCCGGTTGTCAGACGGGAAAATCGAGCTGATTTAATCTGCGTGCCCGGTCAGTGGCATAAAGAAATACTTGAAAAGAATGTTTCAACACCCCTTGTGGTTACTGGTTTTATAAAATCAGACGCTCTGTTTCACTGTACGCAGTATGACGTGAAACGGTTTAAGGAAAAATACGGTATCGATGAATACACAAAAACTATTCTTTTTGCACCAACCTTTAATGAAGAGCTGAGTGCTTTGCCGTATGTGTATGATCGAATACATGAACTCTGTGATCAACACACGGTCATCCTCATTAAGCTCCATGGGATGACTGATAAAGCGTGGGTTGACCGTTACCGTAGTATTGCGACAACAACCGCTGGAATTAAATTAATCGATGATGTTCATATTGCCTGTGCGATGCGATGCGCTGATGTGATGGTAAGCGACGTCTCATCAATCGCTGCAGAATTTATGCTCCTTGATAAACCTGTTGTCTTTTTTAACAATCCCCGTCAGAAAGAATATTGCCGATACCGTCCTGGCGATATTGAATACGTCATACGCGATGCCGGCATTCAGGCAGCAACGTTTGATGAATTAAAGCTCGGCATTACATTAGC
>JAOAHH010000126.1 GCA_026415325.1 Thermodesulfobacteriota bacterium | reverse complement strand
CGGCAAGCTGCATTTCACGGATGCCTTGCTCGGCAAGCGCCATGTCTTTCACCCGATAGGGGAGCTTCAGATCAAGGGGGAGAACGGAAGTCGGTGCCATGGAATCTCCTTTGAAAAACAGCACGATATGTCATTTGGTTTAAAAAAAATTTTTTTTGAGTATGGCGCTATTTTCCCAAAAAGTCAATGCTTTTCCCGCTGCGCTGTTCCATTATGCAGTTGATTTTTTTCATAATGTGGCATATACAATAACGACTTTATCGGTCAACAGGTTAGGTAGTGTCTTCTGTGCCGACCGTTCTTATGCGTCATCTGTGTTCACAAGCTGTTGTGTTGCGTACGTTTGACTTTGGCGAGTCAGACAAAATCGTTTCGTTGTTTACCGAGGAGTTCGGCAGACTGCGCCTTATTGCAAAGGGCGCAAAGCGAAGCCGAAAACGATTCGGCAGCGGTCTTGAGCCGTTTACGCACATTGAAGCTTTTTTTGCCGATCGCGAATACAGAGGGCTTGCGCGGCTTGAGCGGTGTCATATTATCGCGGCGTTTCCCCAGATTGCCGATGATGTTCGCAGGGTCGTATGCGGTACTTATATGCTTGAGCTTGTCGATACCCTTACCCCTGAACGGGAGCGTCATCCAGAGGTGTTTTTGCTGCTGCTTTTTTTTGTTTCTCTGTTGATCCATGAAGCATTTCGCGAAGAAATGCTGCGGTTTTTTGAACTGCGGTTGTTTGCGATGCTCGGGTACCAACCGCAACTTATGCGTTGTGTGATATGCAGAGCTGCATTTCAGGTGCAGCACCACTATAAATTTTCCGTTAAGCGTGGCGGGATTGTCTGCCCTGCATGCCAAGATCGGGTTGCGGAGCTGCTACCGCTGTCAAACGGCACCATCAGACTGTTTCAGCAGGCTATGAGGATGGATATCCCCAAGCTTCCCCGTCTTGTGTTTTCCCCTGCCGAACACGAGGAAGGCCGCCTGATGCTGACAAAGTTTTTGGAGTACCATATCGGGAGGTTGCCTCGGTCGCTCATGGTTATGGAGCAGTTGGCATAAAAAGCAGAAGACAGGAGAGCATTCGTGACTTTTCAGGATTTGATACTTGCGCTTCAGACATATTGGGCACAGAAAGGCTGTGTGGTGCAGCAGCCGTATGATCTTGAAGTCGGTGCAGGCACATTTCATCCTGCAACGTTTCTTCGAAGCTTGGGACCGGAACCGTGGAATGTTGCCTATGTCGAGCCCTCGCGCAGGCCTAAAGACGGCAGGTACGGTGAAAATCCGAACCGCCTCCAGCATTATTATCAATTTCAGGTCATTATGAAGCCTTCGCCGCTTGAGATACAGGATTTGTATCTTGACAGCCTTAGGTTTCTCAATATCGATCCCCTTGAGCATGATATCAGATTTGTCGAAGACGACTGGGAATCGCCTACGCTCGGTGCATGGGGACTGGGGTGGGAGGTTTGGCTTGACGGTATGGAAATAACCCAGTTTACCTATTTCCAGCAATGCGGCGGCATCGACTTAAAACCCGTATCAGTTGAAATTACCTACGGCATTGAACGCATCGCTATGTATCTGCAACAGAAGGATAATGTGTTTGACATCATCTGGGCGCCCGGCATTACCTATGGCGATATCCATCATCAGAGCGAAGTCGAATTTTCAAAGTATAATTTCGAGGTCTCAAATACGGTTATGCTTTTTGACATTTTCAATAAGTTCGAGCAGGAATCCCGGGATGTGTTGGCCTGCGGGCTTGTGCTACCTGCCTATGATTATTGCTTGAAATGTTCCCATGTGTTTAATCTCCTTGATGCCCGGGGGGCGATTAGCGTCACAGAACGCACCGGTTTTATCGGCCGGGTTCGTGCGCTTGCCCGTGCGGTGGCAGAGGCATATCTTGTGCAACGCGAACGCATTGGCTTCCCCCTGTTGCAAAAGGATGCGCAGGTCAAGATGCCGTCAACGATGTAACCATACACACATTCAGAATACTCACTCCAATGAGTGCCGACCTCTTGCTTGAAATTGGAACCGAAGAGATTCCCGCGGCATTTATGCCCGGCGCGCTTGCTTCGCTGAAAGAACTTGCAGAGAAGGAATTCAGAGAGCACCGTATTGGATATGGCGATGCCGTAACCTTTGGCACACCGCGGCGTCTGGTGCTGATTATGCACAATGTTGCTTCGATGCAGGACGACCTTGTAATTACCAAGCTCGGTCCGGCAAAAAGCGCAGGGTTTACACCAGACGGCACGCCGACCAAAGCAGCACTTGGTTTTGCAAAAAGCCAAGGAGTTGCTGTAGAAGAACTTACAGTTGTACCAACCGAAAAAGGAGAATACCTCTGTGCCAAGCGCCGTGATGCAGGCGCGCCGACACAGCAGCTTCTTCCAGAGTTGCTCCCCAGCATTATCGCACAACTTCCCTTCCCGAAATCCATGCGTTGGAAGGATTTGGATGTGCGCTTTGCCCGGCCGATACATTGGATCCTTGCACTGTACGGTGATACGGTGGTGCCGTTTACATTCGGCGGTATTATCTCCGGCAGCATGACCCGCGGTCACCGGTTTATGGCCCCTGATCCCGTACCGATAAGTGACGTTGCCTCATATTTGCAGACACTACGGGCAGCTTCGGTTATTGTTGATCCTGCTGAGCGCAAAACAATGATCATAGAAAAACTGCGAGAGCTTGCGGCAACGGTTGGCGGGAGACCAGACGAGGATCAGGCGCTGCTTGATGAGGTGTGCTTTCTCGTAGAAGCACCGTTTCCAGTGCTCTGCCACTTTGAGGAAGCTTTTTTGAGCCTTCCCGTTGAAGTACTGGTGACGACGATGAAGAAGCACCAAAAGTATTTCCCGGTCGTTGATGCGTACGGGGCACCCAAGCCCTACTTTATTGCGGTCAACAATACCGATTGTCGGATCCCCGATATCGTTAAAAGCGGTCATGAACGCGTGTTGCGCGCACGCCTTGCTGATGCACAGTTTTTCTATAGCGAAGATCTCAAAAAGTCCCTTGCAGATCTGACTGAATCGCTGCGCGGTGTGGTGTTTCAGGCAAAGCTCGGCACGTCATATGAAAAGGTGATGCGTTTTCAGGCGCTTGCCGTTCATGTCGCTGAGCGGCTTGGCAAACCCGCGCTCATCCCGAAGGTTAAGCGTGCTGCCTACTTGTGCAAGGCTGATCTTATGTCGGAAATGGTCGGTGAATTTCCCGAGCTGCAGGGGATTATGGGTAGGGAATATGCTCGCCGCGCCGGCGAGCCGCAAGACGTTGCTGAGGCGATATTTGAGCATTATCTTCCACGATTTGCTGGCGACAGTTTACCAAAAACCGATATAGGTGCAATTATCAGTATCAGCGATAAACTCGATACCATTGTTGGATGCTTCGGTATTGGGCTTATTCCAACCGGCACTGCCGACCCGTATGCACTCCGGCGCCAGTGCCTTGGTATTATCAATATCATACTCGAAAAAACATACCTGTTTTCACTGACTGATCTTATCGACTGTGCTTTGGAGGGACTTGCCGAGAAACTGACTCGTCCGAACGAGCAGGTGCGCAGTGACGTGCTTGCGTTTTTTTCAGGCAGGCTTGAAACGGTTCTCTCCGGGCAGGGAATAGCCGCTGACGTTATTGATGCGGTGCTTGCGCGCGGCATCGACTTTATACCGGATTGCTTCGACCGCGCCGCTGCATTGCAACAGATGAAGCTCGATCCCGCGTTTGAATCCCTTGCAATATCCTTTAAGCGGGTGGTTAATATTTTGCGCAGCGCCGAACCGCAGGGCAGTGTTGCCCCCACTTTGTTTAACCATGATGCAGAAAAAATGTTACATCAGCGTGTCGAGACCCTCCGTGACCGCGTGCAGCAGCTTATGGATACGCACCGATACCTTGAGGCACTCCGGCTTATTGCAACTCTTCGCGACGCAGTTGATGCATTTTTTGATAATGTTCTGGTAATGGATGAGGACATGCGGCTGAGGAACAACCGCTTGTGTCTGTTGCGCGACATCAGCAACCTTTTTGATAAATTTGCCGATTTTTCAAAGATCGCTTCATCCTGACCGTTTATATATGACCACACAAGGAGGATGCTCTATGGCAAAGAAGAAATATGTCTACTTTTTCGCATCGGGAAAAGCCGAGGGCAGGGCCGATATGAAAAATCTGCTCGGCGGTAAAGGCGCAAACCTTGCCGAAATGTGCCACTTAAAACTTCCGGTTCCAGCCGGGTTTACCATCACGACAGAGTGCTGCGTGGATTATTTTAAGGCTGGCGGCCGTTACCCAAAAGGGCTGGATGCCGAAGTTGCAGCAGCTCTCAAGCTGGTGGAAAAAGAGATGGGCATGAAGTTTGCTGACCCGGATAACCCGCTGCTGGTTTCCTGCAGGTCAGGTGCCCGCAAGTCAATGCCCGGAATGATGGAAACCGTGCTGAACGTCGGGCTTGCCTCACGTACCATTCCCGGTCTGATACGCAAGACAGGGAATGAGCGGTTTGTATACGATGCCTACCGCCGGCTTATTATGATGTATGCAGATGTGGTGATGGAAAAGGCAGAAGGCATTGAACCTGCTGAAGGAAAGGGTATCCGTAAGCAGCTTGATGACATGCTCGATCACTACAAACATAAGAAAGGATATGCAGCTGACACGGATTTGACCGCAGAGGATTTAAAAGAACTTGTGGCCAGGTTTAAAGACAAGGTGCGGGAGGTGCTCGGCAGAGAGTTTCCTGATGATCCGTGGGAGCAGCTCTGGGGGGCAATCGGTGCGGTGTTCAAAAGCTGGAACGGCAAACGCGCAGTGGCATATCGCCGCATTGAAGGCATTCCCGATGACTGGGGTACGGCTGTTAATGTGCAGTCTATGGTATTTGGCAATATGGGAGATTCATCCGCAACCGGCGTTGCGTTTTCACGCAATCCTGCAACCGGCGAGAACAAGTTTTACGGCGAATGGCTGGTCAATGCCCAGGGAGAAGACGTTGTCGCTGGTATCCGCACCCCCAATCCGCTCAACATCGCGACCAAAAATGAACAGAACAAACATCTGCCCTCACTTGAAGAAGCAATGCCAGAACTCTATCGGCAGCTTGACAAAATCCGCGTAACTCTTGAAAAACACTACCGCGATATGCAGGATATCGAGTTCACGATCCAAGAGGGAAAACTCTACATGCTCCAATGCCGCAACGGCAAGCGGACCGGCACGGCTGCGCTTAACATGGCAATGGACATGCTGGAAGAAAAGCTGATCGATGGAAAAACAGCGGTAATGCGCGTTGAACCTGCCCATCTGGATCAGCTTTTGCATCCGTTTGTCGATCCTGCGGCAGAGGCTGGGGCAAAGGTCATTGCACGGGGACTTCCTGCTGGCCCGGGTGGGGCAGCAGGTCAGATCGTGTTTACCGCAGAAGATGCGGTGAAATGGGCGGCACAAGGCAAAAAGGTGATTTTGGTACGCGAAGAGACAAACCCTGAAGATGTCGAAGGTATGCGCGCCGCGCAGGGTATTCTGACAGCACGCGGTGGCATGACCTCGCATGCAGCACTGGTTGCCCGCGGCTGGGGAAAATGCTGCATCGTGGGTGCCGGTGATATTCATGTGAATATGGCGCAGCGGCAGATGACGGTTTCGGGCGCAGTGTATAACGAAGGCGATTGGATTACCCTGAACGGTACCAAAGGCATTGTCTATGACGGCAAGCTCTCGATGATTGATGCATCGGAAAATCCCCGGTTCAAAAAGTTCATGCAGCTTGTCGACAAATACCGCACGATCGGTGTGCGCACCAATGCTGACACGCCAGAAGATGCGCGGATAGCACGCTCATTTGGTGCCGAAGGTATCGGTCTTTTCCGTACCGAACATATGTTTTATGGTGCAGGATCGGATCAGCCGTTGTTTCTGCTGCGAAAGATGATTCTCAGCAAAGACGAAGCCGAACGGCGACAGGCACTTGATGAACTTTTTCCATTTGTAAAACGCGATATTAAAAATACCCTTGAGGCAATGGAGGGGCTGCCGGTGACGATAAGACTTCTTGACCCGCCACTCCATGAATTTGTGCCGCAGAGCCCCGAGAAACAGGCAGAACTTGCAGCAGCGCTTGGCATCACGGCAGAAGATGTGCGAAAGCGCGGTGAGTCTTTGCATGAGGCAAACCCCATGATGGGGCATCGCGGGGTACGCCTTGGAATCACGTATCCTGAGGTTACGGAAATGCAGGTGCGCGCAATTTTTGAAGCTGCAGCAGAACTCATCCGGGACGGCAAAAAGGCAAAACCGGAAATTATGATCCCGGTAACTTGTGATGTGCGGGAACTCAAACATCAAAAAGCGATCATCAGTAAGGTGCACGACGAGGTGTGCAAACAGGCCGGCATGCGGGCACTCCCCCATCTTGTGGGCACCATGATTGAAATTCCGCGGGCAGCACTGCTCGCCGATCGCATGGCAGAGGAGGCCGAGTTTTTTTCCTTTGGCACCAACGATTTGACCCAAATGAGTTTTGGATTTAGCCGTGATGATATCGGCGGGTTTTTGCCGGAATACCTTGACCGAAAGATTTTGCCCGCGGATCCGTTCCAGACTATTGACCAAGACGGTGTTGGGCAACTTATCCAAATGGCGGTAGAGCGGGGTCGTGCTACCCGTAAAGATCTTAAAATCGGCATTTGCGGGGAGCAGGGCGGTGATCCGGCATCGGTTGCGTTCTGCAACAGGGTTGGGCTAACCTATGTAAGCTGCTCGCCGTTCCGCGTGCCGATTGCGCGTCTCGCGGCCGCACAAGCAGCGATTCAGGAAAAGGAAGCGGCAGCGAAAACACAAAAAGCCAAACCAAAAGCCAAAGCAAAACCAATAAAGCCGGTGAAAAAAGTAAAGGTTAAGACCGCAAAGAAAGCAAAAAAGAAATAAAATACCAGATTTCTAAAAACAAAAGGCTCTGCTGGTAAGCTACCGTGCAGAGCCTTTTTCATTGTTTCTTTTCCATTCCCATAATATATATCAGATAACGGTAGTGCAGGATAAAACATGATAGAATCTCATGACAGGCTGTATTTTACTTCTACTATCCTTTTTGTTTTCCGAGTGCTGATTTTTATTACCCTCTTCTTTTTTCCGCTCCATCTAAAAGACATTGGATTTTCCGGGTGGGAGATCGGAATGCTCATGGGAGTTGATTCACTCATGGCACTTCTAACCACCTTGCCGCTTGGCATTTCAAACGATCTTGTTGCCTCGCGGAGGCTGACGCTGCTTTCTTTTATACTGCTTGCTGTTGTCTATTTGTTGCTTGCCGGTGCGCGGCTGTTTGCTGTTCTGATGGTTTTGTTTATCCTTCTTGGCATCTGCAACAGTTTAGGGCAGCTTTCGATCCGATCGCTGATTTACAAGACTGCCGGTGAAGAGCGCAAAGGGCAAAGGTTTTCCATTATGGGTTTTGCCGAGCATTCGGGTATTGCCGTTGGCGCACTGGTCGGCGGGCTGCTGCTCATGCGTTTAAGCTACGACAGTATTTTTATGGTAACCGGCATACTGTTTTTCATGTTGACGCCGCTTATTGGATGGCTGCCGACTACGATGACAAATATTTTTGATCCGGCACTGTACCGGAGAGAATTGTTTAAGCCGGATGTGGTTGTGTTTGCAATGATTACCTTTTTATATACCTATCACTGGGGTGCTGAGAAGACCGTGTACACTCTGTTTCTCAGGGATTGCCTCGGTTTTTCCCAGCTTGAAATTGGCATGCTTATCTTTGTGACAGTAATGCTGCTTGCAATCGGTTGCCTTGTGTTCGGCAGGCTGCTTGACCGCAAGGTTGCAACCTTGTCGCGTCTGATTGTCGGAGGGTTGTGCCTGTCTGCTGCCGGAACCATGCTGCTTGCACTTTCTACGAACAAAGCGCAGGCATACGTGTTCAGAGCGCTGCATGAAATCGGCGATGGGTCTTTTATGGTTTTTTCTTATGTCATGACTTCAAACCTTTTCAGCAGAGCACGGGTTGGCGGCGGTTCAGGGTTTATCGCTCAGGTCTCGGTGCTGGGAACCTGTGCCGGAGCCTTGTCAAGCGGTGCCATATTGGAGCATTTCGGGCCGCGTATTCCTATGATTGCGGCAGCTGTGATGAGTCTTATGGCCTTGTATTGTTTTAAAAAATTTAGACTTGCACCAGATATGGCACCTGCAGATAATCCTTGGTAAGGCGCAGAGCATCAACTTTACAGCATACAGGCGTATCTTTTCTAATTGAAGAAATATCGGCATGAACATCGCAGAAAATCTTACAAGGATTCAGAGGCGCATCGAGACTGCATGCAGCCGCTGTGGGAGAGATCCTGATACTGTTCGCTTAGTCGCGGTTAGCAAGACCGTGCCGGTTGACCGCATCAGAGAGGCCATTGCGGCAGGAGTGCAGATACTCGGAGAAAACTATGTGCAGGAAGCACGAACGAAGATCGCGGTGCTCGGCAAGGCTGTTGCCTGGCATTGTATCGGTCATCTTCAGACAAACAAAGCTGCACGGGCGGTTGAGCTTTTCGATGTGATTCACACCCTTGACCGAATAGAACTTGCTATGGCTTTGGAACGCGCCGCAGAACAGAAGAATAAAGTTATCCCGGTTCTTGTACAGGTTAACGTTTCAGGAGAGCAGTCAAAGCACGGTATTGCACCAGTTGCAGCAGCAGAGCTTATCCGGCAGGTTGCTCCCATGCGGCATCTGCACATTGTCGGGTTGATGACCATACCGCCGCTGCTTCCAAATCCTGAGGACGTCCGGCCCTATTTTCGGGCATTACGTCAGCTTCGGGATGAACTTGTAACACGGATTCCTACTTCTCTTAACCTTGCCGAGCTTTCTATGGGTATGTCATCTGATTTTGAGGTTGCGATCGAAGAAGGGGCGACCCTTGTGCGTGTTGGAACTGCTATTTTTGGTCATCGTACATAAAAAAGGTTTTTATGGGCAGAGGGTTTTATATTGACAGAAGGGCGCAGTTTTCCTATAGTCCGGTGGCCTGAAAAGAAAACACCATTGGTTTAAGGAAGGGTTTGCCTATGATTCGGGTTGGTTTTATCGGTTGGCGGGGTATGGTCGGTTCGGTACTTATAGAGCGCATGCTTGAAGAGAGGGATTTTACTGGATACGAGCCGCTTTTCTTTTCAACCTCTCAGGTCGGCGGCAAAGCACCTGATATCGGTGTTGATGTACCGCCGCTTGCCGATGCGTATAATCTTGATCTCCTTACAACACTTGACATTATTGTAACCTGCCAAGGTGGGGATTACACGCAGGCAGTATACGGCAAGCTGCGTGAAGCTGGGTGGAAGGGGTACTGGATCGATGCCGCATCAACACTCCGTATGGCAGACGATAGTATCATTGTGCTCGATCCGGTCAACCGGAGTGTGATCAATGATGGTCTTGCCCGTGGCGTAAAAAATTATATCGGCGGAAATTGTACCGTGTCGCTGATGCTCATGGCACTCGGAGGGCTGTTTGCCCATGACTTTGTGGAATGGATGACTACCATGACGTACCAAGCTGCTTCAGGTGCCGGTGCAAAAAACATGCGGGAACTGATTCAGCAGATGTGCTCGGTCAGTAAGAACGTTGAGGATCTCATCGATAAACCTGACAGCGCCATCCTTGAGCTTGACCGCCGGGTTGCTGAGTGTCTGCGTAGCCCTGATTTTCCGGTTGAAAATTTTGGAGTCCCTCTTGCTGCAAGCCTTATCCCCTGGATTGACCGTTTGATGGATAATGGTCAAACCCGTGAGGAATGGAAAGGGTATGCGGAAACGAACAAAATCCTCGGTCGTACGGAGCCGATACCAATTGATGGTCTGTGCGTACGGGTCGGTGCCATGCGCTGTCATAGCCAAGCGGTGACAATAAAGCTGCGGCGCAATGTTCCTGTGGATGAATTGATCGACATTATTGGGCGCGCAAATGAATGGGTGAAGGTAATACCCAATACCCGTGAGGCAACCATAGCGGAACTTACCCCGGCACGGGTATCCGGTACTTTGACGGTGCCGGTCGGCAGAATCAGAAAGATGAATATCGGACCTGAATATCTTACAGCCTTTACCTGCGGTGACCAGCTTTTATGGGGTGCAGCAGAGCCGATCAGAAGGATGCTGCGTATTGTGCTTGAACATATTCAGGGATAGAGATGGGAAACAGGATCAAAAAAGAGATGAGAGCCGCCATGCGCGTTGTCGCAGGGCTTTTTATTGTCGGAGCTGCCGGATGATTTCAGGAACGATTGCATGCACATCACCGAGAAGCCCGATATGGGCGGATTGAAAAATCGGCGCATGAGGGTCGTTATTAATGGCAATGATGATATCCGAGCTTTGCATTCCAGCAAGATGCTGCACTGCACCTGAAATTCCGCAGGCGATGTAGATTCGCGGCCGGACGGTTTTCCCGGTTTGCCCGACCTGATGTTCATGGCCGATCCAGCCAAGGTCAACAGCACCTCGTGATGCTCCAACCTCGCCGTTAAGCAAGTGCGCTAGTTCTTCAAGCATAGCAAAATATTTGCCCTCTCCGATACCTCTGCCGCCGGCGACAATGACCTGTGCCTGTTCAAGGGAAACGGCAGGCTTTTGTTTTGGCTCGATGCGCACAATTTCAACAACATTGTCAACAGAGCATTCGGTTACCGGGATATGTACGATTTCGCCTTGGCCGGTACGGATAGGTTCTGCCGTGAAGACGCCGGGACGAACGGTTGCCATCTGCGGGCGATGCAGCGGGGTTGTGATGGTTGCCATGATATTGCCGCCAAACGCCGGTCGCGTCTGGAGCAGGGTGCCGTCGTTATCGATCGAAAGATCGGTACAGTCTGCAGTAAGGCCTGTTCTGAAATGGTTTGCAAGCCGCGGCGCAAGATCCCTGCCGATGGTTGTTGCGCCGAGGAGGACGATTTCAGGTGTTTTTGATGCAATAAGTTCTGTCAGGATACGCACGTAGGGCAGGGTGCGGTAATGCTCCAAAAACGGTGCATCGGCTATATACACGGTGTCTGCACCGTGGGCAACAAGCGTTAAAGCATGCCGGGAAATATTGTTGCCGAGCAGGACTGCACTCAGAGGAACGCCACGGATATCGGCAAGCCGACGGGCTGCCGTTATAAGTTCACATGAAACCGGTTGAAGTACCCCTGATCGCTGCTCCACAATGACAAAAATACCACGATATGCCTCAAGATGGTGTATCTGACCCGGCTGTGCTTTGTCTGCAACAAGCGCCCCTTTCGGGCAGATGCTGACACAAGCGCCGCACCCTGTGCACTGATCGGTCAGTGTCGGCGTCTTGCCGGAAACAGCGATCCCGCCAAACAAACATGCCCGTTCACAGAGCCGGCAGCCGATGCATTTTTCAGCAAAAATGGCAATCATAATCTCATTTTGTTACAACCGGTTGAAAGCAGAGGAAACCTCTCGCTCATGAGGGTTGTGCTCACGGTCAAGTGCATGCAACGCTCTCAGTTTTTCAATGAGTTGCCGCGCCATGTGGCTGGGCTCTCCTTCAAGCATTTCCGCACGGGCATGGCGCTCTGGTTCAAAAATTTTTTTTACCTTTGTCGGCGATGCAGTAAGACCGAGCATTGCAGCAGGGACTTTAAGGTCTGTTGCGGTCAAGCGGGTGATACGCTCCGGATCACAGGCAGCGACAATATTGTAGAGCGAAGGATGCCGAGGACGGTTAATGCCCGCGCTCACGGTCACCAATGCGGGAAGCTTCACCCTGATCCATTCATTGGAGTCTTCAAGGCCTCTGCGGATGGTTAGTGTCATGCCGTCATACTGTATTTCTTCAGCGTATGTTATCTGTGGCAGTCCAAGAAACCCCGCAAGTTGCGGTCCTACCTGAGCAGTATCGCCATCAATTGCCTGTCTGCCACACAGTATGAGATCATAGGTGCCGATTTTCATCACCGCACGGGATAGGGTAAATGCGGTTACCAGTGTGTCAGACCCGGCAAATGCCCGATCGCTTAAAAGAACTGCTTTATCAATGCCCATGGCCAGTGCTTCCTCAAGGGCTGAAACAGCCTGCGGTGGCCCCATGCACAGCGCGGTTGTTTCGGCGCCGACATGCTCTTTAAACCATAGGGCTACTTCAATAGCATTTCGGTCTTCTGGATTGATGATGCTCGGTACCCCCTCGCGAACAAGCGAGTTTGTCACCGGGTCGATTTTTACCTGATTGGTATCGGGAACCTGCTTGACTGTGACAATTATTTTGAGAGGATGCATAACTTATTTGGTCACATTACGGGCGATAATAAGACGTTGGATTTCGGATGTCCCTTCGTAGATCTCAATAACCTTTGCATCTCGAAAGCAACGTTCAACACGGTAATCTTTCATGCATCCATAACCGCCGTGGATCTGGACAGCTTTTGTAGCACAGCGCATGGCTGTTTCAGAGGCATAGAGTTTTGCCATCGACGCCTCCGCGGCAAAAGGTTTTCCACGGTCCTTGAGCCATGCAGCACGGTAGACGAGTGAGCGTGCTGCTTCAATTTCTGTTGCCATATCAGCAAGCATCCATTGGATTGCCTGAAAATCGGCGATTGGTCGTCCAAACTGTTTGCGTTGTGTGCTGTATCGGATGCTTTCTTCAAATGCACACTCAGCAACACCAAGTGCCTGTGCTGCGACGCCGACCCTGCCGAATGTTAAGGTATCAAGCGCTGCACCCAGCCCTGCACCGAGTTCGCCGAGCACATTGGCCGCAGGCACGGTGCAGCGCTTAAAGATGAGTTCACAGGTGTCAGAGGCGCGGATGCCAAGTTTATTTTCCTTTGATCCGACAATGATACCGCCAAAGGATTTATCGACAATAAAAGCGGTAATGCCACGGCTGCGTTTGGTGCGATCGGTACGCGCCATCACCAGAACGATGTCAGCGGTGGAACCGTTGGTAATAAAGGTCTTGGTACCGTTGAGGATAAAGTGGTCGCCGTGTCGCTCGGCAACAGTTTCGAGTGACGCTGGATCAGAACCGGCATTGGGTTCGGTGAGTGCAAATGCACCGAGCTTTTCACCGCGGCTGAGCGGCACAAGGTAGGATTGCTTTTGTTCTTCGGTACCGAGCATAAAGATGGGATATGCACAGACAGAATTATGGACCGATACGATGATCGCGGTTGAGGCGCAGACCTTGGCGAGCTCTTCAATGATGAGCACATAGCTGATGCTGTCAAGTCCGCAGCCACCGTAGGCTTTGGGAATGGATATGCCCATAAATCCGAGCCTGGCGAGTTTTTTTAGCGCTTCACCTGGAAAGGTCATCGTTTGATCCCACTCCTGAGCATACGGGGCAAGTTCGGTGCGGGCAACGTCGCGTGCGGTTGCGCGGGCAAGACGATGTTGGTTGGTCAGCTCAAAATCCATAATGCGAGCAGTATATAAAAAAAGCGTGGCCATTGCAAGGCCACGACATCGGGGATTTTATGTTTCGGATTTCGCCCGGGGAAATTGTACAGCGGCGGTTACAATGAGCTGAGAGTTTTTTCAACGTAGTCAGCGGTTTCTGCCATGAGAACGCTGATCTGCGAGCTGTCAAGCCTCAGGAATTCCATAGCCTTTGGATCGATTTGGTACATCATGCCGTCAAAGCCGGAACCGATACCGCTCATCAGGGCAATGGCATCCGCAGCATGGACAATATGCGCGAGTTCATTTGAGTTCAGTCGCGAGGGTGTGTGATGGTATTGGATTGGACCGATGAGCTTTTTGGGAATCTGCCATTTTTCACACACCTCTGCAGCGATTTCAGCATGATCAAACCCGAGGAGTTTTTTTTCTGCCTCAAGGAACGATCGTTGGCCGTCTTTCATGAATTCTTCAAATGCCTGCTTGCGCTCAAGAATATAGCGGTCAAGAATCAATTTTCCGCAGTCATGGATAAGCCCTGCAGAAAAAGCATCATCCACAAGGCTGGGGTTCTTTTTAGTGGCAAGTGCTCGCGCACACCCTGCGGTTGCAAGCGAATGTCGCCACAGATCGCCGGCATTCATTCCATAGCCCTTGAGTTCTGCCCCTAGCAGGGACGAGGCACAGGCAAGGGTCAGCAGCTCATTGAGAGTTTTCATACCGAGCACAACCGAAGCATGCTGAATCGAGGAGACACTGCCCATAACGCCGTAATATGAAGAATTGGCGATTTTCAGCACCCGGGCAGCGATTGCCTGATCGGTTTCGATGAGTCGTGCAAGGTCAGAGAACGTTGATTTATCGCTCATGGTGAGTTCACGCGCTTTTTGTGCAACTTGCGGCATCGGTGGCAGATCGCTGACGGTTCTCAAGATTCGTTTCTTAAGCGTTTCCCCGACAGGTTCCTGAGGAGTACTTCGGTGGGGGTGCACGCCCTGCGGCGTCTCGGTCCCAAGATGGACTTCAATCCTTCCTTTACATGCAGGGCATGGGAAGGCAACGTGATCGCCATATTTTTTAATGCGTTCTTCTGGAATGTTATATGCTTTGTGGCAGTGCGGGCATTCTATTCTCATAAGGATATCCGTTATACAAAGTTTGATTGTTCTGAGCCGTTAAACAAAAGACCATACCTATCTCGGCATGCAATCAGCTGCGACATGCTGTTCATAATAATGTTTTTCATTATATCGTACAAGCGTTATAATTTCTTAAGCATTTCCCTGATATATCTATTGCAGATTTTTACGATTCGTAGTGACAAAGTAACAAACAAGAAAGGTGTTGCTAATCGTTCTGAAATCGTATATTAACTTCCATCCTCTGGTGGTGGAGCTGCCGCAAATAGCTAAAATAAAGCCTTAAAGGAGGTTGCCAAGAGATTTATGGATCCAGCGTTAGCGTGTATTCGTACGATGAGTTATCCGGGACGTTTGATCATTATTGGCCTGAGTCCCAGTGGTCAGCAGGTAGCGCTGTATGCGGTGACGGGCAGAAGCCCGTCAAGTCAGGCCCGAAGACTCAAGATCGATTCTGCTCGGCAATGCATTGTTATACGTCCGACCGATGAGACAATCCTTCGCACCGGAAATCCAACACTTCTTGTGTATCCAGCTATTATGTGGGGGACAAGGGGTGTTGCAATCAGCAACGGCACCCAAACCGAAGCGGTGTTTGAGCATCTTGCACCAGATCGCACACCGGTTGAAGTTTTGGTTCGGTCATTGCGAGATTGGCACTATGAGCCCGATGAGCCGAACTTCACCCCGCGCATCAGTGGTTGCATAACAAAGGATGGTGCGGCATTGAGTATCATAAAACGTGCTCCTGATGGGAGTAGCATGCGAGCTTTTTTTGAGGTTCCAATGATCCGCGGCAGTGGAAAAATGATCGCCACCTATACTGGGATGCATCGGGATCCACTGCCGAGTTTTATCGGTGAGCCGTATGATATAGCGATTCCATGGGATTCCCCCCAAGCGGCAGCACAGGCATTCTATGATGCACTAGGGCCACAAGCCGGGAATCCTGATGTTCGTGTTGCAACCGCTGCAGTGTTTTCACGCGAGACCGTTGCAGTACATGTGCATAATCGATATGCGTAAAAAGGGGAAAATCATGGCTACCGATGTTTCTTCATTTAAAGATGTATACAAAACAGCCGTGCAGGGAGATTTTCCGACGCACCTCACCGTGACGATGGGCACTCAAACCGTTACCTATACTGCTGTTTCGATTCCGTTGCGCTACGGCACCAATCCCCATCAGCCGTTTGCAGCGTATGTCCCGATTAACAGTACCCGTCTTTGTATCGGTAATCTCGAGATGCTTAAAGGCGGCAAAGACGGTTTGTCGCTCACGAATTTGCAGGATATGAGCCAAGCGATTAATATTTTAAAATATTTCAACAAGCCCGCCTGCACCATTATGAAGCATGTCAACCCATGCGGCTTTAAGGTACAGACACACAGCGAAACGCTTGAGCAGATTTATCGTATTGCACGTGCCTGCGACGAGCGAAGCGCATTCGGCGGTATTGTCGGGTTTAATGTGACGGTGGACGCCCCGACAGCCGAGGCGATTATGGAAACCTTTATCGAAGGGGTTGTTGCTCCGGCCTATGAGGAAGAAGCCATTGCCATACTGCGTCGCAATGAAGGTACCAAAAAACTCAATAATGCAATCCGCGTGGCGTGTGTGACAAACATGCAGCGGATACCTAAATTCGTCGGCGATAATATAGACGGACTATATACTGTTCGGAGCCTTGTCGACGGCACATTGACGTTTGAAATACCGTACCTCACCAGAATACGATCCGTTTCAGATTTTATCTGTGATCCGATGATTCCAAACAAAGATCCGTCTAAAAATAACGGTCAGGATTTTGTGGTAGCTCGACGGCCGACCGAGCAGGAACTTGAGGATTGTCTTACTGCGTGGTATGTGAACATCAACGTTCGTTCCAACGGTATTGTCTTTGTAAAGGATGGGGCGGCAATTGCGGTTGGCACCGGCGAGCAAGAACGCATCGGCGCTGTCGAGCAGGCAATTGATAAGGCGATCAAGAAGGGGCACAGCCTGCGCGGTGCGGTCATGTCTTCCGATGCTTTTTTTCCACAGCGCGATTGCATTGATGCCGTCGCAGCCCACGGCGTCACCGCCGTTGTGTGGCCTGCAGGATCACTCAATGATGCTGCGGTCATACAGGCTGCCAATGATCATGGCATTGCACTCATCGCTACGCTTGAGCGGTGTTTTCTCCATATTTAAGGTCATCCAGGCATCAAATCTATGAACCAACATGCTGTTTACATAGGGATCGGTACCAATGTCGGAAATCGGTCTGAATATCTTACTACGGCGATACGGGAATTAAACGCAGTAGTTAATATTCACGCCTGTTCATCCGTTTATGAGACCGAGCCTCTCGGGTACACGAACCAGCCGTGGTTTCTTAATATGGTGGTTAAAGCATACACCGACAAAGCGCCGCATCGGCTTTTACGGGAACTCAAGGCAATCGAACTTTCAATGGGGAGAAAACCAACGCTGCCAAATGGCCCCCGGTGTATTGATCTTGACCTGCTTTTGTTTGATGATATCCTGCTGCATGACAAGGATCTTACTCTGCCTCATCCGCGCATCCCCGAAAGAAAGTTTGTACTCGTCCCGTTGTGTGAAATTGCATCTGATGTTGTGCATCCTGAACTAAGAAAGACCTTCCGGGAACTCCTCAGCGCGCTCTCAAACGGAGCGCAGGTGAGATTATGGGCACACAAGCTGCCATACAACCAACCATCCTTTTAATCGATAATTACGACTCCTTTACCTACAATCTGTATCAGCTTTTTGTATCCTGTGGGGCGCATGTCGTTGTTGCTGAACATGACCGGATAACCCTCCGCGATATCAGAAGGATGGGAATGGATGCCATCGTTCTTTCTGCAGGCCCCGGCAAACCGGAGCGCAGCAGTATATGCATGGCAGCGATACGCCATTTTTTTAGGCGAATTCCGATGCTCGGTGTGTGTCTCGGGCATCAGTATATCGGGACAGTGTTCGGCAGCCGTGTCATTCATGCGCGGCGTATTTTACACGGTGCAACGTCGCTTGTGTATCATACCGGAAAGGGCATTTTTTTCCGTCTTCCAAACCCGTTTCAAGCAGCACGATACCATTCTCTCGCTCTTGAAACAGTGCCGCGGGATTTTTATCTCACTGCATGGTCAGATGACGGCGATATTATGGGTATTGCCCATATGCGCTATCCTGTTTTCGGGATACAGTTCCATCCGGAATCGTTTATGACAGAAGCAGGAGCCGTACTTGTCAGGAATTTTCTCAATGTCTGTTATTTGTCTCCATCTTGACCCACTGCAGTTCTTCAAACGTCTTTCACATGAGCGGCATGTCTGCTTTTTGACCGGCAGCGGTGCCGAGCACTGGGATACGATTATTGCATTTGATCCTGCTGAAGTATTTATCGCTAATAGTCGCGATGTTAACGGTTTTCTCTCCTTTGTTGCCCGTTCCCGGGCACTGGGCAGAAAACTGATCGGCTATCTTTCGTATGAGGTGGGTTGTTTTTTGCATCAGGTGTCTGTGCAGGCAGTAGACGATCTGCAGCTGCCCGGAATTTTTTTCTGTGCATTTGACAACTATCTTGTATTTCACGGATCCTCTGCTCGGGTATACTATAATGATCCCGAATTTCCCGACAGGGTGGCAGCAATCAGAAGGCGCGCCGTGAAACCTCTGCAACAGGGAAGTCAATGTTTTTTTATCCCAGAGATTAGCAGGCGGTGCTATCGCGCTGCTTTTCAAAAAATAAAGACCCATATTTATAAAGGCGACATCTATCAGGTCAATTTATCCCACCGGCTCACAGCCCGGAGCACATCATCAGCACCTGCGTTGTTTATTTCTCTGTGCAGGAAAAACCCGGTCGGCTTTTTGGCATTTCTTGACTGCGGCGATTTTCAGGTTTTAAGCGGTTCACCAGAACGGTTTGTTACCATCCAAGATGGGGTCATCAATACTTTTCCGATCAAGGGAACGCGGCCGTATGCTGGAAAAGCAAAGTGCCAACGCGAAGAGCTTGTTCGGGACTTCAAAGAGCAGGCAGAGCTGCACATGATCACCGATCTTTTGCGCAATGATGTGGGCAAGGTATGTGCCCCCGGATCGGTGCGGGTGGTGCGCAGCAGAGTGGTGCGTCGGTGTGCAGCGGTTTGGCATGCGTATTCGGTTGTTAGGGGGAGACTTGACTATGGCATCGATTCGGTGCAGGCACTCCTTTCAATGCTCCCTGGAGGATCGATTAGCGGATGCCCGAAGAAGCGGGCGATCGAGATTATCGATGAACTTGAGCCAACCGCTCGTGGCATTTATACAGGTGTGATCGGAACTATAAATCTTCATGGCAATCTTGACTTCAATATTGCCATTAGAACAATTATTAAAAGAGGTAATAAACTGTGGCTCCAAGTAGGCGGCGGTATTGTGTATGCTTCACAGGAAGAACAAGAGTATCAGGAAACGCTTGCCAAAGCAGCATCATTTCAAGGCCTGTAGCTGGAGGCTACCGACGGATACTTTCGGATCGTACTGCGGTGAGTTCATCAATAAGGCGTGACACCTTATCATCTTCAAACAGCTTTTCAATAGCGGTGGATAAAGCGGCGTTGAGCTCCTGTTCCATCCGTTCTTGCTGAAAGCGAACATGTTTATAGGATGCGCTGCTTTCAAGAGTTCTGGAATATAAGATACTTTTTCGTTGCGCATCAGCAAAGACGACACGCAGGCGCACCGTAGTGTCATACTGCACGGTGAGGAGATCATGTGTGCAAGTAACTGAGAGTTCTTCAATATCTCCGCCGACCACAAGCGTTCCCCAGCGGCTGTCAATTGAGCGCACATCAAGATCCCAATCGGGCATACCTCCGTAAACAGTATAACCATGCCGATAGAAAAAATCCCGCATCACCGCAGCAACTGCCTGACCAGGCAACATGAGTTGCGAACAAGCTTTGATTTCCGATCCGTCGGATTTTATTCGTTTGCCGATCATTGACCGGTCAGTGGTCGAACGCTGATCGTTAAAAGTGGCAACCGCAATCACAAAACGCTGAAGATTGGCGTCGGCCCCCGGAATGGTTTTTTGCGGTATGTACGCCATCGTAAGCCGGTAATACGACGGTTGGCAGCCGACACATAAGAATGCAGACAACCCTATGATGCACCGAAGTGTTACGAGAGAGCTTTTTGCTAGATGCATTGTTCATCTCCATGGAAGTTGAGTTACCTACCATAGTATAAAACGTCATAATAGTCAACCGAAACAGCCTGTTCCTTAATGTGCCGTAAAAGGTAATGATTGTTGGACGGAAAATCGATTTGACAGGAAACAATTTTTTATTATATATTTATTAAAGTTCATAATAGCCTGGTTGACAACAATGTTCCCCAGTAGCTCAGTCGGTAGAGCAGGTGGCTGTTAACCACCGGGTCCGTGGTTCGAGTCCGCGCTGGGGAGCCAGCATAAAAAAAGCCCGCAATAATAATTGCGGGCTTTTTTATAAAAAATTTGACAATCACCATTTTATAATCTCAGTAATCGTATGCTGCAGTTCATTGAAAGAAAACGGTTTCGTCAATACCGGACAAGTTATGGTGCTAAAAAAATTTCTATAAGATCCGCCGAGACAATCACCTGTTGCAAATATAAATTTTGCAAGCAGATATGGTTTGTGAATATTGACCAGTTTATAGAGTTCAATACCGTTTAAATCAGGCATCTCAACGTCGGAGATGATCAGGTCGTAATCACAATTGCTAAGTAAGCCGAATGCCTCATTTCCGTTTTGTGCTTCATCGGTATCGAAGTTCATATCATGCAAGTACAGTTTATAGAGATGCCGTATGCATTCGTTATCGTCTACGATTAATGCTTTCATCTTGATAGTTTCCTCAGAACTTCTCTTTTAGTAAATGCAATACATATACCAAGCAGATTAACCTATTGAAAAATCAATAGTTAATAGTTGTAGCGATTATTTCATCGAGAAAAAATGTTAGGAATTTGACAGTTGAATATGGCGTTTGATAGGCATCCATGAAAGGGAACGGATTTACTTTTTTGTAGGCTTTTTTTCAAGGATAATTTTGTTTATGGAAAAATATTTTGTAAAGCTTTGCGATCGTACTATTTGTGCGGTAATACATAAGACAGCTCTCCACCCGCGCGCCTGCGTTGTCACCTGCCATGGGCTGTTTAGTTCAAAAGACAGCAACAAATTCATTACCATTGCAGAACAGTTTAGCGCAGCAGATATAATGGTGATCCGTTTTGATTTTAGTGGTTGCGGTGAAAGTTCAGGAGATATTTCTGAAACAACGGTGACCCGCCGGCTGGAAGAGCTTGAAACGGTAATATCTTTTTTCAAAGGGCGTGGCGATATCAATCGGGAAATTTTTCTGCTCGGGAGCTCGCTTGGCGGATATGTGGCTGCTTTATATGCAGCAAGTCATGCAGTAGCAGGTTTGTCGCTCTGGGCAACTCCTTTTGATCTTTTGGATATATCACAACGTATTCCAGAGAACGAAATTGGAAAGCTAAAGCAGGATTTTTTCTATGACGCACGGAGGTGGCATTTTGCTGAATGTCTTGGCAGACTTTCACGGGTGCAAATCATCCATGGCACACACGATACCATTGTTCCGGCGGCACATGCAAAAGAAATTTATGGAAGGGTTAACCATCCGAAAGAACTTATATTTTTGCCCAGTGCAGACCATTCCTTTATCTGTGATTATCATCGTCAGGAAGCGGTAACCAGAAGCTTGGCATGGTTTCTGCATTTTTTAACTTTATATTTTTAATAAAACTGTCGATAATATTTATAAAAACCAATTGTATTAATTCTTTCTATTGGATGAGTAGCTCTAATGAAAATAGAACATGCCCAAAAACTTGCAAAAAATGTAATTCCGCCTGATACACAAAAACTATCAAAAAAACAAGGCGCGAAAAAATTTGACGCTGTGCTCAGCGATACGCTCAATGTAAAACTTTCGGAATCGCAAAATCATACAAAAGCTGTATCAGGACCTCAGCCACTTTCTCCCATTGACTCCTTTCCTATTGATCGTGAGGACGTCATCGGACGGGTTATCAAATTACTCGATATTATGGATAGTTATGCCAACAAACTTGGCAACCCGCAGGTAACGCTTAGGGAAATTTCCCCGTTAATAGCAAAAATCGAGAGTGAAAGCAGTCAGCTCAAAGCTCTTGCAGAGTCTTTACCACCGTTTGATGATATAAGACCATTGTTGGATGAGGTCTTGATTCGTTCCTCTGTCGAGATCATAAAATATAATCGGGGTGATTATATATAAAAAGAGCGTTGTGCAGAGTGGTGTGTAATGTCACTTTCGATTTTTCATATCGCTGTTTCCGGGATGTATGCAAATGCAGCAAAGCTTGCGGTTGCAGCGCATAATATTGCAAACAGTGCAACGCAGGGGTTCAAAAAACAAACAGCTGTCATCGAATCGTCAACCCCTTCAGGTATTCAAGGAACAGCTGATTTTACTCCATACATACCAACATATATAGAATTGAGCACAGAGGAAGGATTGCCTGATGCAGACATGTCGGGACAGCTTTCAAACGTTGATATTGTCCAAGAATATATTGCAATGAAGATTGGTTCGTACGGATACCGGGCAAATGCTGCTGTTATTCGTACGAGTGACAGCATGCTCGGCAGCATTCTTGATATTATTGTATAAATGATTAATTCCCACCTGTTGCAAAGTTTCCAGCATCGTTTCTGTTAAGATTTTTTTTCCATTCAGCGATCTTTACAATTGCTTCGATAGGTGTCAGTCGGGTCGGATCGATGGTGCGCAACTCTTGTAAAACCGGATGTTCTGCAGCCGTATGTTCTGTATGCACCGGCTCTCCTTTCAAGGGTTTAAACAGCGGAAGGTCGTAGACTGAGCCGACCCCTCGTTTTTTTCTCAAGATAGCAGCTATTGATTCTTCAGAAATTCTTTCTTCCTCGAGACACAGTAGGATTTCGCTTGCACGACGGATAATGTCATCGGGAAGACCAGCAAGTTTACCGACATGAATGCCATAGCTTCGGTCGGCACCGCCCGGAACAACTTTTCTTAAAAAGAGGATTCCGTCTTGAATTTCTTTAACCGTAACATTGTAGTTTTTTATGCCGCGACGGTGATCCGCAAGCTCAGTGAGTTCATGATAGTGGGTCGCAAACAGGGTTTTAGGCCGCAGTGTTTTTTCAGTCAAATATTCGCATACTGCCCAGGCAATACTCACACCGTCGAATGTGGAAGTGCCTCTTCCGATCTCATCGAACACCAGCAGGCTTTTTGATGTTGCATTGTGGATAATGTAAGCGGTTTCGATCATTTCGACCATAAATGTACTGTGCCCCTGCGCAAGATTATCCGATGCACCAATACGAGAAAAAACACGGTCAACGACACCGATTTTTGCAACGCGGGCAGGAACAAACGACCCTACTTGGGCCATGAGGACGATGAGGGCAACCTGCCGTATATAGGTCGACTTACCTGCCATATTCGGGCCCGTAATGATCAGCAGTTGATGCTCGTCTTGATCAAGGTGCACGTCATTATCAACAAACGGCTCACCATTGAGTGTTGTTTCGATGACCGGATGGCGTCCCCCGGCGATATAAATAGTCGAGCTTTCGTTCACCTCCGGCTGCACGTAGTGATGTTCGTGGGCGACAGTGGCAAAGGAGACAAGTACGTCAAGTATCGCAATTGCAGCGGCAGTTTGTTGAATATCGGCAACGCGCGAGAGCACGTGCGAGCGGATGGTTTCGAAGATTTCTAACTCGAGTTCCAACGCACGAGCTTCTGCTCCGCGTATTTTTTCTTCGTATTCTCTGAGTTCGGGGATGATGAAACGTTCGGAATTGACCAGAGTTTGCTTGCGAATGTAGCGTTCGGGAACTTGGGAAAGATTGGGGCGGGTGACGTCGATGTAATACCCGAACACTTTATTATACCTTATTTTCAGTGATTTAATACCGGTCGCCTCGATTTCTCTGCGCTGCAGATCAGCAATAAAATCTTTGGCATGCGTAGCTATGTTCCTCAGTTCATCCAGTTCGCTGTTGAACCCCTCGCGGATGAACCCCCCCTCTTTGATACTTGGAGGGGGTATGGGCACGAACGCTTGTTCGATAATTGCTGTAATATCAGGAAGGGGAATGAGCCGTTCTGCCTGTACCCGTAGCAGGTGACTTCGTGATGCGGTAATCGCTGTTTTAAGGTCAGGGATGGCAGCAAGCGATGATCCAAGCGCAACCATATCCCGTGCAGAAGGGGTGCCGCAATTTATCCGGGCTATAATTTTTTCAAGGTCTTTGATCCTGGTAAGATGCCCGCATAGGGTTGACCTGAGCTGTCGGTTGTCTTTTAACTCCGCAACAGCATTTAATCGTTCTCGAATCGTCTCGGGGTCAAGCAGAGGACGGGTAAGCCAATGAAAAAGGAGACGCTCCCCCATGGGCGTTAGGGTTCTATTGAGGAGGGTGTAGAGCGTCGGATGTGCATCGTTATTGCTCGATGGGCGAACGATTTCGAGGTTGTACAGAGTGCTTTTATCAAGCATCATGAAACGGTTGTGCTGGATCGGAATTGGTGGCTTGAGATGAGAGAGCGAAGAAAAAAGATTTTCTCTGAGATAGTACAAAATCGCACCGGCGGCAGCTGTTGCTTGGCGAAGGTCGGCAATACCGAAACTTGCGAGTGATACAATGCCGTATTGTTCACAAATGAGGCGCTGTGCTTCTTGAGGGTCAAATACCCATGCTTCATACTCTGTAATCACCGGTCGTGCTTCGGAGAAAAATCCTTTGCATATGTTTGTGTCAAACGATACAGGCACTACGCATTCTTGGGGTTGGAGCCGAGCTAGCTCATCTTCAAGTTCTTGCATGCATGAGTATTCGCCAACCGAAAAGTCGCCTGTCCCCAGATCCAGATAGGCAAAACCAACGTTTTTTTTCCCGGGAGCAATGCTTGCGATATAGTTGAAGCGGGTATTCGTGCTATCGTCCTCGAGGTTGGTGGCGGGGGTGATGATGCGGACGATTTCTCGTTTTACGATCCCTTTTGCGAACTTTGGGTTTTCAACTTGCTCACAAATGGCAACCTTGAATCCGTTCCGTGTCAGGCGGTTAATATATCCTTGAGCGGCATGATACGGCACACCACACATCGGTACCTTTCCGGCAGCCCCACCGTCCCGACTTGTCAGGGTAATATCAAGGAATGTAGCCGCCTGACGGGCATCTTCAAAAAACATTTCATAAAAATCGCCGAGCCGAAAAAAAAGGATGGTATCTTTCGGAAGCCTTGCGCGCAGCGCTTGGTACTGTTGCAGCATCGGTGTCAGCGACATAGTTGTTACCTTTTCTACTTATGGCCAGCCGGATGAGCGCAGAACACAGATGTGCCACGGTGCTTGAGAGATGGTCGCAACTGAAAGTTGGCACCATGCGGCGTGCGCGTTCTTACCTTAAGCAGATTGTCGTTGGGCTTCATTATCGGATGTATATGCTACATAGAGAATTCGGTTGCAGTTAGGGCAGGTTTTTATGGACTCACCGAGAACCACTTCGTTATATATTTGCGGCGGTATTTTCATGCTACATCCAGTGCATTGTTCGTTTTCGGCAAGCGCAAGAGCACGACCGTTTTTCACCTTCAGCAACCGCGTATAATTGGCAAGAAGATCGACGGCCACCTCCTTAACAAGCGCTTCGCGCTGTTTTTTCTGCTGTTCAATTTCAGCAAGATAGGCGTCAAGTTCTTTTTGAAGGCGATGCTTTTTTTCGTTGCATTGCGCTTTGGCAGCAGCCAGGGCATCGGCTGCTTTTTGGAGTGCTGCTTTTGCCGCTTCACAGGCATCCATAGAATCTATGATTGCATCCTCCTTCTCCTTTATTTGCTGTTTGATCATCTCAATCTCGTGGAGGCCTGCCTGATATTCTTTATTGGTTTTAACCGCCATGATTTTTTCTTCTGTTCTTTTCTTAAGGTCTCGTGCTTCGGCAAGCTCCCGTTCACGACGCAACAATTCTTTTTCGGATTGTTTTTGACGTTCTTGCTCGGCATGATAGAGCTCTTCGGTTCGTTTGAGTTCTTCTTCTAACGCCTGCAGCTCAGCGGCGTATTTTCTTTTGAGTTCTTCTGAACGGAAAATGTTTGTGTCAATGGTTTGAATACGGCAGAGTAATTCGAGTTGTTGTTTCAACGTTGGCTCCTTTGTAGTTAGGATATAGTAATACAAAAAAAAATGCACCCCATAAAAGGGTGCATTGCATGCTGGCCGTTGTATAGATGGTGTGACATGTAACTGGGGTATGCAAATCCATAATATTTGTCAGTGATAGTTGCACGGGAATAAAAACATGGTGGGCTCACCAGGATTCGAACCTGGGACCATCCGGTTATGAGCCGGGGGCTCTACCAGCTGAGCTATGAGCCCACACACGGGTAAACGTGGTGCATTAATATTCAACAAAGCTCTTCAATTTTTTGTTGCGGATCGGATGCCTTAGCTTGCGCAACGCTTTTGCTTCAATCTGGCGAATGCGCTCACGCGTCACATCAAAATCTCTTCCGACTTCCTCAAGAGTATGATCGGCTTTTTCGCCAATTCCAAAACGCAACCGCAAGACCTTTTCTTCACGAGGGGTAAGTGTTGCAAGAACGCTTTGAGTCTGCTCTGACAAGTTTTTATAGGTTACCGAATCCAGCGGATTGATTATTTTTTTGTCCTCAATGAAATCGCCAAGATGGCTGTCCTCCTCTTCTCCGATCGGGGTTTCTAAGGAAATAGGCTCTTTGGCAATTTTGAGAACCTTGCGAACCTTTTCAAGCGGCAATTCCATTTTTTCCGCGATCTCCTCAGGTGAGGGCTCCCTGCCCTTTTCCTGTACCAGATATCGAGACGTTCTGATGAGCTTATTGATCGTTTCGATCATATGGACCGGGATGCGGATGGTGCGCGCCTGATCGGCAATAGCGCGCGTGATGGCCTGCCGGATCCACCATGTGGCATAGGTGCTGAATTTGTACCCCCGTTGATATTCAAATTTTTCAACGGCTTTGATAAGACCGATATTGCCCTCTTGAATAAGATCAAGAAACTGAAGTCCACGATTAGTATATTTTTTAGCAAGACTTACCACGAGCCGCAAATTGGAGCGCACCAACTCGTCTTTGGCAATTTTTGCCTTCTTTTCTCCATGATCAATCCGTTCAATTGCATACCGAAGATCATCGACGGTAAGCCCTGATTCCATTTCGATGTCATGTATTTGTCGCGTATATAAACGAAGGTTTTTCTCAATATTCAACAACTCCTCAAACGTTATTCCGTATTTTCGTTTGATTTTGCGTTGCTCGTTTTTATCGTCTTTGCATTGTCGAATCAGGCGCCGGATTTCTTTAGGATCAAGGCCAGTTTTCTGCGTCGCCTTTTTGCAAAGCCGCTCTAGGGAATCTAACTTTTCAAGAAAGGATCGCAGCTGCGCCACGATTTTTTCGAGATATTTTTTCTTAAGATTTAGCTCCTTAAACAAGGAAAAAAGCATTTCCTTGCTGCCATCGATTTTTTGCTGAAGGGTTTTTCTTCTTGCCTCACCGATGTCCTTTTTTGTTGTAAGAAACTGTTTTGTCCGTTCGATGTCCTGATATAGTTTTTTTATTTTTTCCACCCGCTCAAAAAATGCCGCGGTGTAGTTTTCCTCATCAATTTCATTGTCATCGTCGTCAAGATCTGCAAGGACATCGCGGATCGATTTTGTTCCCTTTTTTAGGTGTTCGGCAATGTTGAGTGTTTCGCGAATCATCAAAGGAGAATTGAAGATGACCTCGCGGACTTCACGCTCACCTTCCTCAATGCGTTTTGCAATTTCAACTTCTTCATCACGGGAAAGGAGCGACACGGCCCCCATTTCTTTTAGATACATCCGGACAGGATCGTTGATTTTTCCATAGAAGTCTTTATCATCGCTGATCTCTTCTTCCTCAGGGGTTGCTTTTACAACCTTATGCTGCTGCAACCGAACGTTTTGACCAGAGTCGACGATTTCGATATCCATCTCACCGAACATGAGCATCAGATCGTCGATCTGATCGGGCGAGACCATGTCCGGCGGCAAGACATCGTTGACCTCATCATAGGTGAGAAAACCTTTTTCCTTACCGATGTCGATGAGTTGCTTTACTTGTTCGATTTTGGGTTTGCGTCCCATGTGCGCTCCCTTTAACTGTGAATATAATCACGCTGCAGTTGAAAAATCTGTTTTTCTTGTTCGATTAATTGCGCATAGCGGCGCTGGAGTGAAATAGTGGCACGCTCATCGCGTGCGGCTTCTGCTTGTTTAAGCAAAAGGGTTACCTGGCGGCGTTCAGCCTTGTTTTTTTTCAAGCGAATGGTCTTGATACAGTCAAGTAAAATTTTTTCAGCATGCTCCTTGGTAACGTCCTCTTGGAATGCAAGACGTGAAAATGTCATTTGCACTTGAGGTTCAGGGATCATTGCAAGCACAACATTCATATCGACACATTGCAGTTCTCGATAGGCGGCCATAATCGCAGACCCAATTTTTTTCAGTTCTTCGTTCATGAAGTCATCAAGCAATGATGACTGTTCAACAGTAGAGATCTTTTCAGGGTAGTGCATCATTAATTTAATAACCATTGCCTCGGCATTGTTGTCAGACGGTGGTATAGATACCACTGCTGTCTTGTCAGTAGGTTCGGTGCAGGAGGTTTGTGGAGCTACTGCTGCACGTCGCCGTCTGAGTTGTCTGGGGTCAACGTCAAGCCGCCGAGCAATTTTTTGTAGATACAAGTCCCGTTCCAAGGGATCGTTGATCAAGCTGAGAACCGGCAAGACGGCATCGCTCGCAAGTACCTTCCCATGGGGGGTTGCAAGATCATGTTGTGCGATGATTGTCTCAAGTGCAAAATCGAGAAGTGGCGGCGCCGTATTGACTTTTGCCTGAAATGCCGTGGCACCGGCTTTTCGTATAAAACTGTCAGGATCTTCTCCTGATGGCAACAACACAATACGGGGCGATACGCCCTGTTTTAAAAGTGGTTCCAAGCTTCGTATCATAGCTTTCTGCCCAGACAAATCTGCATCGAACACGGTTATGATGCGCTGTGTATAACGGCGTAGGGTGACGATTTGCTGTTCGGTTAATGCGGTGCCGAGTGCCGCAACCGCATTAGTAATACCGGCCTGATGCAATGACAGAAGGTCAAAATACCCCTCAACGATGATAGCGCAATCATGCTGCCGAATGGCGGCTGCTGCTTGTGGCAGACCGTATAGGCTGAATCGTTTGGCATAAAGGGGAGATTCCGGAGAATTAAGGTATTTGGGCTCTCCATCACCGATCACGCGACCGCCGAATCCTATAATGTTTCGGGCAATATTAAACACCGGAAACATGAGACGACCACGAAATCGGTCGTAATAATGATCGCCGCCTTTGCTCACAAGTAATCCGATTCGTTGCGCCGCCGGAAGCGAAATCCCCTGCTCTCGTAAAAAAACAGTTAAGGAGTCCCAGCCTTCTGGCGCATAACCGAGCATGAACGCCTGAACCGTATCTGATGTTATACCGCGCTGTTTTAGGTATTCACGAGCTTGGATCGCCCGAGCGTCATGCAGCAGTATTCGATGGTAAAATGCCGCAGCCTGTTCCGTAATTCGAAACAACGCCTCACGCTCAGATAATTGTTTTTGCTGGTGCAGCGTCAGCGGTTTGTCCGGGAGCGAAACGCCGTATTTCCGAGCAAGCGTTGTGACCGCTTCGATAAAACTTACGTTTTCTCGTTTCATAAGAAACGTGAAAACATCCCCACTTGCTCCACACCCGAAACAATGAAAAAACTTCTTTGATTCATTCACAAAGAACGAAGGAGTTTTTTCGCTGTGGAACGGGCACAATCCTTTATAATTTGCCCCGCTTTTTGTCAGGGTAATGTATTCAGAGATAACCCCGACAATGCTACAGGCTTCTCGGATTTCCCGTACTTTATCATCGGGTATATAGTATGCGCCGGCTGTTGCCATGTTGTGCAAGAACAAGGAAAATTGTTCATGCGTTTATATGATGAGGCAAAGCAGTAAAGCGTGGTATGCAGATATTGGCATACTTTGAGATAGTACGAGAGTGTTCTCCATTGATCTGCACGTCGTGCATTGATTGCACGAAACCGACACCCATGTGCTCGTTAACGTACGGCCGCACGCGATCTCAATGCTCGCTTTCGAGCTGCAATCGCTTTGCGTTTGCGTTTGGCGCTCGGTTTTTCAAAATATTGTCTTTTGCGGATGTCGGAAAGGATTCCCTCCCGTTCGCATAATTTTTTGAAGCGCTTTAGTGCACTTTCAAACGGTTCATGTTCTGCTATTTTCACGCCAGCCATGTTCTCACCCCTCTGTGCTTTTTATGGAAGGGGTGGAGCATGAGAAAAAGCAGTAGGTATTATATTGTTGTCTGATGGTGCCTTTTATGCTCGATCCCTCCAATCCGTAATGAAATTGGTTATGCTGTGTTCGTGTCGGTACGTGTAAAAATACCTAAAATAAAAGGTAAAAAGTAAAATCTATAAAACTTACATTTTATATATTTTTTATTAATTGTCAAGATATATCTTTGAAGATACAGAGTTTGCATGCTTTTTTAAGGAAGACCTGACCGCTTGGGCGGTGGGGAGGGAGAGGAGTTTCTCGACCATTTCTTTACATTTTGTATAATATAACGAGCGGATAACCTGTTTTGTTTCCAAAAGTGCAATTGGGTTCATGCTCAATTCATCGATCCCTAATCCGACCAGAATCGGTATATAGGTTGGGTCACCTGCCATTTCTCCGCACATGGCAACACGTATGCCGTTGTCATGAGCAGCATCGATAATGTTTTTCAGAAGGCGCAATACAGCGGGATGCAATGGTTCATACAGATAAGCTACCTGTTCGTTTACCCGATCAATCGCCAAAAGATACTGAATGAGATCGTTGGTGCCGATGCTGAAAAAATTGACTTCTCGAGCAAGGATGTCGGCGATCGTAGCAGCTGATGGGACTTCGATCATAATACCGATTTCCATTTCCGGTGTGAATGTTTTCTTTTCTCGTTTAAGTTCGCGCTTTGCTTCGTGTATAATTTTCTTAATTTGCACTACTTCATCAACGCAGGATATCATCGGAAACAATATTTTGATATTCCCGTGTGCCCCCGCACGGAGAATTGCACGCAGTTGGGTTTTGAATATCGTTAGTTCTTTGAGACAAAATCTGATTGCACGCAATCCCATTACCGGATTCATTTCTTCAGCCACATCGACATGGGACATGAATTTATCGCCTCCGATATCAAGGGTACGAATAGTTACTGGGCGGGGGGCAATGGTCTGGGCGACGGTTTTGAATATTGAATACAGCTCTTCTTCAGTAGGAAGTTCGCGTTTATTAATATATAAAAATTCGGTTCTAAACAAGCCGATGCCATCTGCGCCGTAATCAAGAACCGAACTCACCTCTTCGACAATTTCAATGTTTGCAAAAAGCCCAATATTAAACCCATCGTACGTTTCTGAGGTGAGATCCTTGTAATGCAGTAACTTGCGCTCAAATTCTTCGTAATGGATCTTTTTTTGACGATATTTCAACAGCATTTCAGGGTCGGGATTGACGATAATAACCCCATGGATGCCATCGATGATTACCATATCTCCGTTTTTCACCTGTTTGCTCACATCTTTGAGCCCTACGACCGAAGGAAGTTTCAATGCCCGAGCCATGATCGCAGTGTGGGATGTTTTTCCACCGCATTCGGTAACAAAACCGAGAACTTCTTCAACATTAAGGTTTGCGGTGTCAGCCGGGGAAAGATCATAGGCGATAATGATGATTTTTTCGCCGGGTTTTGAAAGAATATCTGTTTTTTTGCCCGCGAGATTTCTAAGGATTCTTTTTTCGATATAATCCAGATCGCTGCTCCGCTCCTTCATGTATTCATCGTCAATGGAGGATATGTTTTTTTTCAGTTCTTGCATCGTAGCCTTTAATGCCCAAGCAGCGTCAACTTTTTCGTTTTTTATCTTTTTGACGGCATTGGCAATAAGTACTTTGTCCTGCAGCATGAGGATATGGGTATCGATGATGTACTGCGCTTCTTTAATTTTACGCTTGCTGACTTCTTTTTTTGCACGCATAAGCTGTTGTATTGATTCTTCAATTGCGCGATGCAGATAGTCAATCTCCTGCTGTATTTCTTGAGGGTCTGAAAGTCGGTAATGTGAAAAATCCGGACGCCCGTGATCTACAAGCAGTGCTTTACCGATGGCGATGCCGGGAGAAGCGCCAATGCCTTTTAAGAGTATATTTTGTTCCATTGATCGGCATCCAATCTATACATAATTCCAATAGGACATATTAACGTCATCGGGACAATGTATCTTGTGCGTTGTTTTAGCCATGTTTGTTAAATCTTATTTCATCAGTTTTGTCAATGGGTTATTGACGAATAGCTCCCTGGACAACTAAAGTAATTTCTCCCTTTACTGCTCTCCGACTCATTTTTTCGACAAGTTCTGAGAGCATGCCTCGCATGATTTCTTCATAATATTTGGTAAGTTCCCGAGTGATGACGGCACGGCGATCACCAAAGACGGTATGCATATCTTCAAGTGTTTGCACGATGCGGTACGGAGATTCATAAAATACGAGCGTGCGCTCTTCACCGGCGAGTGATTGCAGGTGCTTTTTGCGTTTGCCGCTTTTGGGCGGTAAGAACCCTTCAAAGACAAACCGATGCATTGGCAACCCGGTAACAACAAGAGCTGCAATTGCTGCACAGGGACCGGGGATTGGTACCACCCTAATTCCGTTGGCGATTGCCTCTGATATCACACGGTACCCGGGGTCAGACATCCCTGGCGTTCCTGCTTCGGACACGAGCGCTATATGTTTCCCTGCTTTAAGTTGATGTACCAATGAGGCAGATTTCGTTCGTTCGTTATGCTCAAAATAACTGACCATCGGCTTTGTTATGTTATAATGGCGCAAGAGAAGACCGGTCGTGCGGGTATCCTCAGCGGCAATGAGGTCGACTTCTTGAAGCGTGCGCACTGCACGGAAGGTTATGTCTTCGAGGTTCCCAATGGGAGTTGCAACAATATACAACATGCCGTATTCCATATGCTTTCATCCTATTGATGCGACGCTGGAAGTTGCCGGGCGCAACGATAGTTGTGGTATGATATCTGAATACCACAAGCGACGCTCATTATAACAAGAAACGGTAGTTATGGATATCAAAACAGCACCCAGCCTGTCGCCAATCCTTGAAACTCTGCTGTTACGGTATGGCGGGCTTGCCGAAGAGACCTCCCGTACCAGCAGATGCCTGCGCAACGTTGCTCATGCTGTGAAGGCTCTTTCCGACTGCTACACCCACGGTGGTATTACTACTCAGGATGATATATTGAGCGATCCGGCATTGCTTCGCGCTTATGTCCTATATTACCTCCCCGTCAACCTTGTAAAGATTTTTGCAGCGCTTGATGAGCTTGCATGCGCCTATTTTACATCACACCAGATCAAGGGACACATAAATCTGCTTGACCTTGGGTGTGGACCGGGCACCTATACACTTGGATTGTTGGAATATATTCAAAAGAACAGTGCACTATTTTCTAATCTTATCGGGGTATCCTGGCTGGGGCTTGACCGCTCACAGACTGCATTGGAAGCCGCTACGCACCTTGTTGCTGATTATAGCACGCACATGTGTATGCCGACTTCGGTGATCAGTGCCGGATCGTTTCGTAAAACTATACTTGACCCAGTGCATATTCGGAGGGAACTTTCCCGGTATGGCAAACCGTTTCATATGGTGATTATTGGCAATGTGCTGACAGAACTATCTTCAAGTGATATTCAGCCGCTCTTACGGGAAATCGTTTCCTGGATGACGCCCGAGGGAATCATGATTATCATTGAACCAGGAACGAGAACCTCGTTTCGCAAACTTCTTACGTGCCGTGATGTTGTGGTGACCCATGCATTACTCGACCTTTATGCACCCTGTCTTAGATCCGGATTATGTCCGCTTGCATCGCACGGTTCTGCATGGTGTCATGCACTGCTGCAGTGGGAACCACCGAAGAGTGTAGCACTTCTTGATTCAGTGCTCCCATTTCACAAACATAAAGGTCTTGCATATTCATATCTTGTTGCTACAAAACAACCGTCAAACAGACTGGAACCCTATGCAGTTGAACCAGCTGAATATGTTTGGCGTGTCATAAGTACAATGCTGCACCATCGAGGCGAAGAGCGTTGCTATGTCTGTGATGGAGTTACCCGTGTGCTGTTACGAAGACTTAAGAAACATGCATCGACGTACAATGCTGCTTTTTCTCGGGTGCGGCGTGGAGATCTTCTCTGTATTCAAGGCTCTGTTGATCGCGGTCATTTTTTTGATATTACTGGTTCCACACGGGTGCGCCGATTGTGGCCAGAAGATTCTATGTCTGCCATTCGGGCGGATACGGAAGGCATGTGCCGATAGATGAACTGGTGCCCGCAGAAAATTAACGGCGAGTTTGCAAGAAAATCACGATCAAGATCGTTGACTCTTTCATCACCAGCAGGAAAGGAATGTATATGTTCACTAATACAGTTACCCGTCGAGAATTGTTGCGTTTTGGTACCCTGCTCGCAGGAAGCATTGCTGCTGGTTGTGCTGCAAATCCGGTGACCGGACAGTTGCAGCTGATGCTTGTTTCCGAGGATACGGAAATTCAGCTTGACCGCATGCATGCACCACATCAATTGTCTTCGGACTACGGTATTATACAGGATCGTACGCTCAATGCTTATATTCAGGAAACGGGCAGGAGACTTGTTGGCGTCACCCATCGAAGGCATATGCCGTATTCATTTTCATGCGTCAATGCGGTGTATATTAATGCTTATGCATTTCCCGGTGGGACGATCGCCGTAACGAGGGGTATGCTTCTCAAACTCCATAACGAAGCTGAGCTCGCTTCGGTGCTTGGCCATGAGCTCGGACATGTCAATGCCCGGCACACGGCGCAGCAAATGTCACGCGGGGTTTTGATTCAGGCACTTGTGGGCGGCATTGCTGCAGCTGCAGGCATGCGGAGTGACGGAATGGGACAGCTTGCTGCAGATTTGGGTATGCTCGGTGCCGGAGCACTGCTTGCCTCCTATAGTAGAGACCATGAGCGGCAGGCCGATGCCCTTGGCATGGAATATATGGTTAAGGCCGGTTACAATGCTGAAGGATTTGTGGGACTGATGCAGATGCTTAATGCAATTTCAAAACAGCAGGACAATGCCGTCACTATTTTGTTTTCCACTCATCCCATGAGCGACGAACGCTATCGCACTGCCTGTAATATGGCGCAGCGCTATGCAACAGCACGGAACAACCCATTGCATCGTGAGCGGTATATGGACAATACGGTTCGACTCAGAGCATGTGCCAGTGCGATTCAGGCTTTCCAGAAAGCCGAAGAAGAATTGGGACAACGACGTTTTACCGCTGCCGAAGCGCTTATCAAGCAGGGGCTCCACCACGTACCTGAAGACTATGCCGGTTTGCTGCTTATGGCAAAGTGCCATATTGCACAGCACCAGTTTGCCCGTGCCCGCGATGCTGCAGAGCGGGCAAAAGCAGTATATCCTTCAGAAGCTCATGCTTATTATGTGAGCGGATTTTCAAAAATAAAAATACAACAATATGAAAGCGGATATCAGGATTTTATTCAATATGATCGCATCTTGCCAGGTAATCCTACCACAACCTTTTTTAAGGGGTATGCGCTTGAAGGGATGCATCGCATTCCGGAAGCGGCAGAGCAGTATCAGCGGTATCTTCGCGTGGTTCAGGAGGGCGAAAAAGCTCAGTATGCCTATCGACGTCTTGTGGAATGGGGGTATGTCAGGCACTAATCCAGGGCATTTATGGGTGCCGGGAAGGAGATGGTTCAGTCTGGAACAACTGGCTCGCGCATTGTTTCCTGTACATCCTGCTCTACTGTTTCATCGATATTGTTCTCACCTCCGAAAGGGGTGTCGGTCGGGAGATTCCCTTCTTTAAAGCATTCAAACACCGCATCTTCACCCACAGATCGCGGGGGGAGCCCTGTCGCAGGATTTATTTTGACGAATACAATACCGTCTGGCACACTAAAGGATTGTACCGGTTCTCCTTCACAAGCCGTCTGCATGAAATCAAGCCAGATCGGGCTTGCCGCAACAGCACCGGTTTCGTGTTTCCCCAACGGGCTCATGTCGTCAAACCCCACCCATACCCCGGTTACCAACCGCGGCGTAAAACCGATAAACCAGGCATCGCGCACATCGTTGGTGGTTCCGGTTTTTCCGGCGCACGGTCTGTTGAGGGCACGAACTTTTTTGCCGGTCCCCTCTTCGACAACGCTTTGGAGCATGCTCGTCATGATATAGGCTGTTTCTGGGCTGATCGCGGATGACAAGCGAGGAGGATTTTCTTCGAGTACGGTTCCATCGCGGTCGATGATGCGGAGAATGGCAAGCGGTTCAATGCTGCTCCCCAGGTTACAAAACACTGCGTATGCTCGTACCATGGTGAGCAATGAAACACTACACGTTCCAAGCGATAACGAAAGATGGGCGGCAATATCCCCTTCAATACCAAGCTTTTTTGTATACTGCAGCACATGATCTATGCCAATGTTTTTCATAATCTTTACGGTAACGACATTGCGCGAATAAGTGAGAGCTTTGCGGAGCGTCGTGGGACCTTGAAATGTCCGGTCGTAATTTTGCGGCTCCCAAAACGTGCACGGTTCTCCCCGTTGTACGATAAACGGCGAATCAACAATGATGCTTGCAGGGGTGTAGCCTTTGTCGATTGCAGCAGCATAAATAATCGGTTTAAAAGCAGACCCCGGTTGCCGCTGTGCTTGGACCGCGCGGTTGAACTGGCTTTGCCGGTAATCTTTACCCCCGACCATTGCTTTAATATGACCTGAAAATGGCGCAAGGCTTATCAGTGCAGCCTGGACCTCTGATGGTTGCTTTTTCCCTGTCCGCCGATCATAATCGGCGACGCCCCGAGCAACAGCGGCTTCAGCGGCTTTTTGCATGGAAAGATCAAGGGTTGTTTCGATGCGAAACCCTTCATTGTAAAGGCGCTCTGCTCCATATTTCTTCTCGATCTCGCGTTTTATGTAATCGAGAAAATAAGGTGCTTGCGCTACTGATGTCGCAGCGTGCTCGACCAGCCTAAGCGGTTCGTGTTCGGCTTTTTGTCGTTCCTGTTCCTGAATGAAACCCAACTCAGCCATCCGCCCCAGCACATAGGCGCGACGCTCGAGCGCCTTCTTCACATCCTGATAATAACTTGGTGCTTTGGGGAGCCCCGCAAGAAAGGCAGCTTCAGCAAGCGTCAGGTCACGGGCTGACTTTCCGAAATAATTCCGCGCAGCAGCCTCAACCCCGTATGCACCCCGACCAAAATAGATCTGATTGAGGTACAGTGTCAGGATATCCTCTTTTGGCAGGTACTGCTCTATGCGCGTGGCTAAAATTGCCTCCTTAATCTTTCTGGAAAGAGTTTTTTCAGGAGTCAGGAGGAGAGACTTCACGATTTGCTGGGTAATCGTACTCCCGCCTTGACGGATTTCAAAAGAGGAGATGTTTTTAAAGGCTGCCCGAACAATACTCCACAGATTAATCCCTTTGTGTTCAAAAAACTGTGCATCTTCGGCAGCAAGCAGTGCATGAATGAATATCGGGGCGACATCAGAGAGTTGAACCAGGTATCGCTTTTCTATAAAAAACTCTCCGATCAACTCTCCCCGTGCTGCATAGACCTCGGATACAAGAGGAGGCCGGTAGTCCCGGAGCGACTCAATTCGGGGGAGATCGTAACTAAAGTAATAGTAGATTCCAATAACGCCCAGCGCCGGGAGGAAGAATAGTATGATCAGAACAACGACGAAAAATAAACGGCTAATAGGGAACTCCTTCAAGGTGCAAAGGTAGATCAAAGGCATTTTGGATAAATTCGATCCTATGCCCGTCACGCGTTATATACACGGCGACAACATCAAATTGCGCTTTTTTATCCTGAAGCCGATACCGTTGTATAAACGCAAGCGCCACTTTGGCGATGTGGTGCTGTTTTCGACCGTGAATTGCCTCTTGGGGATGTCCGAACTGTTCAGAACGCCTTGTTTTTACTTCGATAAAAGAAAGCACATCTTTTTTCAATGCAATGATATCGATTTCTCCAAACGGGCAGCGATAGTTTTGACAAACAATCCGATAGTCGTTTTTCTTTAAAAAGTCAATCGCCAGCTGTTCACCTATTGCGCCAAGGCTTTTCTTTGAAATGGTCATGCGACTGTTATCGTGCGGCAACGTTGCGAAAGGTTGTTCGGTGAATGGGGCAATATCCATAGCGTGCAAGGGCGTCACGATGTTCACGCGTTCCGTACCCTTTATTCCGAGCGAAATTATACTGAGGGAACAGCACATGGTATTTTTGCATGATGGCATCGCGCACGACTTTTGCAATGATTGATGCTGCCGCAATGAGAGGACTCTTTTGGTCGCCCCGGACAATCGGCGTTTGTTGAACCGATGTCGGGATGGCATGCGGACCGTCAACGATTACGTAATCGGGTGAAGGGTCAAGTTGAGTTATGGCTTTGCGCATTGCACACAGCGTTGCGGCAAGGATATTACTGCGATCAATATCACCGGCATCGCATAGCGACCAACCCCAGGTAACCGCATGCCGTGTGATATCATGGAATAATCGCTCACGCTGTGATGCGGAAAGTTGCTTTGAGTCTTTGATTTCAGGATGGTGCCAGTGGTGTGGCAGGATAACGGCTGCGGCGACAACTGGTCCGGCAAGTGGTCCTCTACCAACCTCATCAACACCGGCAATGAGCTTAAAACCAGCCTCGTGCAGGAACTGTTCGGGGCAGGGGTAATGCTGCAACAGCCGGCCGAAGCTGTCCATCTATTATCCCCAGGGATTAACTGTACTGTTGTACTTTAATGCGGGCTGCCTTGCCTTTTACATTGCGAAGGTAGTACAACTTTGATCGTCTGACCTTACCACGCTGCACGATTTCGATCTTGTCGATTGTTGGTGCATGCAATGGAAAGACGCGCTCAACACCGACCCCAAACGACACTTTGCGGACGCGGAAAGAAGCACGCATGCCGCTGCCGCGCTTTCCGATAACCACGCCTTGAAATACCTGAATGCGTTCTTTTTCACCCTCTCGGATTTTTACATGTACTTTGACCGTGTCACCTGTATGGATAACGGGGATATCAAGGCGCATCTGTTCTTTGTCTATTTTTTCTATGATCTTCATGGGCGGTCTCCGTTATATGATTGACGCAGCGTTGCAATGAATTGTTTTTCCTGTTCTGTTAGTGACATCCATGCTCGCTCGATAAGGTCAGCCCGTCGTATTACCGTTTTCCTGAGTGCCTCGATGCGACGCCATGTTTTTATCCGTTCATGATCCCCTGACAGCAAAACCTCTGGAACCTCAAGGCCGCGAAATGTTGCCGGACGTGTGTATTGCGGATATTTTAAGAGTCCATTCGTGAAGCTGTCTTCATGGACAGAAGCCTCATCGCCGACAACTCCCGGCACGAGTCGGGCAACAGTGTCGATAATAACCATTGCCGGCAATTCTCCTCCCGAAAGCACATAGTCGCCGATTGATATCTCTTCATCCACAAAGTTGAGCACGCGTTCGTCAACACCTTCATACCGTCCACAAACCAAGATGATCTGCTGAAAAGTACTTAACCGTTGTGCCGCTTCCTGTGTAAACAAAACGCCTTGCGGCGAAAGCAGCACAACCCGCGTTTTAATACCGGTTTGCCGAACGTGTTCCACAGCCGTGGTGATCGGCTCGACTTTCATAACCATGCCGGGCCCACCGCCATATGGTTTGTCATCTGCTGTGTTATGCTTGTCGTATGTAAACCGGCGCAAGTCGTGGACAATGATTTGCACTAAACCCTTTTGGCGGGCCTTGTAAAGAATGCTCTCCTGAAGCGGGGAGAGAAACATTCCAGGAAACAGCGTTATGACATCAAATTGTATCATGGAGCAGTGGACAGTAATCCTCCATATAGACCGACATTGCTCTACCAATCGCAAAAGCAACTAATTTATAATACCAATCGCTAGACACAGCAAAGACAGAGAGCGAACGCGTATGTTGTTATTCAACGATTTCAAGAACGGCACGTTTCTTGTTTTTTGCAGATGCAGCCGATAAAATCGTTCTGATTGACTGTGCCGTGCGCCCGTGTTTGCCGATGATTTTGCCTAGATCCTCCTTTGCAACACGCAGCTCAATAACCGATGTCTGTTCGCCTTCGACTTCGCTGACCACAACAGCATCGGGATTATCAACAAGCGCTTGAGCAATGTACTTGACTAACTCTTTCATGGTAGCCTCCATGACAAAATTATTTATCCGCATTACCTCGACACATGCCGCGATCCATAGACATCGCCTATTCCTCTTTGAACACACCCTCCTTTCGTAAAAGCTGGTTAGCAGTCTGTGTCGGCTGAGCACCTTTTTTCAGCCATTCACGGGCCTTTTCTTTGTCCAAAGAAATTTTTATCGGATGGGAGCATGGATCATATGTCCCGAGAACTTCGATAAAACGACCATCACGCGGTGAGGTTTCATTTGCAACGACCACACGGTAAAACGGTCTTTTTTTCTTCCCCAAGCGAGCAAGCCGGATTTTTACAGCCATTACTATATCCTCTCCATAGTAAAAAGTAATTACATATTAAAAACGGTCTTTAATATGGAACAAAAATAAATACAGCTTTATTTATGATTTTTATGCATTTGTCAAGAAAAAAACGTGAACCAAAAAAATCTTGAAAAGCAAAAACCGCTGTGATAGGTTGTAACATAAAAATTATTGTTTTTTTATACAAAAAGATAAAAAATATGTCAATAAAGAAATTAAAAATTCTTGTTTCAACGTCGCCCTCTGTTGATATACGTGATATAACCAATGATGTTGTCAAGTGTATACGCCAAAGTGGGCTTGCAGATGGCCTGGTGCATCTGTTTATCCCCGGATCAACCGCAGCACTCACCACGATTGAGTATGAACCAGGTGTAGTGAATGACTTGAGAAAAGCATTTGAACGTATTGTTCCCGACACCATCGCGTATGATCATGATCGAGCATGGGGTGACGGCAATGGACATGCTCATGTCCGTGCCGCCCTTCTCGGCCCATCGCTGACCGTTCCTGTTGAAAACGGCCGACTACAGCTCGGAACATGGCAACAGATTGTTCTGTGCGATTTCGATACAAGACCACGCCAGCGAACCGTGCTGGTGCATATCATGCCCACGGGATAATCTTGTGAGCTGACATAACGATCTCTGCTGAAACGATCGGTACAAAGGACGCCATATCACCGTATGCAACAGCCTGCGGGTGACAATCAGTATACCGAAACGTTATTTTTTGACGACAGCGAAGCACTGCGGGTTATTTGTGGAGAACACGATGCGCATCTTAAAACGATCGCCGCGCAGATGCAAGTAGCGGTTCATGTGCGCGGCAATCAGATAACGCTGCGGGGAACGCCACCCCACCTTGCCCTTGCAAAACAGCTCCTCCAAGATCTTTTTTTTATCGTTGATGCTGGATATCGGCTCAGCAGTGTTGATGTCATGCATGCCATTAAGATGCTGAAAGATGAGGTGCCGCTGCATCTTAAGGACGTATTTTTGGATACCATCATTGTATCATCGCGGCGCAAGGCTATAACGCCAAAAAGCTACAATCAGAAACGATATGTTGATGCAATCCGTGGATGCGATATTGTATTTGGGATCGGGCCTGCCGGAACCGGTAAAACATACCTTGCTATGGCAGTGGGCATTGCCTCCCTCATGCAGAAGCACGTAGACAGGATTATTTTGGCGCGGCCTGCGGTGGAGGCTGGTGAAAAGCTGGGATTTCTGCCGGGTGATCTTTTTGAAAAAGTCAATCCGTATCTCCGCCCTCTCTATGACGCTTTACATGATATTATGGATATCCATAAAGCGCAGGAGATGATCCAGAGCGGCATCATCGAGGTTGCCCCGCTTGCTTTTATGCGTGGCAGAACTCTCAACGATTCTTTTGTGATCCTTGACGAAGCACAGAATACAACTTCAGAACAGATGAAGATGTTTCTGACGCGTCTTGGCTTTAATTCTAAAGCAGTCATTACCGGCGATATAACCCAAATCGATTTGCCGCCGGGAACGGTTTCCGGTCTTGTTGAGGCGCAAAAGATTTTGCACCACATCAAAGGAATCAGTTTTATCACGTTTCATGAGCGGGATGTCGTGCGCCACCCACTGGTCGAGGACATCATTCGCGCTTATGATACGGTGCGCTCCAGGGGGGAGAAGCGTCGATGAACATACGTTTCCCCTTAGGGGTGAAACTCAAACCGAAAAAAAATCCGGTTGCGCAGACAGAAGCGCGCCGGCTGCGTTTTCAAATTGTTGCTGTTGTTTCTTCTTCGTTATCAAGTATTTTCGGCTGCGCGCTGCTCGCGGTGTGTGTCACGATGCTCCTTGTCCCGCAGATCCGAACACCTCATGTCACCTATAAAATTGGTGATATTGCCCGTCAGGATATCAAAGCGCCGCAGGATTTTTCGGTTGTTGATATAGAAACAACCGAACAGCGGAAACAGGAAAAGGCAGAAGCTGTTGTATCGATGTATGATTTCAACAGCCGCGCCGATGAAGATGCTGAGCAGCGGATAACCAAAGCATTTTCAATGATGCGCGAGGCAATTCAAAAAGCCGTTCCCCACGGTGCGCTTGAAGAGCGTGAACGTTTAAAATTCCAGGAGATCTTAAAAGCAGAAGTGAGCGAGCATGATTTTTCGGTGCTCGCCCAGTCTGGATTTGCAGAGGATCTCAAAGATGCGCTGCTTGATCTGACGCTTCCGTTTCTGCAGCGAGAGATTGTTCACTCAAAAGATCAGCTCTTTCGTGAACGCAAACGAGGTATTATGCTGCGCGATCTTTATACCCAGCAGGAAATTTTTGTTGCTGATTTTTCGACGTTTGTGGACATGAAAGAAATCGATATGCTGGTGCAACGCGAGGCACGCCGAATCCTCAGAAACTATCCTCAGACAGTGCGCGAAACACTCATTGCCCTTGCACTTAAACTCATTGAACCAACGGTTACCTATAATCCCATTGAAACAAATGCCCGACGCGCAGCTGCCATGCAGGATGTAACCCCGCTGTACTATACGGTGCAAAAAGGGGAAATCATTGTGAGGGAGGGCACTAAAATAAACGAAGCGGCGCTCATCAAACTGCAGGCGCTTGAAAAATTCAGCGGAAAAAAGAATATTATCGGGATACTCGCGGGCTATTTTCTGCTCATGTTTCTGTCGTTGTATATTCTTTATTTATTTGTCATCACCAACATCAGCGGAACCTCAATTGCTAAAATATCACGGCGGGATTTTTTATTTCTTGTTGTTATGTTGATTGTTAGCTGTCTGATGACCAAATTGTGTGTCCTTATCGGTGATGCTTTTCAACAGGAGTATGTCGCAATTCCCCCGGATGCGTATTTGTACATCATCCCATTTGCCACGACGGCTATGGTGATCAGTATTGTCCTGTCTCCTCCGATTGCATCGCTCAGTGCCATTGTGATTGCACTCTTTTCTTGCCTGTTGCTTGACGGCAGGTTTTCATTTTTTGTGTATTCGTTTATAAGCTCCTTGATTGCCGCACAGGAGGTGCGGTTCACCAAAGAACGGAAAACCGTCATCCGCGCAGGTTTTCGTGTCGGCATGGTAAACAGTTTACTTATTATATCTTTATGTCTTGCCACAGGCGATATGCCCCCACTTGATATCATGATTGCGGTCGGTTTTGGTTTTTTGGGCGGCATGGTGGCAGCGGTATTCGCAACCGGTATTATTCCCATCATCGAGATTGTGTTTAACTACACGACCGATATTAAACTTCTTGAGCTTGCTGACCTTAATCAGCCGCTGCTGCGGAATTTATTGATTGCTGCTCCGGGCACGTATCACCACAGCATCCTTGTCGGTATCCTTGCCGAAGCAGCGGCAGAAGCCATCCATGCTAATCCATTGCTCGCACGAGTCAGTGCATATTACCATGATATTGGCAAAATGAAGAAGCCTCTGTACTTTGTCGAAAATCAGAAGAACGGCGAGAATAAACACGACCGACTCCTCCCGAGTATGAGTAGCTTGATCATCATTTCTCATGTAAAAGACGGCATTGACCTTGCGCGCCAGTACCGGCTGGGTCGGCCGATCCAAGATATTATCGCCCAGCACCACGGCACGAGCTGCATTACCTATTTTTACCAAAAAGCCAGGGAACTGCAGCAGGATGAAGAACAGACTGTTACGGATCAAGATTTCCGGTATCCCGGCCCCAAACCACAAACCAAGGAGGCCGGTATCGTTATGTTAGCTGATGCGGTTCAGGCAACTTCAAAAACACTGACCGACCCGTCGCCCTCGCGCATTCAGGGGATGGTACAGCGGATAATCAATAATATTTTTGTCGATGGACAACTTGATGAATGTGAGCTCACATTAAATGACCTTCATCTCATCGGTGAAAGTTTTAACCGCATTCTCAACGGTATTTTTCATTCCCGCATTGAGTATCCGGACATCAGCGACCGAGACGGTAATGGTAAAGATTTGGGTAAAAAACCAACAAAGGCGGATTCCGATCGCAGCCGCAACGATACGACGGATGGCGAACGGGATTTTGAACGCCTTGGCGTTACAAAATCACGAGCTGAGCATCCTGCTGCTCGATGACCGACGCATTGCAGCGCTCAATTATCGGTATCTCCACCGCACCGGGCCAACCGATGTCCTGTCTTTCCCAATGCATGACGCACAGAGACCGACAATACAACCAACGCTGCTCGGGGATGTTGTGGTTTCGGTCGAGACCGCACTGCGTCAGGCTCAGGAATGCGGTATTACACTTGAGGAGGAGATTGCACGGCTCCTGATCCATGGCATCCTTCATCTTATTGGGTATGATCATGAAACGTGCCGCAAAGATGCACGCACAATGCGACGGCGCGAACAAACGGTTTTTAAGCATATCAAGCACCTTCTCACTGGCTAACACCGTGGTGTGCGGCAGTGCCTCTGTGCTGAACTAAACAATAGGGAGAGGTACGGACTATGAAGCATGCATACGATGTCGTTATTATTGGGGCAGGAATGGGTGGATTGAGTTGCGGGGCATGGCTTGCACGCCATGGGATGAGCGTGCTGGTTGTCGAACAGAACAGCGCTGTCGGCGGATTCTGTTCAACATACCGTCGAGGCGATTTCCATTTTACAGTCGCTGCATCGGAAGTGACTGGAACGACACCCGACGGCGTCATACGGCGGGTGCTGCGCGCGCTTGGCATCGAGGAACGGGTGCGATTCCTGCCGCTTGACTACGGATATCACGTGCATTTCCCTGATTTTGATTATTATATTTTTTCTGGCGATACAGACGCACGTAACCGTACTATGGATCAGTTTCTGAAACGTTTCCCCGCGGAAGCAAACGGCATAAAGAAGTTTTTTGCAGAGCTTGCACGTATCAATGAACAAGCGGAATACGCAACATTTTTGGATACATCCCCCCGTTCTATTGCGCGGGTGATGGTTAAATGTCCCACCTTGCTGCGCCACATGGGCAGAGGGATCGTGCCGTTCATGGATGCGTATCTCCACGATCCACGGCTCAGGGCTGCGTTGTCGATCAACGCAACCTGCGCCAATCTGCCTCCGTCACGAATGGCTGCAGTCGGGATCGCAGGGCTTTTAATTGAAGGCAGCCGTTCAATCCCTCACCTTGCGGGAGGAGCGCAGGCGCTCCCAGAGGCATTTGCAGGTTATATTAGAAACCACGGTGGGGAGGTGGTGACGGGGCAACGGGTCTGCGGGATTACCGTCCGTAGTCGGTGCGCAACGGCGGTCAGTATAGTGCCTTCTGCCCTGAACACACATGCACCATCTTTATTCCCCACCGAGATACAGACGCGATACGTCGTGTCAAACGTATCGGCCCGTCAGACTTTTAACGATCTGATCGGGCATGACCAGATCGGCTTTTTCTACCGCAAACGGCTCAACCGATATATGGTGACGCCGCCTTTTTGTGCACTGCTGCTGGGTATTGATATGGATCTGAAAGCATTGGGCTACGGGCCGGCATTGCATATTTATACCTCAACCTATGATACCGAAGAACATTTCAAAAATGTGAGTGCGCGGATGCTCGGGCAATGCGGCCCCGAACCGTTTTTTAGACTGCAGCTTGCCAATTTGAGTGATCCATCCTCGGCACCCCCGGGCAAAACAGCACTGGTGATCCATATGATTCCGGCACCGGTCGACGGGTGGGATGATCCGGATTTTGAACATCGGGTTGCGGATGTAATGATCCAGCGCCTTGAGAAAAGAATCCCTGGCCTTTCGAAGCATATTGCCTACCGGGAATTCTGGTCGCCTCATACCATCGATCGGTATATGATGTGCGGTCAGGATGCAAGCATAGGCTGGGCGCTGACGCCACAGCAGCTCGGTCCGCGACGCCTTGCTCAGGAAACGCCGTTGAGAAATCTTTTTCTCTGCGGGCACTGGACGCGACCAGCGATCGGCATTATCGGGGTGGTAGTCTCAGGATTGCAAGCTGCACGGATGATTTTGACACGGGAAGGGGTCGCCGAACCACTTGAAGCAATCGGTGTGCGGGGTGGCGTGCGTATCGGGTGAACGGAGCACCGGATAGGTTCCTCTGCAGCACGGCGCCCCCAGGAGCTTATCAAAAGGTGTATCCCAAAGCACATCCTGCAGCGCAAAACGACTCTGTATGGTTTCCCCCTTTTGTACTGTTTTTGGGAATATAAAGACCGGTCAGTGTGCCATGGTCCAAATTGCGTTGAACATTGCTTTCATAGTAACGGCAATCGACGGCGATGTTATTGCGAGCGCATACAACTGAGGGTCCTGCGCAAAAAAGACAACCTGATCATCATGGATCATCACGGCATAGTCCATCACGACATCCTTGGGGAGCGCGCGCGTCTGCCTGATCTGCGCATCATCTGTTGCCCGGTATGCGCGCATCGCCGGGGTGTCAGGGGCGAGCATTTTGACCAAAATATTTCGCTCTATCCTCGTTGGAATATAATAGTTGTTCTCATACGCCTGTTCGTATGCTTCCAACAATAATTCGACGCTCCCGATATAGTAAATAACCTTCTCCTTTGCCTCAAGTGTTCGCTCGGCAAGGCACTTGAAATCATCGGGTGTTTGTCCGATTTCAAGGTCGGGGAGTGCTGCGATATTTTTGAGTAGCTCGCGCATAATATACTTTCCTTTCCTTTAACGAATCTATCACGCCCTCAAAAAAACATCCTGATAAAACCGTCAGACAATCGGCGAGAAATTTCCCCCGCTATGCGTACTGCTAAAAAACCGTCGTGGATTATCGACCAAGAGTGCTGTGATGTCGGCATCATGAACACCGCAATACTGCAGCATGGGAATGATACGCTCAAAGAAATTTGTCGGTTTCCAGTTGCGATAAGCCCCTGTTCCCATAACTGGGCCGTCCACCCAATGCCATACTGAGTCATGAGACACAACAAGGCGTGAGGTAAACCCTGCAGCAATCAAAGCATGTAAAGATGCAACACGCACTTCATCTGGCATATCAGGCATGCCGAACCGGTCAAACGCAAGATATGATCCTGCTTCGATGATGCGTCGGTGGTAGTTAAAATCACGTGACAGACAACTATGACCAATTATGATGCGTTCGGGTGACACGCCTCCACTTATTAAAATGCGCTGCTGCTCCTCTCCATGCATGCCTTCGGTATGCGTGATAACAGGAGCGCCGGTGACGTATGCCGTGTGTGCGGCAACTTCGAGCAATTCCCGCTCGTCATCCGTTATCCGTTGAGCCCCGGTAGCCACTTTGATGATACCTGCACGCACACCTGATCCATCAATGCCCTGGGTCAGTTCACGAACAAACAGATCGGCAATTGCCGCCGGCCCACCAGAGCGGTCTCGCATCCGCCGGTACACGGCCGTGCTGTAGATACCGGTTGCACAAATGATCTGAAATGACGTTGTGGTGCTCAGCGCAACAAGGAGCGGAATGTTGCGGCCAAGATCAACGGTTGTCGGATCCACAACTGTCCGGACGCCGTAGCGTTTCATTTGGTCGATCGCGACAGTGCACGAAGCAACAAGCTCATCGAACACCTCACCGGGGGTACTATAGGGGGATGATGGACCACCGTACTGCACGAAGACATGCTCGTGCATGAGTGTTGGGCCAAGCTGTTCTGGCGAGATATTCCCAGTAACGGTTGTGATCGTCATATTCATGCCGTGCGGTGGCGGGAGATCCACGTTATCCCGATCGCCTTCGTTTTGAGCGAGGTGTTTTGGTTATCGAACAGGCACGCGTAACAGCACGTGAGGGGTACTTCATTACCGTGCGCACGGCATTCAGGATATCTTCAGCCTGGGGCAAAACGAATTTTTCAAGTACCGGACTAAAGGGAATTGGAACATCCTTTGCCGCGACACGCAGGACAGGTGCATCAAGGTGTTCAAAAAGCTCTTCACCGATGCGAGCGGCGATTTCCGCACCAAACCCCCCTGTTAAACAGGCCTCATGGGCAATGACAGCCCGGCGGGTTTTGCGTAGTGATTCGGCGATCAATTCCATGTCGAACGGTTTTAGTGTCCGTAAATCAATCACTTCAGCCTGAATCCCCTGTTGCGCAAGGATACGCGCCGCTTCCAAGCATTCATAGGTCATGCGGGAATATGTGATGATTGTCACATCGCTGCCGTGGCGTTTGATAAGGGCTTTGCCCAAAGGAACTAAATATTCGTGATGTTCTGCAACCGGGCCGGTCCACCGAAACAGCCGTTTGTGCTGGAAAAAGATGACCGGATCGTCATCCCGAATTGCCGCCTTCAACAGGCCTTTGACATCAGCGGGCTCAAACGGTGCCACCACTTTAAGGCCCGGCGTGTGGATAAACCAACTTTCAACACTTTGTGAGTGCTGGGCCGCTGCAGAAATTCCGGCACCGTCCGGGGCCCACAACACAAGCGGCAGTTTTGCTTGGCCACCCGACATATACCGCAGCTTTGCCATCTGGTTGACGATTTCGTCCATTGCGGTGGTGACAAAATCCGCAAAGTGCATGTCAATAATTGGTCGCATACCCGTCAGCGCGGCACCGATGCCTGCGCCGACGATGCTGGTTTCAGAAATGGGGGTATCGATAATCCGATCGGGGAATCGTTCCGGAAGGCCGCGAAACTGACCGAAGATGCCACCGTGTGCCGTCAGGTCCTCACCGATGATGAACACTGTTGGATCCCGTTCCATCTCTTCGGCAAGCGCTTCGGCCATGGCAAGTGAACATGAGAGGTCTCGGACGCCCATTGATCGGTTCCTTTACGGGTTTACAAAAACATCGTCAAGGGCTTCTTCCGGTTCAGGAAGCGGTGATTCCATAGCAAAGCGCACCGCTTCTTCAATCCGCGTATGCGCTGCTGCCCAGATCTCTTTGATTGCGGTCTTTGTTAAAATGCCTTCTTCTTGGAGCACGCGTTCAAATCGGTCGATCGGGTCACGGGTCATACGATAGTTTTGAATTTCATCTTGGGTTCGATATTTTTGTTTGTCTCCTTCGAAGTGCCCTTTATAGCGGTAGGTTTCGGTTTCGACGATAGAAGGCCCCTCGCCTCTGCGTGCTCGGTCAACTGCTTCTTGTACCACTTCTGCTACGGCAAGCACATTGCTGCCGTCTGTGATAAAACCGGGAATGCCATAGGCATGAGCACGGCCTGCAATCGATCCTCCGGCTACCATTTTTGATGCTGGAGATGTTGATGCATACATATTGTTTTCGCAGACAAACACGATCGGGAGTTTAAAAACAGCCGCCATGTTGCACGCCTCGTGGAAGGTGCCGCGGTTTGATGCACCGTCGCCGAAAAACACCATACCAACTTGATCGGTTTTGCGAAGCTTTATCGAGAATCCTGCACCGATAATGATTGGAAAACCACCCCCAACCACACCGTTGGCACCGAGAATGTTTTTTGAGAAGTCTGCAATGTGCATGGAGCCACCTTTGCCCTTGCAATAACCGGTCTTTTTCCCCAGGCATTCAGCGAACATATATTTCGGATCAGCGCCTTTTGCCAAAATATGAGCATGGCCGCGATGGGTAGAGACGATGTAATCGTCAGGCCGCAGCGCAGCACAACTGCCAACGGTTGACGCTTCCTGGCCGATCGAAAGATGCACAAAACCTGGGATGAGCTGCTGGGCAAAAAGTGTTGCTACCCGCTCTTCAAAGACCCTGATCAGCACCATTGTTTCAAGTAGGGCGATTTTCTTTTCAGGGGACATTGCGTACGGGTCAATGTATGCCATGGTACGATATGAACCCTTTCATGATGTTGTCTGCAGCTCCTGGATCGCCGGGTTTACCCGGATCAGGTGCGTACGGCAACTCTTGTGTTTTGTGTCCAGCGCACGCAAAATACCTCTTCCCAAACAATGGTTGTGGCTGTGCGGCTTGGTTTCCCAGTAAGGCGAACGGAGCGGGAATTGTAGAAGGATTGTTCAGGATTGTCAATAGATAAAGAGCAGCACCTGCCCTTATGGTTTCAGTTCATTAACAACGCTATTGGATAAGGTGCCGATGCCCTGAATTGTTATATCGACTCGATCGCCCGGCTGCAGGGGGCCAATTCCAGGCGGTGTGCCGGTGGCGATGATATCGCCGGGCAGGAGTGTCATGATCTGAGAAATAAAAGAGACTAAATGAAACACAGAAAAAATCATGTCACCCGTCCATGCGTGTTGCTTTGTCACGCTGTTGACCTTTGTTGTTATTACAAGGTTATTCGGATCAAGTTCTGTTTCGATCCACGGTCCAACAGGACAGAAAGTGTCAAACCCCTTGCTTCGGGTAAACTGTCCGTCCTTTTTCTGGAGGTCTCTGGCCGTGACATCGTTGCAGCAGGTGTAGCCAAGAATAACATGCGGGGCATTCTCAGGGAGAACATGTCTGCATGGTTTTCCAATGACCACTGCAAGCTCCCCCTCGTAATCAACCCGCCGTGACATTGCAGGCATAACAATGGCATCATGATGGCCGATAACCGCACTTGGAGGTTTTAAAAACAGCAGCGGCTCCTCCGGTACGGGCATATTCAGTTCTCCTGCATGGGCACGGTAGTTGAGTCCGACTGCCACAATTTTTGACGGCACACACGGTGCACACAGCATGACCTCACGAAGAGGGATGACCGTATTGGTGATGCTGTGTCTCTCAAACTTTTTACTGCGGACAAGGTGTATATCCTCGCCCTCAAGAATGCCGTGCCGGACGGTTCCTTGATAGATACATCGGACAAGCTTCATAGGAGCCCTGTATCAACACTTCTTTTGAGAGCACTCGCTCTTTTCTCCCAATGGTACAGGCATTCAAGAATGTGGCATTTTATATACGCCGTTGCTGGTGAGAAAGCAACCCCTTACCGAGCACACCACGACCAAAGAACGATCATTTCTTTTTTGCAGGGAAGGGGAGCCGGATCGCTGCAAAGCGGATCTGGGTGATGTCACGGTCTTTGATAGTGACTTTTTGCTGTGGCGGGAAAAACAGATATTCGGGTGCTGTGGCGATAATGAGATACTCGCCCGGCGGCAGGGGGCCGAATGTAAAGCGGCCATCGTTCGACAGTGTGGTTGATGCTGTCCGGGCGCCGCTTAGTGTAAGAGTACAGCCCTTTGGCGTACCGATGATGCTGCCGTGCAGATAGAATGAGTCAGCTGTTGGTTGCAGGGCAATGGCTATGGTGCTGTGGCGCGCATCAGAGATCGAGACTTCTTGCGTGAAAGAATTGTATCCCGGAGCAGTTGCCCGAACCGTATAGACCCCACACCCGAGGTTCTCGCATATAAAAGATCCGTTTGTATCGGTCTTAAATGTCATAATTCCCGGACTAATATCAATTTGAGCGTTACTTATAGGGGTGCCTCTTGTAGCATCGGTGATGCTTCCTGAAAGTTTTCCTGAACAGAATGGTTTGTTGACAATCCAGGTTTGATGTGCACCTAACAATTCTGTGGGATCTGTTTTAACAAGGTCGGTTGCATGTCGGACATGGACACTGACCGTGTGCACACCTTGTGGAAGCATTGATGGCAAGAGCACAATCTCCTGCTGCTGATCATCACCGAAAGGTACTCCGTCAATATCCCAAAAGAAGGTACGGTGAGGAGATTCGCCCAACGGTGCAGGCACAATGCCCATGCGCAGGGATTTGCCCGGCTCAAGTTCAATATCGGTTGTTTCAGGGTAATAGGCGTCGATCAGACCGATATACCTATAGATATTGAGAATGATCGATTCGGCGCAAATCGGGCAGAACGTTTGATTGAGTGTGCGCATGCGGCAGGAGTACGCAGGGCGAAAGATGCCGCTGCTCATATAGCGCGCGCCCTCAAAAAGTCCAATGCTTTCTGGGTATACATCAGGGGTCGGGAGCGGCGTTTCAGGGGGAATCCAGTTTTTCCATTTGATCTTTTCCCGTTGTGTCTGGAACGTCACATTGGGTTCGCCGTCTCCCGGCGGATATCCCGGGTAGGGAGTGGTGTATTCATCGGCAAGTCCCGCGATCACATGGCCGGCTTCATGCAAAATGATTTCAGCGGACGCTTCGTGCACTGAGGCAACGATGACAGACCCGCCGCTTCCCCCATAGCGAGTGTCATTGACCAATACGATGACTGTGTCAAATTCGGGGATACGGGTCGCTGTGCGCAATGCTGCCGCATCATTGACAGTCAAAAGACGCGCAATATTGTTGGTATCAAAAGATGCATCATAAACGGTATCCACATAGATCCCATCTAATGGATGATCAGCGCCGGATTCTTCTGAAGGGGTAAAGAGTGTATAGAGATTAACGGCATTGCGATATTCTTTCCACGGGGTTACCGAAAACAGTTTTGTGATGAGACGGTCTACATCCTGTTCGAATTGTACCTCCTGGGAAGCGGTATATCCTTCTGCGAGAATCACCATGACAAAACGAGCAGCGTCCTCTCCATTGTCGATTCTTTTTTTAACGACCGTGTCGGCACGTCCCTGATACGGCATGAAGCAGAGAGCAGCAACTGTTACGGCACTACTCAGCACACAGATGTGTTGGAATATTGTATGAAGCATGCCGGATCGAACCATAGTAGGTTACGTGAGGGGAGGGCAATGATTAAAACTCAGCACCGCCGATTACGATTTCTTCGCGCTCCTGCCCGGTGCCCACACCGGACGGGATCCGTTGCTTTAACGGAGCAGTTTGTCGGTAAAAGAATATTTTACATGCTGCTTTGTCCAACAGCGGTATTTTCAGGATAAAGTCGTATTTATCGCGGCGATATGCGCCGCCGGAAAGCGTGCCATCGGTTTCGTCGAGGCTGTCAAAATATAGCGTCGGTTTGAGCTCCAGATGAGCGTGCTGAAGGAGGCGGTTATCGCGAGAAAAAAGGCGATACAGAATGGTATCGCCGGAGCCATCATGTTCAAGCCATTTGCGCTTCCGGATCTCACCGGGCACAATGGTGAAATCATTGATAAAGATAGATCCCCGATGCCATTGCAGATTAAGTATGGCACACTCAGGCCCTGGATGCCTGCTAAAAAGCCGAAGCGGTTCCGCAGCTTCTTTCAGGTAATCATACCGTGTGATTCTTCTCGGTATATCGTCAAGCTCATCTTCAATAAGGGTATACCGCCCAAGGCGAGCTCCGAATGATTCAGAAACGGCTGTGTCATTGTACTCGTTTTTGGCACGTTGGCCAGCACACTGGTCCGGTATTGTTAATGTACCGACCATGAGACTCATAAACAGCACCAAGGTAAAAGGATTTTTCATTGCTTTCGGAGGTGCTATGTTTTTTATTTTTAATATATCTTAACTATTTTTTTTTGACAACCCATTTTTCTACATTATGCGATATGTATACATATTTATGTAAAATTATGTTGAACTTGTATTCTTTTAATCATGAGGGTGTTTTTTTATAGTGACGACCAATGCATTTTCTATATAATCGAACACTAAAAATAAAGAGAGAGCAGCAGATGAAGCAGCATGTCGTACATATTACAAAGGTGACCGGTATTTACGGTATGGAAAGGCACTTGTTGACGCTTTTACCCGCATTACAACAGAGATATCAGGTTTCCTGCATTATCTTTATGGAATCAAAAAAACCGGTTTCTGAATACAGCGACATGCTTCGTTTTCGGGGCATTGCCGTCTATCCTGTTGCTGCCGATTATGACATCGACCCACGAACGTTTTTCCGGACGGCCTCCCTTTTGCGTACAATAAAGCCAGCACTCGTCCATACCCATCTAATACATGGTGATCTCTACGGAATTGCTGCAGCAGTTGCAACAGGATGTCCGTGCATCGTCTCAACCCGTCATAACGACGATCGTTTCAGAAGAAACATTGTCATACGTATTATCAACCGGTTGCTTGCCTCGCGTGTTCAATCTCTGATTGCAATATCGGACTGGGTAGCTGAATTTGCAGGCACGGTTGAAAGTATCCCACTGGATAAGATTGTAACCATTCATTATGGTATTGATGCGCCACAGCCTGTACAACCTGTTGGCTCGTTTCGTGCTAAGCTGGGCCTGTCAGATGAGCATGTCGTGTGCGGCATTACTGCGCGACTTGTGGCGCAAAAAGGGCATCGTGATCTCATCCGGGCTTTTGCCATGGCACATGCGCAGTGTCCGGTGCTCCGTCTTATTATTGCCGGCGACGGCCCAATGCGGCAGGAGCTTGAAAATGAAGTTTGCTGCGAGCACCTTCAGGATTCGGTCTTTTTTACCGGATACCGCCGCGATGTCGGTGATGTGCTTGCATCGCTTGACGTGTTCGTTCACCCCTCACGCTGGGAAGGTTTTGGATTATCGATCCTTGAAGCAATGGCTTGCGGACTTCCGGTCATTGCAACGCGGGTAAGCGCCATTCCCGAACTTGTCGGTGATGCGGGGATATTGGTGCCGCCGGGTGATCCCACTGCGTTGTGTAGCGCCCTCCTACGGCTTGTACACAGTCCTGATCTTCGGCGTGAACTTGGCGCCAAAGCCCAACATCGCTATGAAACATTATTTACAGCGGATACAATGGTGCAAAAAACCGCTGCGCTCTATCATGCTTTGCTTGCTTCTGCACGACGCCATAAACCCTTTGCATGAGAATTGTAATGGCAACCAAAAAAGAGAAGAAAAAAAGAGTTCCAAAGCCGATACCAGAGCCGCACCAGTCTCCCCTTGTCCTTGAAAATAAGTTTGAATCGATGCGCTACCGCGCCGTGCTGTACCTTCTCGCGATCACACCCGCTGTTTTTTTTAGAACCGGCGGCGAGTTTGAAAACTCTCCGAAAATGGCGATCCTCCAGTGGGGTACAGCAATACTTGCATTGCTCTCCGTTATGCGAGGATTCAAAACCACATTGCTTCACTGGAAACGCTCGCCGCTCGACGTGCCGATTGCGGTGTTTTACCTTTTGTGCTGGGTGTCGCTGCTGCAGGCGGCAAACCCATGGCAGGGCGTGTACTATCTCCTGCACTGGGGAGCCGCTATCCTCTTTTACCTCTTGCTTGTTCATATGTTCAAAGATGAGCGCGAGATCGACGGTCTCCATGTTGCTGTTGCCATGAGCATGATACCGGTCGGCATTGTCGGTATCCTGCAGTGGCTTGTTGCCCGCTCGTGGATCGATCGCATCCACCTGCTCGAGCAGATTCCACAGATGACGGTGCCGGCTGCAACGTTTTCAAACAGTAATATGGTAGCACTTGTCCTTGCAATGGCACTGCCGCTCATTGTGAGCGCACTTTTGTTTTCGCACAATCGCTGGATCAAAGCCGCCTGCTGGATGAGTTTGCTCTGTACGATACTGCTCCTGTTGTGCACCCGGACCCGGGGGGCATGGCTTGCCGGTGTCGGGGTGCTGCTGATTATGGCAGGCCGGTGGATCGTGTTCACCAAGCTCCCATCTGCACTGCACCTGCCCCTCCGGTATTATATTCTTGCCGTGCTAGGTGTACTGGTGGTGCTCTATTTTCCGCTGCGAAGCCTTGATAGCGGATCGACAACGCTGCGCTGGATTTGGTGGAAAAACATCGTCTTTATGATCGCTGACCATCCGGAAGGGGTCGGGCTTGGTAACTTCAAGATCGTCTATCCGCTCTACCACCGTGCGGCAAAAGATAAGGGTATCTCACCGTATAAAGACTGGAGCTTTGGCGAGTCAACACAGCTTACCAGAGCACACAACGATCACCTGCAGATTCTTGCCGAAACAGGCGTTATCGGGTTTTGCGCGTATTTGTGGCTGCTCGGGACATTCTTTATGATGGCGAGAGCGGTACTGACACGGGCAGATGCACCGCTGCAGCGTCGGGCATTCTATACGATGCTCAGTGTTTTCGCATTTTGTATTGTTGCCACAACAAATTTCCCGCTCGAGCGTGCCCATCCGCCGTTTTACCTGTTTATGTGTTGCGCGGCGATGTCTGCACTGTACCGACGGGTCGTGCCGCAGCGTGCCCCTGCAACCACGCTGGTAGGGCGTATTGGCACCTTGCTTATGCGGCCCGCTGACCTGCGCATTTGCACCCCTGTACGGCAGGCCCTTGCACGGGCATGCCTCGGGGTTGTGCTACTTGCCTTTTTAGGAGGGTCGTTTGCGTTTATCCGCTGCATGGTACTTGCGGATCGCTATTTTGTCGAAGGGCTTGGTGCCAGCGATCGCGGTAACCTTTCAGCAGCCGTGCAACTCCTTGAGAAGGCACAGACGACGTTTTCGGCATGGAATTTCAATATTGCATCGCTTCTTGGCCGCAACTACACAATAATGGAGCAGTATGAGAAGGCAATTGAGGAATACCACGAGGCATTGCGGGTGCATCCGAATAACACGAATGCACTGCTTAACACCGGGTACTGTTATCTGAAGATGGGTCGGCTCGATGATGCCGAACGGTTTTTCAAACGGTTTCTTGCAATCATGCCTGACGTTGCAAAAGGATATAATAACCTTGGCATCGTCTATTTTTCAAAGCGGGATTATGAGCGGGCTGCGCAGTGCTACCAGAAGGCATGCGAACTTGAGCCGGGTTACGGTGAGGCGCATTTTAATCTCGGAAATGTGTACCGGGCGCAGGGGAAAAAAGAGGAGGCGCTTCGGGAGTACGAAGAAGCGGTGCGCGTGAAACCCGAGCTCCATGATGTGCGCACCATGCTCGTCAATCTCTATCTGGATGCAGGCGATTTCGAGAAGGCTGAAGCCATGGTCATGCCGCTTGTGCAGAAACGCGAAACCGAGGTGCAGGGTCGCACGATGCTCGGCAACATCTATCAGAGCCGCGGTTTGTACCAGCAGGCGCTGTTCCAGTATCTCAATGCGCTCAAACGCTCTCCTCAGGATGCCCGTCTGTACTATGCGATCGGGCGTATGCACCTGTATCTTGGGAACAACGATAAAGCTGAGAAATCATTTGCCTTTGCCCTGCAACACGATCCCTCGATGACCGAAGCTGCCACTATGCTCGGCCAGCTCAAGCTTCAGCAGGGCGATGAGCACGGTGCATTGGATGTTTTTCTATCCGCTCTCGAGCGGACACCAGGGCATGCCGACCTCCATTTCAATGCAGGCACCGTCTACCTTCGTCTCAACGATCTTAAGAATGCAATGTTGCATTATCGCGAGGCGATTGCCCTCGATCCGTCGCATTCGCTTGCCCACTATAATTTAGGAACAATGCTGAGACAACAGGGACAGCTCGCCGAAGCGCGGGAACATTTCCGCAAAGCGTTAGAGCAGCCCGACGAGCAGATCGATGTCGAACAAACCCAGCGCTTCATCGCAGAGATCACCGCGAAGCTTGAGAAAACCCGGAGACGATAGGGCACAAGATCCTCTGCTATCACCCCCGCGAGGAAGGTATGCATCCGATCAGAATCGGATATTTATCAACCATGTATCACACCTCGCACATTCTGCGGACGATGGACTGGGTGCAAGCCCGTCTTGGCCGTGTGGCAACATGGCAGTTGTTCGGCACCGGTCCGGCTATGGTCGACGCGTTTGCGATGGGCGCACTTGATATCGGCTACCTCGGCGTGCCGCCTGCAATGATCGGTATCGGCCGCGGTGTGCCGATTGTCTGTATTGCAGGCGGACATGTTGAGGGCACGGTGATGATCGGGCCACGGCACGCACCGCGAGCCGTTGCCGCAGATGATATCCCTGCGGTGCTGCACTATCTTGCAGGTAAAAAAATCGGGGTACCTGCCCGTGGATCGATTCACGATGTCATTATGCGGTGGCTTATAAATACGATGGGGGCGAGCACGCCAGAAGTGGTAAATTACCCGTGGGCAGATCTTATCCCCGAAGCAATTAACGAGCATGTCATTGCAGCCGGTGCAGGCACACCGCAGCTTGCCGCTGTTGCCCGCACGTTCTACGACCTTGACATCCTCATCGGTCCTGAGCTGCTGTGGCCGTTTAATCCAAGCTACGGCATTGTGGTACGACGTGCGCTCCTGCAGGAGCGCACGCTGCTCGAGGAGTTTCTTCTGCTTCATGAGGATGCATGCAACCTCATTAGGTTGCAACCTGAAGCTGCTGCACGGATCGTTGCGGATGCCGTTAGGGTGGTTGACGAAACTTTTGTGAAGGCGGTGTTTTCTCTGTCACCGCGATACTGTGCATCGCTGCCACGTCCTTACATTGACGCAGCAATGGCGTTTGTTCCGGTGCTCATGTCAATGGGCTTTCTCAGTACGACGCTGACAGAAGAAGCGGTATTCGACTCCTCATTCATTGCACCCGTGCATCCGGAAAACCATCACTATGGGGTCGATACTACTGACAGTGCCCGATACAGTTTTTATCCCCACTGATGCCGGTTATCAATCACGCGAACAGCTTTTCCCTCGCTTTTTGGCAGGGAATCCGGCTCCACAAGCTGGACGTCCGGGGTAATCAAAATTTCTGACCGCAACCGTTCGGTAATGGTCCTGCGGAGGTTCTGGAGGGATTTCAGATCCCCGGTGAACATCGCCGACGAGACCTCGACTTTGATTGTCATGTGGTCGTTATAGTCTTTATGGTCGAGGATGATCAAAAAGTTCGAGCCGACCTCGGGAAACGACATCAGGGTTTTTTCGATTTGCACCGGATACATGTTGACGCCTTTGACGATCAGCATGTCGTCGGTCCTTCCTTTGATGCGGGTAATCCTGCGATGGGTTCTGCCACAGGGACACGGTTCGGGATACACGGCGGCAAGATCTTTTGAGCGGTACCGCAGGATCGGCATGCCTTCGCGTTTGAGCGTTGTAAACACAAGCTCCCCTTCCTCACCGTCCTTGACCGGTTCGAGGGTTTTCGGGTCGATAACCTCAAGAATATACGCATCCTCCCACACATGCATTCCGTTTTGCTCAGTGCATTCAAAAGCAACACCGGGACCGTTCATTTCCGAGAGGCCGTAGGAATTGTAGGCGCGCACTCCCAACGCGTCTTCAATACGGCGTCGTGTCTCTTCAGAATGCGGTTCTGCGCCGAGATACGCAATGCGCAGCTTAAGTTCCTTTTTGGGGTCGATGCCTTCTTCGATAAGGGTTTTGATCAAATGGAGAGCATAACTGGGAATGATATGGATAACGGTGGTCTCAAATTCCCGCATCAGCATAATCTGACGCTTCGTATTGCCCGGACCCGACGGAATGACCATGGCACCGAGCCGTTCGGCACCGTAATGAAAACCGATGCCGCCGGTAAAAAGACCGTATCCCATCATGTTCTGAAATACGTCGCTTTTGCGTACCCCAGTCATATACATGCACCGTGCAACAAGCAACGACCATTCATCAATATCGTGCTGGGTATGGAAGATAACCGTCGGTCGACCCGTGGTGCCAGATGACGAGTGCATGCGCACGATATCATCGCGGCTCACAGCAAGAAAACCGTAAGGGTAATGGTCTCGCAGAATATCCTTAGTGGTAAAGGGGATTTTGCGCAGATCTTCAAGGCTTCGGATGCTCTCGGGCGTTATTCCTGCTCCGCTCAATATGGTTTGATAGTACGGGGCATGCTGTGCCTGCCGGATGGTTTTACGCAACAGCTCAAGTTGCAGTTTTTGCAGTGAAAAACGGTCGAGTGTTTCGCTATAGTTGTCCCAGAACATAGATGCTCCTTATGATAGTGCTCGGGTGTGGTGTTATCTCGTAGTGCCTGTATGTACGCAGCGCCGTATACGCTTCATCAGCAAGCTGTTAGAGGAGCCGCCTGTCCACAACCCTTCCTTGGCTGCGGACCTGTTCGGTAAGGGTCTTTTGTTCCATAAGTTTGACATCGACCCGAAGCCCCAGCCGGCGGCTCAGGGTTTCACGCACTTTATCACGGAAGAATTCCTGACGTTTGATCTCGTCAAAGAAGATATGCTCGGAAACCGCAACATGCACTTCAAGGACATCGCGGTTATTGATCCGCTGCACGATGATTTGATAATGCGGCTGACACCCTTCGATGTCTGCAAGGGTGTGCTCGATTGCCGATGGCAGCACTGAAATACCTTTGATGATAATGATGTCGTCGGTTCTGCCTTCGATGCGCTGCATTCTGACTGTTGTTCTGCCGCACGAACATGGTGCATATTCGAGACGTGTGATATCGCCAGTACGGTAACGGATAAGCGGAAAGGCTTCACGGGTCAGTGTGCTCAGAACGAGCTCACCGGTTGCACCCTGAGGGAGCACCGTCCCCGTGCTGGGATCGATAATTTCCGGTAAAAAGTGGTCTTCGCCGATGTGCATGCCACACCGTGCCTCGCATTCGCCAGCGATGCCCGGCCCCATGAGTTCGCTTACGCCGTAGTTGTCGAACACCTCGATAAAGAGACGTTCCTCGATATATTGGCGGGTCGTTTCTGACCAGATTTCACCGCCCAATATCCCTTTTTTCAGCAGCAGCTGTTTCGGATCAAAGCCGAGGCGCTCGATCTGCTCAGCAAGAATAAGAGCATAGGAGGGGGTTGTTGCGATGACGGTTGTCCGGTAGTCTTGCATGATGCGGATCTGTTTTTCCGTATTGCCGCTAGAGGCAGGGATGACCGAGGCACCGATGCGTTCAGCACCATGGTGGAGTCCGAATGCACCGGTGTACAATCCGTAGTGACATGAGATTTGAATCACATCGTCATCGGTGATCCCGCTTGCCGTGAGAAAACGGGCGACAAGGTTCGCCCAATTGTGCAGATCGTTCCGCGTGAATCCAACTACGGTCGGAGTGAGACTGGTTTCGGTTGTGGTATGGATGCGCACCACTTCCCTGAGCGGTACAGCAAAGAGGCCGTAGGGGTAATTCTCATGGAGGTCTTTTTTAGTGGTGAACGGCAGTTTGGAAAAATCTGCTTGGGTGCTGATGTCTTCCGGCACGATGGTGAGCCGATCGAACATTTTTCGGTAGAACGACACGTTTTTATAGGCGCGGTTCAGGCTTGATTGGAGCCGCTCAAGCTGAAGCTGCTCAAGCTCCTCGCGCGGACAACACTCATACTTTTTTTCCCAGATGGCCATACGACATCTCCTTAAAAAGGTGCTGCGCACTGAGCAAAAAACTCAATGTTCACAACCCTGTTACTCCCATATCGGCCTTTTTTGCCTGCCGAGATATGCACGCTGTACCTCGTGATTTTCACGAAGCTCCTGCGCCGTTCCCTCGAGCATAATCTTGCCGGTTTCCACAACATAGCCACGGTCGGCACAGTTAAGCGCGGCTTTTGCATTTTGCTCCACGAGCAGGACAGTGGTGCGCTGTTCATCTCGCAGCCGTGCAATGGTTGTGAATATGTCTTGAACCACAAGAGGTGCTAGCCCCATGGACGGCTCATCCAACAAGAGCACCCGAGGTCTGCTCATCAGTGCCCGTGCTATAGCAAGCATCTGCTGTTCGCCACCACTCAACGTCCCTGCATATTGGTGCTGCCGCTCACGCAGGCGTGGAAACAGTATCAGCATACGCTCGATGTCCTGTGCAATGGCGTCTTTGCCGTCGGTACGATAGCGGATGTATGCGCCAAGCTGCAGATGGTCGATAACGGTCAGCGGCGGAAAAATCTGCCTGCCTTCAGGCACCTGTGCAATGCCCTTGTGGACGATCCGGTCAGGTGGCAGCTGGGTGATATCGTCTCCACCATACAGAATTGAACCGCTTGCCGCCGGAGTAATACCGCAGATGGTATTCAGAATCGTTGTTTTCCCGGCACCGTTGGCACCGATGAGCGCAACGATTTCGCCTTCAGCGACATGGAGCGACACGTTTTTGAGTACATGGATGTCGCCGTAATAGGTATTGATATTCTGCAGCCTGAGCATCGGTGTTTATGTTTCTTGTCCGAGATAGACGCGTATGACGTCAGGATTCGTCTGAACAGAGAGAGGGGGACCGCATGCTATCTTTTTGCCAAAATCGAGAACGATAATTTCATCAGCGACATCCATTACGAGCTCCATATCATGCTCAACAAGTACAATCGTTATCCCCTGCGCTTTTAGCCTGAGGATCAGCTCGCCTAGGGCGCGAGTTTCTTGCGTGTTGAGTCCCGCTGCCGGTTCATCGAGCAGGAGGATTCTGGGTTCTGCTGCAAGGGCACGTGCTATTTCAAGAAGGCGCTGGCTTCCGATTGGCAGACTTGTTGCAAGTTGATGGGCACAGTTGGAAAGCCCAACAGTTTCGAGACATGCGGCAGCACGCCGGGCAATATGGTGCTCTTCACGGATCACGTGCGGCAACCTCAGTGCAGCACTGAAAAAACCTGACCGTGTCCTCACATGCATGCCGACCATGACGTTTTCGAGTACCGACATATGCGCAAAAATCTGTGCTGTCTGAAATGTTCGGGCAATGCCATGGCGCGCAATGTCATGACTGGGAAGTCCGGAAATTACGGTGGTGTAAAGTTTGATACATCCGGCATCGGGGCGCAGCAACCCGCTAATCACGTTGATCAATGTTGTTTTGCCGGCACCGTTTGGACCAATCAGCGCGGTAATGCTTCCCTTTTGAACGGCAAAATCAACATTGTGTAGGGCAATCAAACCGCCAAATACTTTCCTGATGGCAATACCTTCAAGGATGACATTGTTCATGAACGTTTTCTCATGAGAGGAGCCATGCGGACTTCGATACATCGCTGTACCCAACGTACCAAACCGCCGGGGAGAAACATGACCATAATCAGGAGAATGCAACCGTAAATCACCAGCTCATAATCGTGAAAAGCGCTGAGCAGTTCAGGCAATACGGTGACGATGGCGGCTCCGACAACGCCGCCCCACAGGTGTCCCATGCCACCAATCACCACCATGGTGATGAGTTGGATTGAAAACATGATTTCAGCGGTCTGCGGGCTGATGAATGTTACGGTGTGTGCATAGAGTACGCCGGCAAGCGCCGCATATACGGCGCTCAGCACGAAGACCTGGAGTTTAATGCGCGCAACCGGTACGCCGAGAGAGCCAGCCGCTATTTCGCTGCTGTGGAGGGAGCGGAGTGCCCGGCCGATCCGCGAATCAAGAATATTGCGAGACAGGATGAGCACGATTACAAACAGGCACCATACCACTGCATAATGACCGGTATCAGTATCAAGATCATACGGCCCAAGGCGTAAAGAAGGGATGCCTGCAATTCCCGAAGGACCACCGGTAACGGGCACGGCAGCATTCAAGATGATATAGATGATCTCTCCGGCGGCAAGCGTTGCCATGGCAAGATAATGGCCTCGCAGGCGGAGACACGGCATGCCGATTGCGTAGGCAAGTAATGCAGCACCTGCAAGAGCAAGAACCGCTGCCGCAGGGAACGGCACCTGATAGCGTAAAGTCAGGATGCCGGAGGTATAGGCGCCGACGGCATAGAAGGCGGCATGTCCAAGCGATATTTGACCTGCATACCCCATAAGGAGATTGAGACCGGTAGCGGCAATGCTGTAGATACCGATAAAAACGAGTATATTGATATAATAGGGATTTTTGAACAGCAAGGGAATAAACGCAACGAGGATGATGAACGCGATGAGATCGCGATGCCGTGTCATATCCATCAAAAATCCTTCAGCTTGTTTTGTTCAACCGATCCGAAGAGGCCGCTTGGCCGCAGGAGCAACACGGCGAGCAGCACAATAAGCGCAATAGCGTCTTTGTATGCAGAGGATAGATAGCCAGAGCCGAAGGATTCGAAAATTCCGATGAGGAGCCCTGCAACCACTGCCCCGCCGCTGTGACCCAAACCCCCGAGGGCCGCAGCACAGAAGCCTTTCAACCCAAGCAATGCGCCGCGATCAAATTCCATAAGCAGCATTGGCGTAATGCAGATGCCTGCGACTGCACCGAGCGCAGCGCTGAGCGCAAAGGAAAGCAGGACCATATATCGCACGTTAATACCGATAAGGCTTGCGGCGATGGGGTTCACCGCGCACGCGCGCATGGCTTTTCCGAGCATGGTCCGGTTGAAAAACAGGGAAAGCCCATACACCACACAGCATAGGATGCCGAGAATCCAAAGCGTCTGCGGCAGAATTGCTGCCCCGGCAATGATCAGGGGTGTGTCGCCGGAAAAATGGGGCAGGCTATAGGTTTGTTTTCCCCAGACCAACATTGCGACACCTTTAGCAATGATCGATCCGGCAAGCGTAATAATGATCAGCGTGAGCACAGAAGGTTTTTTTAATGGATAGATGGCACAACGTTCAAACAATGCGCCGATCAGCATAACGCAGATTACTGTTATGAAAAATCCGAGCGGCATCGGGATATGGGCACTACTGGTGAGTGATACCATGATCAAGCCGCCAAGCATAACAAATTCGCCTTGAGCAAAATTGATAATTCCGGTCGCATTGTAGATCATGGTAAATCCCATGCCGACCATGGCATAGATGCTCCCGATAGTTACACCGGTGCACAGAAATTGGACAATCTGACTCAACTCAGACATGGGTCGATAGTCTCTTTGTGGTGAAGAACCATCCGGTAATAGACCGGGAGCTGTCGAACAGTCATGCCGGCCGAAGAAGCGCTGCCATTATATGCAAATGGGCTGAAAATTCAAACAAAATCGCTTGCACCGCGGTATACCGGGTTTTTGGTTGCTTTATCCTATGCTCTCTGATAATCTGTCATCAGCCTGCGACACGCGTATACGACGTGTGTCGCTGTCCTTGTGCGCATTGTCCCGAATCATGCCGGTACTGATATGTTGGCACAGGGCATCCAATTGCTGTATTCCTTTATTGATTTTTTGTTCCCACCTCGCTGTATTCTCTGCGGGGCAGGGATTGCATCCTCTCGTCTGGAAGCTTTGTGTAGCCACTGTGCCGGTTATTTTACGGGCCCTGTCAGCCCGATGTGTCCGCGGTGTGGTATGACCTTTCCCTCGCGTGAAGGAGCAGATCATGTGTGCTCCAGATGCCTGCAGCAAGACGTTTTTTTTGATGCTGCCCGCGCGCTTGCGAGGTATGAGGGAGCGGTTCGGATGATGATTCACCGGTTGAAATACCGCGGCCAGACCATCCTTGCCAAACCGCTCGGAACGGTTATGGCTGATCACGGACGGTATCTCCTGCCGGCAGACGGATATAAGTGTATTGTGCCGGTACCATTGCACTCTACCAGGCTCCGTGAACGAGGGTATAACCAATCGGTTTTGCTTGCCCGGTGTATCGGGCGGCGCTGGAAAGTACCGGTGGAATACAGGGGGCTTCGGAAGATACGCAGTACTGTGCCGCAGGCAATGCTACCGGTCAAAGACCGGGTTAAAAACGTGCGCGGCGTATTTTGCTGGACAGGAGCATCTTTACAGGGCGCACATGTTTTACTCGTTGATGATGTGATGACGAGTGGATCGACGGTCGATGAATGTGCGCGGGTGCTCAAACGCAGCGGCGCCCTCCGTGTTGATGTGCTAACACTTGCTCGTACCCCGTAGGAGATTGAAACGGTGACGACCATTGATACTTTGATGCAGGTTGTCCGCTCGGATATTAACCGGGTCGAAGAGATGCTGTTTGCAACCATTGCGAGCAAGGTGACCGTGCTTCACGATATCTGTGCGCATATCCTCGGAAGCGGCGGTAAACGGCTCAGACCGTTGATGCTGCTCTTGACTGCACGATTCTGTGGGTATCGGGGGGAGGAGCATATCCCGCTTGCATGTGTTCTTGAATATATCCATACCGCCACATTGCTTCACGATGATGTTATCGATCATGCTGAAGTGCGTCGTGGAAGGTCACCAGCACATGTGTTATGGGGGAATCAAGCAACGATCCTTGCAGGTGATTTTTTGTTGTCACAGGCGTTTGCGCTTGCGGTCAAGGTGCACAACATGGACGTGCTCAACGTGATCGCTGCGACCTCAATCTGTCTCACCGAAGCTGAGACGTATCAAGTTGCCAAAACCGGCGATCCCATGACCACCGAGGATGACTACTTCTTTATCGTTCGCAACAAAACAGCGAGCCTGATTGCTGCAGCATCGCGAATCGGCGCGATTCTCAGCGGTATGCCACCTGATGCTGAGAGAGCACTGGAACGGTACGGTCTGCACGTCGGGATTGCATTTCAGATTATGGATGATGTTCTGGATTATGCCTCTAATGAAAAGCAGTTCGGCAAAACTATTTGCAAAGACCTTCAGGAAGGAAGTATCACACTTCCGTTCATAGCAGCACTGCGCAACAGTCCGCCCGAAGACCGTGAGAGCATGATCCGCATGCTCAAGGCAAAAAATTATACCCCTGAGGACATCGCCCACATTGCCCAACTTGTGCACGAGCATGGCGGGACCGCATACGCACGGGCACAGGCACAGACCCATATCCGTACGGCAATCGATTCACTTGACCACTTTGAGGATACGCCCCAGCGGCAATGGCTCATTGACCTTGCCCACTACGTTGGTGAGCGAACGTTTTAGGAGGGGGAGAGCGTGGTTTGGGAAAGGCTGTGTGCCTTTATATGCAGCCTCATTCCGTTGAATGTCGGCTGCCGGGGCGAGCGCATGGCAATAATCTGGTGCCCTAAGATTGAGGTCAGTAGCGTTTAATCTGTTTGTGGATGGAAAAAAAACGCTCATAGACATAGCCGCCCGGAAACACAATGGGCGTTACCCATGACACATCAATAATCAGCATCCCGCCCTGCATCTGTTGAATCTCGATATCTTCCTTTTCAAGATACACATTGTGGCGCTCTGCCTTACGGATAATTTCCTGTTTGATGACCTCAGGATCGGGATGGTCTTGCATGACCCAGTAGCGTGCGATTTCGGTCAGTTCCTCTTTCATGCCTTCATAATCCCACTGGGCGAGCGCAAATTTGTATCCGACATACATTCCTGCCCCGATCAGAAGGAATATGACAAGGCATCCCAACGTTGAACCGCCGCGGCATGTGTGTGGCATAATTTGGCTCTCCTTTTGTATTACCGAATGCACGATTCTGCAATAACCTCCTAAAACTGACGGCTGCTGTCAAGCAGAAAGGTGACCGGCCCGTCATTCACGAGACTTACCTGCATGGCAGCCTGAAACACGCCGGTTGCCACCGGCACGCCCTCGTTGCGCAGACAGGCAATAAACTCCTCATACAGACGCACCGCGCTTTCAGGTGGTGCTGCATCGGTAAAAGACGGCCGTTTCCCTTTTCTGCAGTCGCCGTACAGCGTGAATTGGGACACGACAAGCGCTGCACCACCTATCTGCATAATAGTGCGGTTCATTTTTCCATCCTGGTCGTCAAAGATGCGAAGTCCCGCAATTTTTTTTGCCAGATATGCAGCATCGGCATCGGTATCCCGGACGGCCACACCGAGCAGCACCAGCATACCGCGCCCAATTGCACCGACGGTATGGCCGTTGACCTGAACCGATGCCCGAACGACTCGTTGTATAACCGCACGCATAAGGCGCTCTGTCTTCCCTGCCGGGGAACTGGTTGTTGACAATACGTGCAAATAACGATATACCTTGAACACCGCTGCTCCGGAGGACCGCAGTCCACAGCCCGGATCTTCCGGTCGGCTTTTCATTATGCCGAAACAGTTGTTCCAGTAAAGAAAAAAGTGCATTGCATCTGCCGCTGCGCTGCGGCGGCGCGGGAAAGCTATGAATACCGATCTTGTATCCTGTGTTGTGGTTGGCGCCCTGGGGCGCATGGGACAGCGTATTTGTCACCTGCTTGCCACAGTGCCGGGGTTTAGCCTGAAAGGCGCTGTTGAATGTCCCGGGAATCCATGTATCGGGAAGTCATTGACGGAAACGCTCGGTGTCCGCGATGTTGCCGGCTGTATCGTCGACGACCTTGCTGCGATTACTGAGCGCTTCGACGTTGTCATCGATTTTACGTTTCCCGAGGTTTCATTGAAGACAGCAACGTTTTGCAACCGGAGTGGAACGGCGGCGGTCATCGGCACAACCGGTTTTACCGTTGAACAGTTTCAACAGCTCCAAGAGCTGAGCGCTGCCTTTCCGTGCGTGTGTGCACCCAACATGAGCGTGGGCGTCACTGTGTTGTTTAAACTGGTTAATGACGTCGCGCAAGCGTTGCGTACCGGCTTTGATGTCGAGGTAGTGGAAATGCACCACCGGCATAAAAAAGATGCCCCAAGCGGTACTGCGCTCCGCATCGCTCAGATTCTTGCACAGGCATATGGATGGGATCTTGCACAGGCCGGGGTTTATCAGCGTCGCGGCATCACAGGGGCGCGGCGCGACGCTGAGATTGGCATTCAATCGTTGCGCGGCGGTGATGTGGTGGGCGAGCATACGGTTTTGTTTGCAGGAACCGGCGAACGACTTGAGCTGGTGCACCGTGCGTACAGCAGAGACTGCTTCGCACAAGGCGCCCTGACCGCCGCGCGTTGGGTAGGAGCACAGCCTGCTGGCATGTATGATATGCAGGATGTGCTCGGCTTGCGATGACCAGCATGCAGGCATTAAAACCGGTAGCGGCATTTCTACTCTATGGCAACCGGCCATGATAAAAATACTCCTGTTTTGTGTTCTTGTGTACCTCTTCGTGCAGCTTATCAACAGGCTTTTTTTCCCTCGAGTTCATCGTATCAAGACCATACACGGCAACTTTTCGCGGAGCGGCGCTGCACCGCCGATACAGGACATGGTTCAGGATCCGGTCTGTCGGGTCTATGTGCAGAAAAAGGATGCGCTGAGCGTACAGCACAACGGTACGATCTATTATTTTTGCTGCGAGGAGTGTCGGCAGAAATTCACCGATACGATTGGCCGTTGATATGAAGGGCAGAATAAAAAGCAGCCAGACCACAGGAGCACCCCCTCCAAACGAGGTGAACGATCACGGATGGCTTACGGATGACCCTGATAATGCGGTTGGAAGTGCTTCGGTTGAGGGCAAGGATCCGCTGCGCCTGTACCTCAAAGAAATCCGGAAAATACCGCTGATGAGCGAAGAGGAAGAGGTGCGGTGGGCGAAAGTTCTTGCGCGGGGCACGAGCGATAAAATCAGGCTGTTGCGTCGGGCTGTCGAATTGCTTGCAGCACTGCAACAATACCATCCGCTCAACCGGTTGCTGGTCATCACTCGGGATTCTCTCTACAACTATTTTCGTTTGGAACAGGCAATCACGCTACATAAACAGATTGTTAAAAATCAAAAGCAGCTCAGCCGCGTCCAACGTGTCCGTGATAAACGAAAGCTTGCCAAAGAGAATGTCAAGCTGACTGAGGAACTTTCCGAATGCCTTGCGCAGATCAACACCCGGGATGTCAAGGACTGGCGTGTTATGCTCCAAGACGGCAGTGGGGCGCAGCGTTCTGAACAGGTTCGGGCGGCACTGCAAGAACTTGCCGGTATTTGGCGGGACATTGCGCGCATCGAACCGTCGATCCGCGAAGCCCGTCAAAAGATGATACAGAGCAACCTGCGGCTTGTGGTGAGCATCTGCCGCCACTATCGCAACCGCGCAGTATCGTTTCGTGATTTGATTCAGGAAGGGAATCTCGGCTTGATCAAGGCGGTTGAAAAGTTCGATTACCGGAAAGGGTTTCGGCTCAACACGTACGCTTCGTGGTGGATCCGGGAAAGCATCAACCGGGCGATCGAAGAGAAGAGCCGCATCATTCGGATTCCTGTCTATATGAACGAACGGTATTACCGGATCAAAAAAGCAGCACGGGAACTTTTTCAGGACGAAGGCAAGGATTTCTCATTAACAGAGATCGCCCGCAAGACAAAGATGCCGGTCAGTGACGTAGCAAAGATCATTACCGCGTTCCGAGACCCGGTTTCGCTGGAGACCTCTCAGGTAGATGATATTGATCCGCTTGAGAACTTCCTTTCTGATAACCGGCCGACACCGGTGGAAAGCATTTGCGAGGATATTATCAAAAGCAATGCCGCCCATATTATCGAGACGCTTCCGCCACGGGAAGCTGAAATTTTGCGGCTGAGATTTGGCTTGGGGGAGGAGGGCGAGAAGACGCTTGAAGAAGTCGGCGAGCGATTTCATGTATCACGGGAACGCGTGCGACAGCTTGAAAACAAGGCGCTGCGGAAGCTGCGGCGCAATAAAGATCTTAAAAACCTACTGTCATTGTTTACAACAAACTGAAGTGCGGGGAGAGCGATGTTGCCGCAACAACAGCACCCCGATATGCCTGACCATATGCTGGAATGAGGACTATGGCTATGTGGATAAGACCCCGGAACATACTTGTTGTGCACCTGTGGACAAGAGCTCTCATTGTGCTCTGCCTCTGTAGTGCAGTGGCGGGCTGCACGCAGGTGCTTGATAAAAGTGCTGCGCTATTTGCACCACACGTTGAGATCGTTGACCTTGCCGTCGAAACACCCGAGGCGGTACCGCAAGAGACAGCTCGTTCTTATGTCATCAAGCGTCTTAATGCAACACAGTACGGTGTGGCACTGTATGATGCCTTCAGCCGTGCAGCAAAACTATTTGATTTCAACGATATGTATGTCCGCATGCAGCACAAACAGGTGCGTGGCATACTGAAAAGAGAAGATACCTATCTTATACTACTCCTCAACACCTGCAAATCGCCTGACGGGGCCGGCATTCATGATTTTTTTGAGCGTGCCTATGCATTCTCATCGCGTGATGAAGCACAGCGTGTATATGCGGCACTTGTTGCGGTCGGTGTACGGCCGTGCTGCGATGAGGGCTGCGATGAATAACCGAGAACCAGAAACCGGAATATACCGATCATGGTGGAAAGGATGAGATAGATGAAGGTGTCTGTCGTGATGCCAGTGTATAACGAACGCCCTACGTTTCAGGAAGCACTGCGCCGGGTGCAGGCGGTTGAACTTGACAAGGAGATCATCATTGTTGATGACTGCTCGACCGACGGCACCCGCGAGATGGTACAGGCACTTGAGGGAACCTGCGACACCATTCGAGTGTTTCTGCACGACAAGAATCAAGGGAAAGGGGCTGCGCTGCGAACAGGTTTTCGGCATGTTCGGGGTGATATCGTTATCATTCAGGACGCCGACCTTGAATATGATCCACAGGAATATCACAAGCTTATTGCGCCGATTTTGGACGGCAGGGCAGATGTGGTCTACGGATCGCGGTTTCTCGGAGGCCCACACCGCGTTCTTCTCTATTGGCACTATGTCGGCAACAGGATACTGACAGCGTTTTCAAACATGTTCACGAATATCAATCTGAGCGATATGGAGACCTGCTATAAGGTGTTCAGGGCTTCACTGTTGCCACATTTTACCGTGCGTTCAAACCGGTTCGGGGTTGAACCTGAACTGACCGCAAAGTTTGCAAAGCTTAAATGCCGCATCTATGAAGTTCCCATATCCTACAGCGGCCGTGATTACTCAGAGGGGAAAAAAATCAACTGGAAAGACGGTATAGCGGTGTTCTACTGGATTCTCTACTTTAACCTTAAAAAAGACCTCCACTAACCTCCTGCAGGCTACAATTTCCGGGCAGCGCCCATTATGATTTCAAACGTTGCCGGAATGCCGGTCGGACAGCCAAATTCCTCACTATAGTGTGCAACCATACGGTTCCATATTGCGCGCACTCCGGCGGTTCTATTGCGGCGTGCCGAAGCGTTGCGCGCGCCCATACCTTTAATTGCCCTCATAAGGTCATTGACCGTGGGATAAAAGGAGACATGGGTCAAGGTTTCGATGCGCAGATCACATAAATTACACGCCGCAAACGATGTGCTGACGCTTTCTGCTGTTGTTGCAAGCTGCAATGCTTCGCCCTGATCATACCCCGTTTCATCGCAGGCAGCACGGTAGGATGATCGCAGCTCGTAAAAGGTCTGACTGCCGAACGCTGAAAAGAGCACGACGCCGCCAGGCCGCAGCACCCGTTGAATTTCATTCAGCGCAAGCGACCAATCTTCAAGCCATTGAAAGGTGAAGGCAGATGCCGCAAGGTCAAACGAACAGGACATGAAGGGAAGCTGTTCTGCATCGGCAACAAGACCTGTCGCGTGGAGCCCCGCAGCAACAATGTTCAAGCGGGCACGCTCGATCATGGCCGCTGCCAGGTCGCACCCAACGAGGCAAGCATTAGGGAAGCGGCGCAGAAGCTGCATGCCCAGATTGCCGGTGCCCATGCCGATATCAAGCATCCGCATCGGGTGCAGATCTTCGGTGCAATAGCGCTCGATTAATCGGGTATTCATGCGATATTGTAAGCCTGCATAGCAGTCATAGGTTGCAGCACTTGTAGCAAAAGATTTTTTGACAAACGAGCGATCAATCAGTGTCATGGCAGACATCCGAGAAAATTGCGGATTGCTGCAACAACGTCGGCGCAACGGGTTATGAACGGGACATGCCCGGTATCAGGCAACAGCACCAGGCGCGCATCCGGAATACAACGGTGCATCAGGGCTGCGGCTTCGGGCAAGCAGAGCCGGTCATTGCTGCCGTGGATAAGCAATGTCGGTATATTGATGCGCTCAAGCAGTGGCCGGAAATCCGCATCTGCAAGACACGAAAGCGACGCACCAGCGGCTGCCGCGGTAGGTGCAAAGCGAGGGTGCACCAGCAGTTCATAGTCTGGTGTGGTTGCCATGCAGGCGTATTCTTTCTCGGTCAGCAGCAGTTCGTGGAACATCCCAAGTGCTCCGGGATATGCGCATGCAATGCGGCGCCGGAGCCGCTCGACCACAGCGCGGGGCAAGCCAGCGTGGAAATCTTTGCGTTTGACAAAACACGGCGTGCTGCTGATGAAAACGAGCGCGCTGATAACGCCTGGAGAACTTTGCATGAGCTGCAGCAGCACGGAGCCGCCCATCGACCAGCCGAGAGCCGTGACGTTGCCGAGCCGAAGTTGCCTGCAGAGCGCCGTGATGTCGTCGGCATAGGTCTGAAAATCATACGGACCTGGAAGGGTACGTGCTGTTCCATGGCCGCGGAGGTCAACGGTAATAGTTGTGCAGCAATCGGCAAGCTCACGGACAACGTGGCACCAGACGCCACGGTGCATTGCCCAGCCGTGGATCAGCAGGAGCGGCCTTCCCGTGCCGGTAACGGTGTAGTGAAGCTGGTTATCGTATATAGCCATGAGCGGTTTCTTTGATGATATTGAGCGCGGCGTCAAGATGTTCGCGGGTATGCGTCGCCAGTGCGGTGAGCCGCAATCGTGCGGTCCCTTCAGGTACTGCCGGAGGCCTGATGGCAGTGATGAACAACCCTTTGTCAAAGAGGCGTTGTGCCCATGCCGCTGCACGATCGGATGCACCGACCATCAGGGGGATAATCGGAGTGGGATGTTCGTCAATGGTAAAGCCGATGCTCCTTAGTCCCGTCCGCAGGTATGCTGCATTGTCCTGAAGGCGCTTGATCCGTTCAGGTTCTTGGATAAGGAAGTGCAGCGCTTCGCGTGCTGCAGCAACAACCGGTGGCGGCAGTGCGGTCGTGAAGATAAAACTGCGTGCATGGTTGATGAGATACGTGCGCAAAGATACCGTACCAGCAAAAAATGCACCAAAGCAGCCAAGTGCTTTTCCCAGCGTGCCCATGATCATAACATTGTCGGGGCAGTGGCCAATGCCGAAATGCTCAAGTGTGCCTTTGCCGTTTTTCCCAATCGTACCGGTTGCATGAGCATCGTCGAGGAGAAGCACCGCGTCAAAGCGCCGTGCAAGCTTGAGGAGATCCGGCACGGGGGCAATGTCGCCATCCATGCTGAACACACCGTCGGTTACAATGATGCGGCGCCGCCCCTGGGAGGAGGCAAGCATACCCTCAAGCGCATGAATATCGCAGTGCGGATAGACCACTGTGCGTGCACGGCTCAAGCGGCAGCCGTCGATGATACTTGCATGGTTTAGCTCATCGCTGAAAATGTCGTCACCGGGACCAGCAAGTGCAGAGAGAATCCCGATATTTGCCATGTACCCACAGCCGAATAGCAGAGCGGCTTCTGTTTGTTTGAACCAGGCGATATCCCGTTCAAGCTCTTCGTGCAGGAGCATCGTCCCGCTCACAAGCCGGGATGCACCGGCACCGACCCCCCACTTGGCAGCGGCGGCTGCCGCTGCCTTGATCATAGAGGGATGGGCGGCAAGTCCGAGATAGTCGTTTGAGGAAAACATGAGATAGGTTTTACCCTCAACGACAACTGTTGGACCTGGTGCAGATGCAATTTGCCGCAGCGTCCGGAGCCTGCCGAGGCGTTGCAATTCTTCCATTTCATGTGCAGTATCGATCATCAGTACGGCTGTGCTGCAACGGGTTACGGGATATTCTCCTCAGATGCGGATTGCCGGGGTGATCTTCGATAACGTCTCACCGGGGTTCACGCATCAGAGAAACCTGTGTGGCAATCGCGGTGAAATCCATAGTGACGGTGATATCCTGTGTGCTGTAATCGTTCGTCAGATATACCGTAGAAAAGGGAAGACGACGGTGTTGTTGCCATCCATTGTCGGCAACCTGAATCCGTGAAAGTAAGGGGTGCATTGTTATTCGTGCCCCGACCTGTTCAGGTATGACGATGTCAGCCTGTGCACCAATCTGAATCGCGGTTAGACTGTGGTCACCTGCGGCAAAGTTGCCGGCAAAGGTGCACTGCACAGGGCTTGTCGCACAGATCAGCCCGCAGGCCTCAAAATTAGTATTGCCAAGGTGATTCAGGAGTACCGACGATGCCCGGGCCGCAACAACCAGAACCTGCACCCTGTCCTGGACAGGGATGCGCCAGTCAGCGTTTAGTGACGAAGATTGGAGCACCATCACACAGCTGCGCAGCGGCAGCCCTCCGAGGTCTGCCGAAAGGGTGGATGACGAGCACGAGAGAGTGAGATCCGTCGGGACGGTATATACCGTGCTCACCCTGATATCCCACTGCGATACAGCAGAGCCGTTCGGTGCCGCTGATCCGGATGTCATCGTCACCGTGAAGGTCGCGTTATCTACTCCTGCAATGAGTGCAGGTTCTTGCTCGGTATCACCATAGGTGACCGTTGCACGGAGCACTGCGATCGGATCCTGCGTTGGGATAATCGTGCCGGTAGCCCCATATAGGTCGATGCTCATTGCCAGAGCAGTGGCACCGCTCTGGCGAAGATCATCATGGGGCACAACAAAGGTGCGTGTCGTCGTGCCGGCACATGCCGTACCGGTCACAACGAACGCAGCGGCAGCAACGAGCAGGAGGAGAAAGTACTGGCGGCTATTTGTCCTTGGCATATTCTGTCAGATTTTTTCTGGACAGCGTCACGGCGGTCTTTTTGCCGTTTTTCAGGGTGATCGGCAGCATCCAATAGCCGGCTTCGGTACGGTCATGATACGTTGCAAACAGAACATAAGAACCTGCGGAAAGCTGCTCAAACGTGCAGCGGTCATTCTCGTCGGTCACCATATTGGCAACAGCGGCCTCTGCTGCCTTGCCCTCCATAAACGGTATATCGCTGAGCAGCGCTCGGTAGGCACCGCTCTGCTGGGCGATGATGCTGCCGGTCTTGCGCACTGCCTGTATCTGCTGGACAACCTCAGGCCGACATACAACAACATGCACGCCTGGCGTATGCCGTGTTTCGGGAGAGCTGTCAAGGCTAATCCTCACGACCAGCTTGGCACCGGCTGGTGTTTGGCTTTTGAGCGGTGGTGATGGCTGATGCGTGACAGCATCGGAGAACCATGGCCAGAGGAGTATGATCGCGACCAGCGCGAGTGAGCTTTTTCTCATATCGTATTCCCTTCTATTGTTATGGAACATCAGAACATACAGGCTCCCTCATGGTGCCTGCATGTGAAGCACTTTATCGGAGTTTACCCTAGCTCGTCAACGATATTTCGTCTTTCTCGTACGCCTCTCAAAGTATGCTGCCACCGGCAAGCAGCATAAAGGACAGGAGCATATACACCGATGCTGCTTTAAAGAGCATAAAATCGTGACGCGGATGCGGCTGTGTCCAACACCAAAGCGCAATTGCCGTAATACCGATGCTGGAGACCACCACGCCCCAGTATGCTGGTGTGGTGATATTAAGCAGCGTTGCGCAGGCGATGAACACCAGAGCGTCAAGCAGTGTTGTTGCAGCAATCAGGCGCCGCGTAGCATGCATGCCAAAACGATTCGGCCACACCGGAACTCCGGCTGCAGCATAGTCGGCAGCATGCGCCATAATCAGGGTGAGGATATGCGAAGGTATCCAGAGAATGATTGCAAGGGCAAGCAGGATGCCGATGGTGTCGATCGTGTCCGTGGCAAGTACTCTGCCTGCCATTGCCGGCATGCCACCGGAAACACCTCCCCAAAGAATTGAAAACGGTGTGAGTCGTTTCAGCCACAGGGTATAAACGCACAGATCGATCAAAAACCCAAGGGTCACCACTATGCCGAATGCAGTGCCGAGGCTCCAGGCAAGCCACAACCCAGCACACGAAAGTCCGCAGCCGAACACGCCCGCCTCAATCACATTGAGACGGCCTTGCGGCAAGGGGCGGGCAGCGGTTCGCACCATTTTAGCATCAATATCACGGTCAAAGATCATATTGAGCGCTGTACAACCGCTGATGGCAAGGTACAGCGCAGCAATGCCGCGCCCTAACTCATGCCATGAAGGCGACGCGGGTTTGCTGAGCAGGTAGCCACATATGCCGGTTGCAAGCAACAGCATGGTTTGCCGTGCTTTGGTCAGGCTCCAGAATCCCGAAAGCTTTGCAATGACGGAATCTCGTGGACTCATTGGCTTTGGTCGGGCGGCGATTGTCCTATGCTGGTTTTTGCGCATGTGATGCGGGCAAGCATGGTTCTGAAGACATCAAGTGGCTGTGCGCCGACGATGCTGATGCTGCCGTTGATGATGAACGTCGGAACACCGGTAATGCCACGGCGGTGTGCTTCACGAGCGCTGCGATCGAGGCGTTCCTGATAGCTGTTGGCATCAAGCGCGGCGGCAAGCCCTTTTGGATCAAGACCGATATCGCGGGCAAGGTCAAGGAGCACCTGTCGGTTTCCGATATTCTTGCATTCGGTAAAATATGCATGAAAGAGTGCCTGGTGCATGCGTTCATGCATGCCGCAGTCGCGCGCATATTCAGATGCTGCAAGGGCTTCGCGTGAATTTGCCAGCATGCGGACATCGCCAAACACAATGCCGTATTGTGCACCGGTAACGCGCAGCTGACAATACAGCTCGTCCCAGTCAATATGCGGCAGATGTTCGGCCAGCAATGCACCGCGCGGAGGCGTTTCAGGATGAATTTCAAACGGAAGCCACTCTTCAATTATCGGGAACTCTTGTTTTAAGCTGTCGATGATACCCTTCCCAATAAAGCAGAACGGGCAGATGTAATCGGAAAAGATTTTGATGTGTATCGTCATCGTTACCATCCTCAGTAAAGAGCCGTATGACAAGGAAGCAAACTTGCACTGTATGATAAAAGGGTTGATTTTGCAACTAGTTCATGGGAACTCCAGCATACCGTTAATTTCTTTACAAGATGATTAATTTTTTTTAATATGGACGTAATCCGTACTTCACGCATCTATGTCATGCTGCTTCCCCAGTATAATGAAAGAGACAGTGCATTTGGACCGAGGAGGTTTTTGTGAAGATACGACATCTGAAGACACTTGGACTTGTGGCGGGTATTGGAGCAACGGTGGTGCTTGCCCGGCCGACCGCAGCTTCCCTCGGAGCAGGTGCTGTTTTTGTCTGCATCGGTGAAGCAATACGAATATGGGCTGCCGGTCACTTGTTGCGAAAACAGGAACTAACCACATCCGGTCCATACGCATATCTTCGCGATCCGTTGTATCTCGGCAGGCTCTTTCTCATTATCGGTTTCTGTATTATGGGATGGGGTTATTGCCTGCTGCTCTTGCCTGTTGCACTCGGCATATTTTTTTACAACTACCTCCCCCGCAAATACAAAAAAGAAATGCGGTGGCTTGAAGATCTGTTTGGCGATGAGTACCGCATGTATGCAGCGCAAGTCAAAAGCCTGGTGCCGCGACTCAGCCCCTACCCGAAAGCATCACGAAAGAAGTGGAGCTTTGCAGTATTCTGGTATGAAAACCGTGAACAGTATTTTTTCCTGATTGTTGCCTCTATCGCGGCTGCTCTGGTTTTGCGGTACAAGGGGTTCCCATGAGTGCGCTTCCGTATCTTTCCGTGGTGATTCCGGTCTATAACGAGCGGAACAATATAGTTCCGCTTACCGAAGAGCTTATTGGTGTGCTGGAGGAGCTGCGGCGAAGCTATGAAATCATCTTTGTCGATGACGGTTCCACCGACGGCAGTAGCGAACAGCTCGAGCTGATGCGGCAGCGGTTCCCCGGGGTTCAGGTAATCCGTTTTGCGAGAAACTGTGGTCAAACCGCTGCGTTTGATGCCGGATTTAAGGCTGCGCGGGGGGATGTGATCATCACTATGGATGCGGATATGCAGAACGATCCCCACGATATCCCGGCGTTGCTTGCCGATATTGGCGAGTATGATCTTGTGTGCGGGTGGCGCCGACAGCGACATGATAATATAATAAGGCGGCTCTCATCAATCATTGCCAACAGTATACGGAACTGGCTGAGCGGTGAAACCATCAAGGATGTAGGCTGTTCGCTGAAGGCGTTTCGTCGCGAGTATGCGCAGCGGCTTAAATTGTATACGGGGATGCATCGGTTTTTTCCCACATTGGTGAAGCTTGAGGGTGGACGCGTCAAAGAAATTCCCGTGCAACACCGTCCTCGACGCTTTGGGACGCCAAAATATAACATTCGCAACAGAATCGTGCGCTCATTTCTCGATCTGCTTGCCGTGTGCTGGATGAAAAGGCGGTATCTCCGCTATGAGATTGAGGAGCATAAACGATGTTATCGCTGAAAGGATGGGAACTGTTTTGGGTATTGTTCGGGTTTTTAGGACAGGCTGCGTTTTCCGCCCGGTTTCTCGTGCAATGGATTGTTTCGGAACGAAAACGGGAAAGCGTTGTTCCCGTCTCCTTCTGGTATCTCAGCCTCATCGGCGGTTTGATTCTATTCCTGTATGCTATTTATAAACGTGATCCCGTGTTTATCGTCGGACAAGGATCGGGTGTTATTGTCTATATACGCAATCTCGTGCTGATCTACCGCAAGCAACGAGGATGTTCCGGTGCGTTCTCAGCATCTTCATAATCATAACATGAGCGAGCCGGGAACACTTCACGTCCACCATTCATTATGAAACAGACGCTGATCGCCGTCTGCCTTACGGGTATCGTCGGTTTTGTTATTTTGTTTCGACTCGGCAGTCCGCCGTTGTTTGATCCCGATGAACCACGCTATGCCCAGTCTGCCCGTGAGATGAATGAGCGCGGCTCGTTACTTATCCCCTATTTCAATAATCAGCCTCGCCTTAACAAACCCGTACTCTATTACTGGGTGATTGCAGGAATATATCGCCTGTTTGGGGTCTCTGAATTCAGCGCACGTCTTGCATCGGCAGGCGCAGCGCTGGTGCTTTTTGTAACAACGTTCATATTTGTCTGCCATGTCTGCGGGCTGCGGGCAGCGGCATTCACCGGGCTTATACTCGGATCCATGCCGTTGTTTTTGGTCCCCGCGCGTCTCGTCATGCCGGATATGCTGTTTAGCCTCTGGATGATACTTGCACTGTACTGCTTTTATCTTGGATGGGATGCCGACAGTTACGGACGCAGACAGAAGTGGTTTTTCGGTTTTTATGTTTTTCAGGTGATTGCTGCTTGGACAAAAGGCCCGGTCGGCATTCTCGTGCCGCTTGCTGTTGCCGTCCTATGTCTTGTTCGTTCCAGAGATTGGGTAACGCTGCGATCTCTGAGGCTTCACTGGGCGATTCCGGCCGTGCTGGCCGCATCGTTGCCATGGTATCTTTATATTTTTTTGACGGTTGATCGGCACGGTATGCTTACCCTTGCAGGGCAGGAGACCGCAGGACGGATTTTCGGTATTAGCCGCGATTATGAACCGTTGTACTACTATCTCCCTGCTCTTGCCGGAGGATTGTTTCCGTGGATTCTCGTGCTGCCGTGGGCATGGTATCAACGCCGGCGGATGCAGCCGCATCGTCTGCGCATGCTGTGCGAGATGTGCTTTCTGTTTGTGCTTGTGTTTTTTTCCCTCTGCGCTGCCAAAAAGTATCAATATATTATCATGCTTGCAAGTGTATGTGCCGTGTGGCTCGGCAGTATTCTCGGCGATGTATATGCGGTACGGACACGGGAGAGGGCTCTCGGTCTTATCGGAGGGATATGTGCGGGATTGTGCGGGGTGCTGGTGGCTGGTTTTGAAGGCGTTGCGTGGATTTCTCGTCATGAGCTTTCTCTGCTTCCGGGCAGTCTCCTTTTATTCGGTGTCATGGTGATTGCGTTCGGGGCAGCGCTTATAGGCGCAGTGCGCGGTTTCCCCGGAACGGCGATTGCCAGTCTGAGTGCGACCACGCTCGTTGGCCTTGTGGTGTTTGTGCTGTACGGAGCACCGTGGGTCGGTGAGCGCCGTTCACTCCGGGAGTGTATTCGGGAACATGACGCCCTTTTCCAGAAAACCTCAGCTGTGTATTGCGCTTCAAAGGTCTTTAATAGTCTTGTTTTCTATAGCCCCCGCCCAGTATATCTTAACATGGATGAAGAGGAAATCCTCGCGAGGCTTCGCAGCGCAGAGCCGTGTATGGGCATTATAAGCCGGCGCCGTGCGCGTAAACTTAGGGCAGAACTTGCCCCCTTTTTTTTCACGGAAAAATATGATAGGATGATTTTTACTAATATTAATACCTCCCATCCGCCGTAACGTTCTATGAAGGTGCCGGGGCTGTGGAACCAATTTGTGTGTGCTGCCGTACTTGCTTTGGGATTTTCAACGTCGGCAGCGAGTGAGACCTGCCTAGTCAACAAGGTATACAGCGGCACAACGATCAAAGTCATCTATCCCGATGGGAAAAAAGAGCGGGTACGCTATATCGGTATCGACAGTCCGAGTAAAGGCAAACCGTTTTACGATCTGTGCGTCAGCGCCAATAAAGCATTGGTTGAGAACAAAAATATCACCTTGACAACCGATGTTGCGCTGGTCGCGCCGGATGAAAAAAAACTTTGTTATGTATATCAGGACGCGGTATTCGTTAATGCCGAACTTATTAAAAACGGATATGCGCTTGCCCATATTCTGCCGCCCAATGAACGCTATCGCGAACTTTTTATTGGTCTGCAGAAGGAGGCACGAACACACCGCCGCGGCTTATGGGCATACGAAGACCACAATGATGAGCCCTATTATGTGGGTTCCCGCAGCGATAAGGTATTCCATCGCCCATCATGCTCCCATGTCAAAAACATTCCGTTCCATGACCGTATCATTTTCCGAACACGAGACGACTGCCTCAACGAGGGATATACTCAAGACTGGCGTTGTTGCCCACTCTTTGTCAAGCCTTTTGAATCCAAGCCCTGAGCGCCGATTTTTGTTTCAGGGCATGCGGATAGCTCCATGTCATCGTATATAATAAAATACGAATATTGTGCCCAGTAAGCCATGACCCGCATGCGACTCCAATCCCTTGTGCAGGCAATTCTTTTTTTTAGTGTGTGTTTGTGGGTGCTTTTGTACCGACTTGGCGAACCAAATTTCTATCATGTGCGCAATGAATCGCGCCGCGCACAAATTGTCAGGGAAATGGTGCTGTCCGGGAATTGGCTTATTCCCCATCTCGAACAGAAGCCAATTTTGACAAAGCCTCCCCTCTATTACTGGGCTGCAGCGCTGTGCTCGCGCGGCGGCGTTACAGAGGGCTCGGTGCGTCTGCCTTCGGCGCTTGCGGGGGCAGGGATCATGCTGCTTACCATGTTGCTGGCACGCGCGATGTTCGGAAATCGAGGAGCATGGATAAGCGGATATGTGTTGCTGACAACGAACTTTTTCATGCATCAAACCCGTTATGCAGAGCTTGAAGCACTGCTTGCACTGTTTACAACCGCTGCGGTCTATTGCTTTTGGCGAGGCGCTACTGCCCCATCAGGGGCGGGTCGCTGGTTTTGCCTTTTTTATCTTATGATCGGCCTTGGCATGATGACCAAAGGGCCGTTTGCGCTTACGTTTCCGCTGATTCCTATCCTTGGATTTTCTCTTCTCTATAAACAGAGCATCATGCTTATCCGGCGCGATATTCTGCTGCCGTCGATTCTTTTTTTCATCGTGGTGCTGCCCTGGTCGTGTGTCGTGATGTACCATCATCCTGATTTTTATAAACTGGTGCTCTGGGAAACCGTCATCCGTGCTGCAACAGGATATGTGCATCAGGAACCGGTGTATTATTATTTTGTACAGCTTCCGCGAGAATTTTTTCCATGGATTTTTGTTTTGCCCTGTGCCGCAATATTGGCGATTACATCACGATATGCTCCGATGCGGCGGCAGCTTGTGTTTGTGCTGTTCTGGTTTTTCGGTAACCTCGTGTTTATGTCGTTGCTCAAGTCAAAGCGTGACTATTACCTGTTCCCGCTGACGCCAGCTGCAGCACTGCTTGTTAGTGCTACGTGGGAAGGGCTGTGGAACTGGGTGTGTGAAAAGGCCGGCTCCTGGATTGCTTTCCTCACGAAGCTGCTCTGTCCCCTTGGCCTTATATGTGCTGGAGCAGCAGCCGTTGCCGGCAATCCCTGTGAGGTCAATTTCCCCGCCATTCGTTTTCCTGAAATTTCGCCACTTCTCTTTTTCTTTGCATGTATCACGTTGCTTCCCTGGTGTTGTCGGATGCTTGTTCCGCGGGTGCGGATTCGCCAAACAGTTATGGCAACAATTGGAATCTATATGTTGGCATCGCACTATCTTTATTTTACGCTGACCGTTCCCATCCGCAATGCAGAGGACTCGGGCAAGGCATTTTATCGGGCAGTTTCGGTCATTGTCCCTTCCGACAGTGCGATTGGTTTCCTGAAAGATTACGAAAACTATACATTTGTCTATTATGCGCAGCGACCGGTGGTATTGCTTAAGGACGAAGAGGAGCTGTTGCGGTTTATGGCATCAGATGAGAACCGGTTTGTAGTTTTGACCGGCAAGGCATACAGTAAACTAAATAATGTTCCATGGCCTCTTGTATTCCGCAGCCCTTTCGCCGAGCACCGGTCTTGGCGCGGTTATGTGCTTTTGTGCAATCAACCGGTCTGCAACCGGGAGAAGAATGTTGCCCGTTCCGGTCGTTATGGCACGTAAGGATTTGTCCGTCAGAGAGAAAACTTCTGCTAACGACAGCAATCGTTGCAGCAAGGCAAATATGATCGAACAAAGTCATACGCCTCGCAATATCAGTAAAGCGACGATCCGCTGTGAGCAGCGCGATGGCCATATTCTTGCAGTTAAGGATTACAGTGGGCGAACAGGCCTGATGAAACGCTACGGTCGGCTGACGCTCAAAAACGAGCTGCGGGCATACCTGCGGCTGCGCGGTATAGTCGGCATCCCTGTATGTTTTGGTTTGAGAACCCCTGATGTTCTCGAACTTCAATATATCAATGCCGTTCCGCTCAGCAGGATGAAGCCGGGAGCAGTGGCCGAAAGCGTATTTGATCGGCTCCAAGAAATCGTTGCAACGATGCATGCCCGTGGGGTTGCGAATACCGATATCCATCGGTCAAATGTTCTTGTTGCAGAGAACGGAGATGTTTATCTTGTTGACTTTGCCCATGCGCTCATCGCACGCTGTGCAGATCGGCCGGGCATCCTGGTGCGACTTGGCATGGAGCTTGATCGTTACGCCTGCGCGCGGATACGGGCGCGCTATCTGCAACAGCCTGCGCCCGCGCCCGCAGGGCTTTTCGGTCTCTTGTATCGCGGAGGATCGTTGTTAAAAAAAACGCTCAAAGGCATCAAGCGTATTGTCCGGATGCGTTCCGGTTAACCTTGCGCGATATTGGAGAACGTCATGTACACGTACGTATGGAGGAGCGTCAATGCGCATCCTGTTGGTTGAAGACGATAAGAGCGCATCTCGGTTTATCAAGAAAGGCTTGAGCGAGCGAGGCTATAGTGTTGACGCGGTCTTTGACGGCGAAGAGGGTCTCTACCAGGCAACGACCGGTGGATATGACCTTATTATTTTGGATATCATGCTGCCCGAGCTCAGCGGCTTTGAAGTGTTGAAAGGCATCAGAAAGCATGGTATTGTCACGCCGGTCATCTTTCTCACAGCGCGGGATGATACCGAAGATGTGGTGCACGGGCTTGAACTCGGTGCAGACGATTACCTTGTCAAACCGTTTTCATTTCCCGAGCTCCTCGCGCGCATCAAGGCAGTGCTTCGGAGAGGGGAAAAAGAGGCGGCAAGCACCCGGCTTGTTGTAGGGGATTTGACACTGAACATGCTGACGAGAACCGCTGAGCGCAGCGGCAAGACCATCGAGCTTTCGGGCAAAGAGTTTTCCCTGCTTGAATACTTGATGCGCAATGCCGGACAAGTGCTGACACGTACCATGATACTTGAACATGTCTGGGGATATGACTTTGACACGGCAAGCAATATCATCGATGTGCATATCAACCGGCTTCGCGCAAAAATCGACAAGGATCATGAGGTGAAACTAATCAAAACGATCAAAGGCGTCGGGTATGTTCTCAAAGCTGATGAGCATGTGTAGAGAATATGCAGGACGGCTCGACGTCAGGCTCACGACCTATTATACGGTTCTTCTCCTTGGTCTTTCGCTCCTTGTTTGCCTTTTTTGTTATTTCCGCCTCCAACATCTTTTAGTCAAACAGGTTGATAAAATTCTGATTGATGAAACGCGGGAGCTGATGAGCGACATTACAGAAGCTGCAGACGTGGCAGCAGGATGCCGTGTGTTCGAGCAGGATATCGCACATCGCAAATACTATCAGATAGAGTTTCGGGTCGTAGATTCGAGCGGCACGGTGGTGTATGAGACCGCGCAAGCTCCGCGGCTTTCTCTGTCTGCCCCGGCATCGGGGTTTGCAACGATACGTATCGAAGGCAGGCGATCCCGGTATCGCGTGTATCACCGGCCGATGACCGTACTCGCCAGGGATCTGCAGGTTTTCGTTGCCACAACCATGCGTCATGATTATGAATTGCTCGAGCGGTTTGCCGAAAACGTTCTGTGGGGGCTGCCCTTTATTCTTGTACTCAGCATCGCATGCGGGATGATAAGCGCACGCAAACCGTGCCGCATCATGAGAGATATTGCGACAATCGCAGGCGGCATTACATCGGAAAACCTGCACGAGCGGCTCCCGGTTCCGACATCGCGCGATGAAGTCCGTACCCTGACAGAAACCATCAATGCCATGATCGAGCGGCTTGAACAATCATTTTCACACCTGCGTCAATTTACCGCCGATGTGTCCCATGAGCTGCGCAATCCACTGTTTGCACTGCGGGGAAATCTTGAAGTTGCACTGGCACACCAACGCGATCCGGACGAATATCGGGAGACCATCAGCGATTGCCTTGAAAAGATAGACTTCCTCATCAAGATGGTCAATGATATGTTTTTGGTTTCACGATTTGAGACGGGAAAGATCCATTTGGATGCGCAGGTGGTCAATATATGCGATATTGTCCAGGATATTGTCGATTTTTATGCTCCCATGGCACAAGAACGCTCCATAACGCTCAGGTTTGATCGGTGTGATATGGCGGTCATTCTTGCTGACAAGACCCGTCTGTTGCAACTTCTTAACAACTTGCTTGACAATGCACTGAAATTTACTCCAGATGGTGGGACGGTACAGCTATCGGTTCATCGACACAGATCTGACATCGTGCTCTCGATAACGGACACGGGGATCGGAATTCCCGAACAGGATTTGCCGCATGTTTTTGATCGATTTTATCAGGTAGATTCTGCTCGGACAGGTGAGCGACACGGCGCTGGGTTGGGTTTGCAGATTTGCAAGCGAATTGCTGAAGCACACGGATGGTCGATCGGTGTGAAGCGGAATGAAGGTCCGGGGGTTACTTTTTTTGTGACAATCCCTGTGCGCCAATAGCATGAAACCCTTTTGGCACGATAACTAAGTTTTTTGATGCAAGGAGGTATGCAATGATAGATCGGTATACCCGAGATTGTATGCGCAGGATATGGTCTGACGAAAACAGATATGCCACCTGGCTTGCCATTGAACTGTATGCGTGTGAAGCACTCTGCGAACTCGGACAGATTCCTCACGATGCGCTTACCCGTATTCGAGAGCGGGCACGGTTTGATGTGCGCAGAATCCTTGAAATCGAAGAGGTGACCAAACACGACGTCATTGCCTTTACAACCTGTGTTGCAGAGTTTATCGGAGAAGATGGACGATATCTTCATTGGGGGCTGACGTCTTCTGATGTGCTTGACACCAGTTTCAGCATGCTTCTCAGACAGGCGGCAGAACAGCTGCTCCAAGATATCGATGCGTTGCTTGCCGTTATTAAAGAAAAGGCATACCAGTATAAAGACACAGTGATGATTGGCCGCAGTCACGGTATTCATGCAGAACCGATTACTTTTGGCCTTAAAATGGCGATCTGGTACGATGAAATGCAACGGCAGCGGCACCGTATGCTGCAGGCGCGTGATACCGTATCTGTCGGAAAATTGTCGGGAGCGGTCGGCACGTTTGCCTACAATCCGCCCTTTGTCGAAGCATACGTCTGCCGCAAATGCGGCCTCAAGCCAGCGCCGGTTTCTTCACAGATCATTCAGCGCGATGTCTATGCAGAGTTCTTTTGCACCCTTGCCCAAATCGGGTGTTCTCTTGAAAAGTTTGCGGTCGAGATCAGACACCTGCAGCGCACAGAGGTTTCGGAGGTTTCGGAATATTTTTCACCGGGGCAAAAGGGTTCATCGGCAATGCCACACAAGAGAAAGCCGGTGCTCTCAGAGAACATCTCCGGACTTGCCCGGCTGCTGCGATCCTATGCCCTTGCTGCAATGGAAAATGTTGCCTTATGGCATGAGCGTGATATCAGCCATTCTTCAGTCGAGCGGGTTATCGGCCCGGACAGCACTATCGTTCTCGATTTTATGCTTGCGCGGCTGACCAATGTGATCAAGAACCTTATTGTCTATCCTGACGCCATGAAGGCAAATATGGATAAAACCGGAGGGGTGTTTTATTCGCAGCGTCTGCTGCTTGAGCTCACCCAGCGCGGCATATCCCGTGAAGACGGCTACCGAATGGTACAGCGCAATGCGCTTGCAGCATGGGATAGAAAGGAGAATTTTGTTGACCTCATTGCTCAGGATCCCGAAGTTACGGCAATTATCTCTGCTGAGGAGATCCGAAGATTGTGCACCCCGGAGTTTTTTACCAAGCACGTTGACGAAATTTTTCAGCGTGTGTTTGGAACATAGATGACAAGTGAGCGGTGAACGGTACCAGGTGAAAACCACGGTATTACCATGCGTGATCACTGATCACCGTTTGCTCCTCACGGTTTTTCGCTGTCTTTATGAACATTCTCATTGTCCGTCTCAGTTCTATCGGCGATATTATACATACCCTCCCCGCGGTTCCGCTTTTGAAGGATTATTACCCAGAAAGTATTCTGACATGGGTAACAGGGTCGGCAGGCGCTGAACTCCTGACCGGTTATCAGGGCATTGACCGGATTATCGTTTTCCCCGATGCGGATATACACGCATACTGGCATAACAGGAGGGTGCTAAGAGTCGTAGGCACTGTGGCGGATTTTGTGAAAAAAATCAGGCAGCAGCACTACGACCTGGTGCTTGATTTTCAAGGGCTTTTGAAAAGCGGTTTGATCGTTTGCGCTTCGCGCAGCAAATACAAAATCGGCCTTAGCAATGCCCGTGAAGGAGCATGTCTTTTTTACGATCACAGCGTCCCGCCCGCTGCCTTTGATGCTCATGGAATCCAGAGAAATGTTGCACTGTTGTCAGCCTTGGGCATTGATCCACAGCCTGTTTTGTTCTCAGCGCTTTTTAACGAAGACGATGTCCGGGCGCTT
>JAOAHH010000014.1 GCA_026415325.1 Thermodesulfobacteriota bacterium | reverse complement strand
AAAAAATACATTATTTGTTTTCTATGTGTATCACAGAGGAATGACTCGCGCAATGCTGTTTGTTACCAATTTCGAGCTCATGAAAAAATCGGCAGTGCTTTGGTGCTGTTTGATTCTTGTGAGTGGATGTGTTTCCGTTCGCGAACGGGAGATCAGGTTGTATGCGCGAACTTATCCCCAGCCTTACGATAAGGTGTGGGATGCTGTTGAGGATATTTTGCTACGAGATTTCAAATGCACGATTAAAGGCAGAGATAAAAAACGAGGAAAGATAGAGACCGAATGGGTCCATGTTTTTGATACCGACGGTACCAAGCGTTGGATGGTTCAGGCCCAGCTCAAAAAGCATAGCAATGGTGTAACAGTTATCGTTGACAGGCGCGTTGAACTGCGGGATGAGCCGAGCAGAACCATCAGCCGCTACCGACGCGAAAAGAAGGATACCAATGAGCCGACTGCTTCGGCGTGGAAGAGGACCGATGTTGATCGCGAGGCCATTGAAGATATCTATCGAAAAATCGATGTAAAACTTGCCCGTTAACCAGAGGCATTCTTCCGTCTGCATATGAACATTGTTTTTTCTATGTATCGGAACGCTTTGAAAAGTCTTTTTTTAGTTGTAGCATGGAGTTTAGCCGTGTATACGACTGCTCCGGTGACATCTGTTGCGCAACAAGACTTCAGTAATGACGATTGTATTTGGGCAATGCAATGGATCAACAACAGTCTTGCGGTTTTTATGGAGAGGGGATATGTTGAAAAAATTGTTGCACAGGAAAAAGAGACCGTGATGTATGTAGGAGCTCCATGGCATAGGCTTGATCCGGCACAACAGGAAGCGTTCCTTAAGAATTTTGCCCGCGCGAGGGACATCACAGGCCATGATCCTTCATGTTCGGTGGTCGACGGTGCGACAGGTACTGGGATTGCACGCATAACCAGATATGGTATAGAACTTACATTGACGGATGGGACGACGAAGACAATACCGTTTGCCCGGTATGATCAGGGGAGCCGTGAGTAAATGGCGCGTGGTTATTTTGTCACCGGCACCGATACCGGCGTCGGCAAGACACTGATTACGGCTGCAATTGCTGCAGCATGTGTGCGTCGGGGAAAGCGCGTAGGAGTTATGAAGCCCTGCGAAACCGGCTGTCAGGAAAAGAACGGTTCACTCATCCCCGCGGATGCCCTGATATTGCAACAGATGGCACAAAGCCGTGATTCGCTTGCCACGATATGCCCTTATCGGTTCAGGCAGCCGCTTGCACCGCTGGTCGCAGCAACATATGATAACGAAACAGTCGATCCTGATCGCATACGCAATATCTATGAATCGATGCGGATCCGCTCTGATATTATCCTCATTGAAGGGGCAGGAGGATTACTGGTACCGGTGACCGATACACTTATGAATCTGGACCTTGCTCTGATGCTCAGCCTACCGCTTTTGATTGTTGCACGACTGTCACTTGGCACAATCAACCATACGCTCCTGACCGAACAGGTAGCATGTGCGCGTGGCGCACACGTCAGCGCCATTGTTCTAAACCAGACAACACCTGAGTACGGAATTGCCGAGGAAACAAATCCCGGTATAATCAAAAAATTTGCCTGCAACCGTGTTCTCGGCCCTGTACCCTATCTTTCAAATAACAAGCGGTCAGACCCCGGCGTGCTGGCGGATACGGCAGATACCATATTGCAGGAACTTCTATTGTGAACGAGAGGAGGAGCTGTTGCGATGAGTTATGTGCCTGATGATTTACGGTACACAAAAGATCATGAATGGGTGCGTTTCGACGACACCGGAATTGCAACGTGCGGCATTACCGACTATGCGCAATCCATGCTTGAGGACATCGTATTTGTTGAGTTGCCCGAAACCGGTCGGCGGGTGCGGCAACGAGATCATATTGCGACCATTGAGTCCGAACGGTCGGTTTTTGAGGTTCATGCCCCGTTATCGGGAAAGATCGTCGAGGTGAATTCCGAGCTCGAGGAAGCGCCGGAGATGATAAACGATGATCCATACGGAGACGGATGGCTCTTTAAGATTGAAGCCAAAGGGAAAGGAAAGATGCCGGCATTGCTTGATGCTGATGAATATCAGGATCATATAGCTCAGCTTGAGCAGGAGGAAGGTGACGAAGAAGAGACCGAGGAAGGGGAGGAGGAATTTGAGTATTAACAGGTTATGTTGCTGAATCTTCTGATGATCATCAAGAGTTATTGGTTAGGCAGAATAGCCCAACCGGAGACGCTCTAAGAGCTCGCATATCATCATCGCCGTTGCTCCCCAGATTTTATGCTCGTGAATAAAAAAGAAGGGAACTGTTACCGATATGCCGTTGATCGTACGCATTTCGCTGCTGCGGGAAGACGGTTCAGCAAAATCGGTAACAGCAAGTGAAAAAATATCAGCAACTTCGCTCGGATCAGGCTGTACCCGCAATCTGCCTCGAAGCCATGCAACGAATGGATGCACAATAAAATCTGACGGTGCAACGTAAATCGGCGCAAGCCTTCCGAGCACGGTGAGTGATGACGACGGGATACCGACCTCTTCCCATGTTTCGCGGAGAGCTGCATTTGAAAGCGATTCATGATGATGGCACCTGCCGCCCGGAAACGATATTTGACCAGGGTGATAGTGCAGATGATCCTGCCGACGTATCATAACCATATGCGTACAGCGGCTTTTGGTAAACAGGACGATCATGACGGCCCCGATGCGCGGTTGCCCGCTAAGTGAAGCAGGCCTGATGCTTGTCCGGGGGCGAGGCGCCATGATGGCATGGGCACGTTTGACGTCAAACGGCGCACGCCAAAGCGCCCGCGATACAAGCGCCGGTGTCAGTGGTGACGGAATAATCTGGTCAGGCATAGCAACGACGACTCTTCAGTGATTACCTCAGTGAATGCAAGAAATGCAGGAAAACCGTGGCGCGTTTCAGGAGCAGCATAACTATACCATGTTGGCCATTGGACGGCAAGAAGAGTCCGCGTAGCGTGGCACTCATGAACGTTCTCTTGCTCGGCTGCTTGTTGGGGGGATTGCTGCCGCTGTCAGCAACGGAGGCAGTCTCTTCCGAGAGAACGATCACAATATTTGTTAGTATTATGCCGCAAGCGTTTTTTATCGAGCAGATTGCCGGCACGCGTGGCAGCGTACAGGTTTTGGTCAAGCCCGGGCAGTCTCCCCATGTGTTTGAACCGACGCCGCAGCATATTGTCCTATTGCGAAAGGCGGAACTGTATTTTACCGTAGGGCTTCCGTTTGAAAAGAAACTTATCGAAAAAATACACACCGTCGCCCCACAGCTTCTTTGGATCGATACGTCGGCAGGTATACCGCTTCGGCGTTATGACGGATGCGAAGAGCATGCACCTGGTGATGACGGCAATGCTGATCCTCATATCTGGCTCTCTCCGATGCTGATAAAAAAACAGGCAGAAACGATAGCAGATGCACTATGCAGATATGACCCTGTAGGGTGTCTTATTTATAGGGATAATTTCGAACGATTCCACGCAAAACTGGATGCACTCGATGCCCAGATTCGGGAAAAACTGTCGCCGTTTAAGGGACAGGAAGTATTTGTGTTTCACCCTGCATTCGGCTACTTTACCGATGCCTACGGTCTTCGTCAGGTTGCGATAGAGTCAGAAGGCAAGGAACCGGGGGCACGGTCGCTTGCACAAATTGTAGCGCGGGCGCGGAACAAGCGGATACAGGTAATTTTTGCAGATCGTCAATTTTCCACCAAAAGTGCAGATGCCGTGGCGCGACAGATCGGGGCCGACGTTATCGTGCTCGACCCTCTTGCCAAAGATTGCTTTGAAAATTTGCGCTCTATTGCAGATCTGTTTGCTGCTGCGCTGAGCAAAAGCAACACGCAATAAACAGGAATGCACGGCAAGGTTTTTATGGATAGAAAACCGGTTATCGAGATCCAAAGACTGTCGTTTGCATATAACGGTTTTACTGTTCTTGAAGACGTAAACCTTACGATCGTTGACCGGGAATTTATCTGCGTTGTCGGACCGAACGGCGGCGGAAAAACAACACTGTTAAAGCTTGTCCTCGGTCTGCTGCGGCCGCTGCGTGGCAGTGTACGGGTTTTTCAGGAACCACCGGACAATGTTCGGCATCGGATTGGCTATGTGCCGCAGCATGCTTATATTGATCCCTTGTTTCCTGTGACCGCCCTGGACGTTGCCCGTATGGGAAGAATCCGAAAGGGACGACGACTCGGGCCGTTTAATAAAAAAGATACGAACGCTGCCATGAATGCTCTCCATACCATGGGGCTCGACGCTTTCGCACGAGTGCCATTTGCAGCACTTTCCGGCGGTCAACGCCAACGGGTATTGATCGCACGTGCGCTTGCCGGCGACCCAGAACTGTTGCTGCTTGATGAACCGACCACAAGTCTTGACCTCCATGTGGAAAATCAATTCTATGAGACACTCCGCGAAATTAACCGCCGGTTAACGGTGGTTGTCGTCTCTCATGATGTGGGATTAGTAACACCGTTTGCAACGAGCGTTGTATGCGTGAAGCGGCATGTGGTTATCCATCCCACCAGCGAGCTCAGTGGCGACAAAATAGCCGAGCTCTATGGTACTGATATGCTCCTTGTTCGACATGACCATCGGTGTTCAGCAGGAGGTCACGAGTGTCGGAATTTGTAGCGGCCCTCAGGGAACATTCGTTTTTGCAGTATGCGGTCGGAGCCGGTTTGCTTTGCAGCGTTGCCTGTGGCATTGTCGGCAGCTATGTGGTGACGCGCAGAATCACCTATATTGCGGGAAGTATCGCGCATTGCGTGCTCGGCGGCATCGGGGCTGCCCGGTACGTGCAGGTGGTTCACGGGTGGCAACATCTCACACCGTTTGTCGGTGCCATTGGTGCGTCGATCGTTTCGGCAGTAATCATCGGTATTGTGAGCCTTAAAGCACGGCAGCGGGAAGACACCGTGATCGGTGCTCTGTGGGCAATCGGCATGGCAATTGGGGTGATGTTTATTGCCGCAACGCCGGGTTATAACGAAGACCTCATGAGTTACTTATTTGGTAATATTTTGATGGTGTCGCGCCAAGATTTGATAACGGTAGCATTCCTTGATGCTGTGGTCATCGGCATTAGTGCAATGTTGTACAACGAATTTCTTGCAATCTGTTTTGACGAGGAATTTGCACAGGTGCGCGGTATACAGGTCGCTGTGTATTATCTGGTGCTTTTATGCATGACAGCGATAACGGTCGTGCTTCTTGCAACTATGGTAGGAGTTTTGATGGTAATTGCCCTACTGACCCTGCCGGTTGCTATAGCTGGTGTTTTTGCAAGGACTCTCAAGGCAGTCATGCTTCTTTCCGTAGTGTTGTGCAGCCTGTTCACGACAGCAGGAATTGGACTCAGCTATACAACCGACCTGCCTGCAGGTGCCACGATCATTGTAATTGCAGGCGCTGCCTATATTGCAACAATTGCCATCCGAGCCCTCTTGTGCCGGAGTGTTCAACGCTGATCGTACGCCTTTGCGCTGCACAACCCGCTGCGTGTCCGATCAAGGCGCCGATGAGTCCATCACTGTTTGACAAATGCATCTGAGTGTGGCAATAATCATAGCCACTGTATCGCGTCATCTGATCACGAACTCGCAGCCCGCTTACTGATGAATACAATCACCATCCGTTTTCTGCCGTCCGGTAAAACGGTGGCAGCACATATCGGAGATAACCTGCTGCAGATTGCGCTGGATGCAGGCGTGCATATTAACGCCTCATGCGGGGGAAGCGGCACGTGCGGTAAGTGTAAAGTTATAGTGCAGGAGGGCGAACTCAGCCACGAAGCCAGCGCTTTGCTTTCAGATGACGAGTACCAAAGCGGTATTCGGCTTGCGTGCCGCGCTGCCCTTACCAACGACGTAACGGTCGCGGTACCCAGCGGTTCCCTCAAAGATATTGCAGGAGCACCGGTGCCCCGATCTGTGCCGCACGCTGCACGGCGTATTTCACAGCAGTTTGCCGAAGAAGTTATGCGTGCTGCCTCAGATCCGCCGGCACGAAAAGTTCATCTCAAGCTTTCCCCACCCAGATCAGATGACAATATCAGCGATATGGAACGTGTTCGGCGGGGGTTGCGGCGTGACTATGGCATACGCGATGTCCAGTTTGGTCTGCCGCTTGTCAAGCAGCTTCCCCGCCTGTTACGTGCATCGAAATTTACCGTTACCGGAGCGCTTGTTGATGATGGCTGCATGAGAATAACCGCTTTAGAAAGCGGTGATACCACGTCAACCCAATGTGCGCTTGCCCTTGATATCGGTACAACATCGTTGTGGGGACGACTTATCGACATTACATCAAAAAGGATACTTACAGAAGCTTCTGCATACAACCCACAAATACCCTACGGTGACGATATTATTTCGCGGATTATTTTTTCCCAACGGCAGGACGGGCTTGCAAAACTCCAGACGGCGATCAGCAGCGGTGTGCTGCAGCTCATTAACGAGCTTCTTGCTGCTACGGGCCGTACGGCATACGACATCGCGTATATTGCCGCAGCAGGAAATACAGTTATGACACATACGCTCCTCGGTATCGATCCTACCTATATTCGAGAGGCGCCGTATGTGCCTGCGGCAAACACGATGCCGCTGGTAACGGGGGCCGATCTGGGGTGGAATATTGTCGGACATGCACCGGTGCGCTGTTTGCCTTGTCCAGCAAGCTATGTCGGGGGAGATATTGTTGCCGGGGTTTTGAGTTCTGGGATGCACCGCAGCAATGCCCTGACGCTGTATATCGACATCGGGACCAACGGCGAGATTGTGCTGGGTAACAAAGACTGGCTCATGGCGGCAGCGTGTTCTGCAGGACCTGCCTTTGAAGGCGGCGGGCTCTGTTGCGGTATGCGTGCAGTGCCTGGGGCCATTGAAGGATTCAGCATTGATGATGAAACCTTAGAACCTATGGTGGTCACCATCGATCGGGCTGTGGCACAGGGGATTTGCGGTTCAGGTGCCATTAACATCCTCGCAGAATGTATGCGGACCGGTCTTGTCGATCGAAGCGGGCGTCTAAATGATATCCGGGATTCTAAACGCATGCGACGCACCGACAACGGCCTGGAATACGTACTTGTATTTGCAGAGGATACCGGAGCACCTCACGATATCGTGCTACGGGAGGCAGATATCGAGAATCTGATTCGGGCAAAAGCTGCTATGTTTGCAGGATATCACTGCCTCCTTGAAAAAGCAGGTCTTGGTTTTCATGATATTGAGCAGGTTATTATCGCAGGAGCCTTTGGTGATTATATTGACGTAGAGAAAGCCATTGCCATTGGACTTTTGCCGGACATACCGAGGGAACGATATGTGTTCATCGGCAACGGATCGCTGCTCGGCGCTCAACTCGTAAGCCTTTCAAGGGCACTTCTTGATGAAGCGATGAGCATTGCCGGTAAGATTACGACAATTGAGTTGAGTGACGACCGTTCGTTTACGGACAAATATATTGCAGGTCTCTTTTTGCCGCACACCCATATCGATCTGTTCCCCACGGTACGCGCATGGATCGGGGCTTCATGATCAAGCAAGGCTGAGTGACGAGAGGTACCTGTGGGGACGATTATTGCGGTTGCAGGCAAGGGCGGAACGGGAAAGACGACGGTGGCGGCATTACTCATCCGATACTGCAGAGATGCCGGTATGGTGCCGGTCCTCGCCGTTGATGCAGACCCTGATGCAAACCTGCCTGAAGCATTGGGTATTGCTGCGACAACAAGTATCAGTACGGTCGGGGATGTCTGTGAAGCGTTTGCTCATAGCAAAGAGACACTGCCCCAGGGCATGCCCAAAGAAGCATTTTTTGAACTGTCGCTGCATCAAGCGCTTGTCGAGACTGAGAACATCGATCTTCTAGTCATGGGCAGGCCCGAGGGTGCCGGTTGCTACTGTTATATAAATAATGTATTAAGAAAATATCTCGATGTGTTGCCTAACAGTTATTGCGCTACCGTGATCGATAATGAAGCAGGGCTGGAGCATTTAAGCAGGCGCACGACGCGCAATACGGATAACTTGCTGATTGTTTCGGATTATTCTTTGAACGGACTGCGTGCGGCCGTTCGCATCAGGCAGCTTGCAAACGAGCTTCGACTTGATATCGGATGCGTCGGCCTTGTGGTGAATAAGGTGACCGGCACAATATCAGATACTTTTTTACATGAGGTGAAAAAGACCGGCGTCCCCCTGTGCGGCGTCATTCCGTTTGATCCCCTGCTGCAGGAGCAGGACGTGCACGGAACACCGGTCATTGCGCTCCCTCACAACACCCCATCGTATGGAGCGGTTTGCAAGATAGCGCGAAAGCTACTCGGCGATCGCAATGTATGATGCAGAGGCTGGAGGCAACAATGGCAGTCGATATACCACGCCAACACTACACCGGTGCAATAAAGGAACACATATTCGGTTCCGGTGACTTCCGCATTACCATCGGCGGCCAGCAGGCGCTCCCCTTCTACATGTTTGAAGGGGCGATTCCGCATCCACCGATAATTGCAGTGCAGGTGCTCGATTACGAACCAGAAGACTGGCCGGAGGGACTGAAAGAACCGTATCGGGACGTTTTGCATGATCCTGTGGCGTGGGCACGTAAAGCACAGGACGCGTATCATGCCGATATGGTGCATTTGTGGCTGAAGAGTGCCGATCCCAACGGCATAAACCGATCGTGTGAACAAGCGGCTGCGACCGCAGCTCGGGTTGCTGAAGCAGTAAAGGTGCCGTTAATCGTCTGGGGCACACTGAATGAAGAACGCGATGCGCAGCTCTTGAAAGCCGTTGCGGAGACGTGTAAACGTTCGGATATCATTATCGGCCCAGTGCAAGAAGGGAATTACAAACAGCTCGGAGCGCTTGCGCTTGCATTCGGGCTCCGTATTGTGGCAAGCTCACCGATCGACATCAATTTGGCAAAACAGCTCAACATCCTGCTTAGCAATCTCGGTGTGCCTATTGAGCATATCATTATTGATCCGACAACCGGCGGCTTGGGATATGGTCTAGAATACACCTATTCAGTGATGGAACGCATCCGGCAGGCGGCACTTACGCAGAACGATGAAAAGCTGCAGTGCCCGTTTTTGTGCAATTTGGCTGATGAGGTTTGGAAAACAAAAGAGGTGAAACTGCCTTCTGATGCGCTTATGGGTAATGCCGCAGAACGCGGCATTGTGATGGAGGCAGTTACCGCAGCAACATTGCTGCTTGCTGGCGCCGATATTTTGGTCATGCGGCATCCCGAGGCGATTGCCCAGGTGCGGAGTTATATTGCAGCGCTTGGGGGGTTTGATCTTCCGCGATTCAAAACCGAAACAGCAGCCTCGCAGACCGTTGTGCAGCACACCGAAAGCACGGTATCCTCTCGGGTTGCATCTTCGCTGCAAGCAGGTGCATTGTGCAAGATCGTTCAGATTATGGATATGCCGGTTGATCTTGCGCCGGGATATGCGATTGCCTTGATCAAGGCAATCGATCCTGCAGATGCAACAGACGGCATTGTCCTTGGGTCACACCGTGAACATGGGGCATATGATTCGGAACAGGGGCGGACACCAGCCGATGTTCCTTTCGGGCGCGAAACGAATGTGGCTCCGAAACAGGTCGCTCCTCCCGAAACAGTCTGGGAACCGATTTCAGATGCAACGGAAGCAGGAGAACGCTCTCGAGAGCAGAAGCATGATTGGCGGCAGATCGCCGCTACCCCACAAGAGCAGCTTATCCAGATTAAGACGGGATTTCGCTATTGGTACCACGAAGGATATGGAAGCGAAAAAAGGAAAAAACCAGCCTAAACGTCCAGCGACTGGTGCAAAAAAAGGCACTACTGGGGTTATGACGTCGCTGACGGTCTGCGGTGCCTCGAAAGCAATAATCGATAAGGCACGGGCATCGGGTATCAGTACCGTATTTGACAGGGCTGCCCGTATGAAGCCCTGCCCGATCGGCGTGGCCGGACTGTGCTGCAAACACTGTGCTATGGGACCGTGCAGAGTCGCGCCGGAGCTGCCAGACGGCGCACCAACACAAGCAGGTCTATGCGGCGCAACGGCAGATACGATTGCTGCACGGAACTTTGCCCGGATGGTTGCTGCAGGAGCTGCTGCACATGCAGATCATGCACGGAATGTAGCTGAGGTGTTTTTACATGCGGTTCGCGGCAGTATCACGGACTACGGAGTTAAAGATGTACAAAAACTTTTGCAGCTTGGAATTGATTTTGGACTTGATGTCGAACGGATGGGGATTCGTGATATTGCCATTGCGGTCGGTGAGCGAAGCCTTGAAGAGTTTGGAAAACAGGCAGGAGAGCTCGTGCTCTGTAAGCGGGCGCCGCTGAAACGGCAGGAGATCTGGCGAGCACAGGGACTTATGCCGCGCGGTATTGACCGGGAAATCGTCGAGCTTATGCACCGGACACACATGGGTGTGGATCAGGACTATGAAAACCTGATCAGACAGGCTGGCCGAGCTGCGCTTGCCGACGGGTGGGGTGGTTCGATGCTTGCGACGGAGTTGCAGGACGTTCTGTTCGGAACACCGGTACCGATTGTCGGAAGAATTAATCTTGGAGTTCTGAAAAAGGAGTATGTCAATATCATTGTCCATGGTCATGATCCGTTGCTCTCTGAAATGATCGTTGCCGCTTCGCAGGATCAGGAGCTGATTGCTGCTGCGAAGACAAGAGGAGCACAAGGTATCAATCTTGCTGGTATGTGCTGTACAGCAAGCGAAATACTCCTTCGGCACGGCATACCGGTTGCCGGAAATTTTTTGCAGCAGGAACTCGCGATTATTACCGGTGCGGTTGACGCAATGGTAATCGACGTTCAGTGTGAAATGCAATCGCTCCAGCAGGTTGCTTCTTGCTTTCATACACGGCTTATCACAACATCTCCTAAGGCAAAAATTCGGGGTGCCCGCCACATCGCATTTAACGAGCATAATCCGATGGACGACGCACGGGAGATTGTTTCGGCAGCAATTGAGGCATTCTCCCAACGACTCGGAACGCCGACGATTCCCGAGGCGACACAGCCGATGGTTGTCGGTTTTTCCTGTGAAACGATAGCCTATGTGCTCGGGGGAGCGTTTCGCGCTTCGTTTAAACCGCTCAACGACAATATCATCGGTGGTCGTATTCGGGGCATTGCCGGCGTTGTCGGCTGCAACAATGCGCGAACAACCCATGACGCAGGGCATCTTGAGCTGATCAAGGAACTATTGAAGAACGATGTGCTGGTATTGACAACAGGTTGCAGCGCGATGGCATGTGGGAAAGCTGGCCTCCTTTCACCGGATACAGGCCTTACTGTGTGCGGTCAAGGTCTTGCAGAGGTTTGTGAAGCAATCGGTATCCCGCCGGTTTTGCACATGGGCTCATGCGTTGACAACAGCAGGATTCTCATGGCTGCAAGTGCTATGGTCAAGGAAGGAGGGCTCGGGGATGATATCGCCGAGCTGCCGGTTGCTGGTGCGGCGCCGGAATGGATGAGCGAAAAAGCACTTGCCATTGGTCACTATTTTGTCGCATCCGGCGTGTATACGGTGTTTGGGGTTACCTTTCCGACGTCCGGGAGCACGATCGTTACCGATCACCTCTTCGGCGAGCTTGAGCATCAATGGGGAGCGCGGTGGGATTTCGCACACGATCCCCATGAGATGGCGCAGAAAATGATCGCGCATATTGACAAAAAGAGAAAAGCACTTGGCATTGACAAGGCACGGGAGCGTGTGCTGTTTGATATGACGATGCGCCGAGAAATGGATTAACCCGAACCTCTCTCCTTCGGCAGCAATAAAACAGCATGAATGCTGATTGCCCCACTACAACATGCAGTACGATAGGAAGGTTACATGTCAAAGATCATAGCCTCAGCCGCCATCAGAGGCGCATATACGATAGCCGCTCGCGTCGAGCAGAAATATGCCGCTGTTTTGCAGCAGTACGGTCCTGAACAAAGCATCGGCTTTCCGAATACGGCATATTTTCTTCCGGTCATATATGCCATTCTCGGCATTCCGGTCACAACACTTGGTGACTGCCAGCTTGTATTCAAAAAAGCCCGGAGGCTTCTTCCTGCTCCGGTTTCCCAAACGACCCATCTTCCGTATCTTGCACCTGCGCTTGATGCCGGCATGGCAACGCTTTTTTATCAGGAAATCGAAGAGGCATTACGATACCTTACCAACCCGTCGTTTTATCAGTCAGGTGAAGATGTCAGCAATGGACGAATATGGCTTGGCGCCGCCGATGATGTTATCATGCGAAAGCGGGGTGTAGAGTTTGTTGACGGCAGTGCGCCAGGCTTTGCGTCGATTCTGGGTGCTGCGCCAGATCAGACAACTGCCGTCCGGCTTGCCCAGGAATTGCAGGTCAAAAATCTCTATGTGTTTATGGCAGGCGATCACAACGGAGCACGGTTTGCTGAACAGCTGCAGCAGGCAGGTGTGCAGATCGGCTGGAACACACGGCTGGTGCCGTTCGGTCCTGACGTTTCGTCAGCGGTTTTTGCCTTTGGATTTGCAGTGCGGGCAGCTATGGCATTCGGCAGCATTCAACCAGGAGATTTTAGGAACATTCTCATTTATAACAAAGATCGGATATTTGCTTTTGTGCTTGCTTTAGGCGATGTCACTGATGAATGGTATGCAACTGCAGCAGGAGCGATTAACTTTGGATTCCCGGTCATTGCCGACACGCCGATTCCGCAGATTCTCCCGACAGGCATTTGCACCTATGAGCATGTGGTTTCAAATGTGCCCTATGACCAGATGGTTGCCCGCGCGATCGAAGTGCGCGGACTCAAGGTTTCAGTAACAGAGGTGCCGATTCCTGTTGCCTACGGACCGGCATTTGAAGGTGAGCGTGTACGCGGCGATGATATTTATCTTGAAGCAGGCGGTGGTAGAACGCCGATGGTGGAATTATCAGAGCATAAACAGATGAGCCAGATCGAGGACGGCAAAATCGTTGTCATCGGTCCGGATATTCCTGATATTCCCCCCGGGAGTAAAGTACCGCTGGGACTCTCTGTTGCATTTGCTGGCCGCCAGATGCAGGAAGATTTTTTGCCGATACTTGAGCGGCAGATCCACCATCTGATCAATTATGCGCAGGGAGTGATGCATATCGGTCAGCGGGACATTGCATGGTTGCGTCTCTCAAAACAGGCCGTCGCAAAGGGATTTACGCTCAAGGATATCGGTGCGATTTTGCACACCATGTTTCACAAGAACTTCGGGACAATTGTTGATAAGGTACAGATCACCATTTATACCCGTGAGCAGGATGTGCTCGATATGCTCACCCGTGCCCGCGACATATTTCGTATGCGTGATGAACGCATCGCCGGTATGACCGATGAAACTGAACAGACATTCTATTCATGCACGCTCTGCCAGTCGTTTGCACCGGCACACGTCTGTGTGATTACGCCTGAGCGCACCGGTTTGTGTGGCGCCTACAACTGGCTTGATTGTAAGGCTGCCTATGAAATTAATCCAACCGGGCCGAATCAACCCATCGAAAAAGGACAAGTTCTCGATGCCGTAGCAGGCAGCTTTGAGGGAATTAATGCGTTTATCAGGCAAGCATCACGGAACAAGGTGCAGCGGATCAACATCTACAGTATCATGCACGATCCGATGACTTCATGCGGGTGTTTTGAATGCATCTCGGCGTTTCTTGACAAGTGTAACGGCATCATGACGGTCGATCGAGACTACACCGGCGAGACACCATCAGGCATGAAATTCACAACACTTGCGGGTGCGGTCGGCGGCGGTAACATTACGCCGGGATTTATCGGTCATAGCAAACACTATATCTGTTCTCGAAAGTTTTTACAGGCAGAAGGCGGTATTGTGCGCATTGTATGGATGCCACGCCATTTGAAAGAAGAGCTTCGTGAACGGATTAACCGGCAGGGCGCAGCACTCGGTGTGAATAATTTTGCCGATAAGATTGCCGATGAAACAGTCGGCACCACCCAAGATGCTATTCTGCCATTTTTACGAAGTGTTGAACATCCCGCACTGACGATGAAGCCGATGACATAATCGTTCTGGCTGGCGTTGTATCAAACAGAGGCTATACGTGGTTTAAAATCCTGAACATACGAGGGGACGGGAGTTGCTATGGCACTTACCGGCATGGACATTTTTAAGTTACTGCCGAAGACAAACTGTCAGGACTGCGGTGTTGCAACCTGCCTTGCCTTTGCCATGAAGCTTGCTGCGGGGCAGACAGAGCTTGACGCATGTCCGCATCTTACCAAAGAGGTCAGAGAACAACTTGAGGAGGCGTCGGCTCCCGCGGTGCGGCAGATTGTTATCGGCACCAACGAAAATGCACTCAAAATCGGCGGAGAAACCGTACAATTCAGGCATGAACGGACGTTTGTCAACAAGCCGGCACTCGGTGTAGTGGTAACCGATACAATGCCTGAAAATAAGATTGATGCCATCATGACGCGCTTTCGCACACTTCGCTATGAGCGTGTAGGGCAAATTCTGAAGCCGGATATTGTGGCAATTCGTCAGGTGACTGGCGATACCGATCGCTATCTAAAGATCGTCCGTAAAATAATTGAAGCACGGATCGGCGCACTGGTGCTCATGAGCAAAAACATTGAAAGCCTTGCTGCGGCCGCAGCTGCAACTGCATCCATGCGGCCGCTCCTGTATGCGGCCGAAGCAGACAACCTTGAAGATATGCATAGGCTTGCAATAACTTACTCATGCCCGCTTGTGGTGAAAGGCAATGGCATTGATGCTACGGCATCGCTCGTTGGGCGACTGCTTGCCATGAAATTTAAGGATATTGTCATTGATACGAGCCCATCGAGCTTTGCACAGGCTTTTTATGACAATGTTGCCGTGCGGCGTGCCGCAGTGGTTGCAAAAAACCGAACGGTTGGTTTTCCGACAATCGTTTTGCCATGTGATATGGCCGACGATCCGATACAGGAAACATTATTTGCCGCAACGTTCATCGCAAAATACGGCGGCATTATTCTGTTAAGCGATCTCCAGGGCGAGCGGCTGTTTCCGCTGCTGGTGCAACGGATGAATATCTACACCGACCCGCAGCGCCCCATGACGACCAGCGAAGGTATTTACGAAATCAACAGCCCCGATGCAACATCGCCCGTCGTGATAACCAGCAATTTTTCGCTCACGTATTTTATCGTCTCTTCTGAGATCGAGACGAGCCGTGTTCCGACATGGCTGCTGATTAAAGATACCGAAGGGCTCTCAGTCCTGACTGCGTGGGCAGCAGGAAAATTCTCTGCCGATTCCATTGCTCCGTTTGTCAGACGCTGCGGTATTGAGAAAAAAATTGACCGCAAACGATTGATCATTCCCGGATGTGTGGCAAATATCAGCGGTGAGCTTGAAGAGGAGCTTAAGGACTGGGAAATCCATATCGGGCCGCGGGAAGCTTCGGCACTCGTCCCGTATTTAAAGAACTGGATCTAGGCGTTGTTAAATGGAGTAGAGGAATACAGGGCCGCATATGGAAACAGCAACGGAGCACTGCTGAGGAGTAATGGCCATGATACTTGCGATTGCTGAAAATATTAATATTATGTCTAAGAACATCGGACAGGCGATGAAAATGCGCGATCCTGGACCAATTCAAGCCATGGCGCAACAGCTTGCCGCGGCAGGCGCGCAGTATCTTGATGTCAATATCGGGCCGGCAAAAAAGGACGGACCCGAACTAATGCGGTGGCTGGTTGAAACGATTCACGCGGTGGTTGATCTACCGCTTTGCCTTGACACCACCAATGCCGAGGCGATGGAAGCAGGTCTTGAGGCGCATCGGAAAGGTGGCAGACCGATAGTGAATTCGGTATCATGTCAGTCCGACCGTATCGACGTCGGGCTTACATTGGTGAAACGATATAATGCATTGATGGTCGGCCTGCTTTGGGGGAACGACGGTATGCCACGGGATGCAAACGAACGCGCTGCCCTTGCGGTTGACTTGGTATATCGGGCACAGGAAACGGGCATTGCGTGTGAGGACATTTTCATCGATCCGATCGTGACACCGATTAAGGGAGAAATCAATCAGGTGCGGGCATGTATGGAGTGCATGGCAATGCTTCAGGATATAGCGCCGGGGTGCAGATCGATTGTCGGCATATCGAATGTTTCAAACGGTGTGCCGCACCCGCTGCGGCCGTTTCTCAACCGGACATATCTTGCAATGCTCGCCTATTACGGACTTGCGTCGGCCATCGTCGATGGGTTTGATCAGGAGATTATGGCACTCTGTCGCGACGAACGAAACGAGATCTGCTCGCTCATCAGGAGCTATCTCCATGGTGAGACACCAGCGCAACAAACTCTATCAGACCGCCTGCGGCCATATGCAAAAACGTTTGAGGTCTTGTCCGGGGCAACCCTATACTCAGATTCATGGCTTGAAGTATAAAATTGGATGGCGCATATGACGGACACGTATGGAGCGGCCTGTTAAAATAGCCATATCGGGGAAGGGTGGCGTCGGGAAAACAACCATAGCAGCGCTGGTGTGCAAAGCATTTCAGGAAAAAGGCTACCGGGTGCTTGCTGTTGATGCTGATCCAGCTATGGGGCTTGCATCGGCTCTGGGATTTCCTCCGACGATACCGCTGACACCACTTGCCGACATGAAAGAATTGATTGCCGAGCGCACTGGGGTCATGCCCGGCTCTCCGGCTCCTTTTTTTACACTGAATCCCCATGTGGCAGACCTTCCTGAAACTCTTTGCAAAGAGCACAACGGGATCAAACTGCTGGTGATGGGGTCTGTACGACAAGGTGGGGGTGGATGCCTCTGCCCGGAAGGGGCATTACTGAGGGCGCTTGTCCAGCATCTTTTACTCAGTCACAATGAAGCAATTATAATGGACATGGAAGCAGGGCTTGAGCATCTTGGGCGCTCGACTGCGCAGGCGGTTGACCGAATGCTTATCGTCGTCGAGCCGGGGCGGCGCAGCATCGACACTGCACTGAACATCAAACGCCTCGCAGCAGACATTAAGATCAACCGAACCGGTTTGATTGCGAACAAGGTACGGAACGACACTGACCGGCAGTTTGTTACCGCGGCTGCTGAAGGATGGGAGCCTTTGGCGGTTTTTCCTTTTGATGCCACGCTATTGCAGGCCGATATGATGCGCCTGCCGCCCTGGCAGTTCAGTCCCACATCCCTTGAGATTGCGCGCGCTCTTGCCGATATGTGTGATGTACCATAGAAACCATGTTTCTGATGACACAACCACACGGTAAAAAGAATTTGTTGCAGCATAGAAGTGGTATTTCGGCACCGGATTGTTGCCATAGCACGGTTGCTGCACTGTTTGTAAGCATAATTTTGGCGGTATACATACTATCGACTTCCACCGTCCATGCAGCTCCGTTTGAATGGCCGTACAGGAACCAGCTCGAAAGTGACGTACGGTTTTGGAAGGATATATTTACCCGATATGATGACAATCAATACATTATCCATGATCCGGAAGATCTCAGCATCGTTTATAAAGTGATTTCTTTTAACCCGCAAACTCCTGACCACGAGCGAAGCAGGAAAATAGCACTTGAAAAATACGAGGTTACCAAAATACTGCTTGAAATTGCGAATAAGATCGAACAGGGCACGGCGCTCGAAAAACAGGAGCGGGATATGGTCAGGCTGTTCAGGAAACCACCGGGCAGCCATCAGCTTAAAGTATATGCCCATCGGGTGCGGGCGCAACAGGGCATTCGAAATAGATTCTGCAAAGGTGTGGAACGGTCATATGCATATATTCATCACATCAAGGCGCTCTTTAAGGATGCGCAGCTTCCGGAGGAGCTCGCCTATCTGCCTCACGTCGAATCATCGTTTAATCCACGTGCACGATCAAAATCAGGAGCCGTTGGAATCTGGCAGTTTATACCCTCAACGGCCAAAAACTTTATGAAGATAAATGCGGTAATTGATGAACGGTATGACATCAACAAGGCAACAAAAGCCGCATGTGCGCTGCTCAAACTCAATTACGAAGAGACCGGAGACTGGGGACTTGCGATCACTGCGTATAACCACGGACTCAATGGAATGAAGCGTGCCGCAGCGCAATATGGATGCAATTATCTCGAAGTGCGCAAAAAATATAATAGTCCGACCTTTCAGTTCGCATCGAGAAATTTTTACCCTGAGTTTCTTGCAGCAGTTGACATTATGAGAAATGTAGCGACGTATTTTCCCGATCTGAACCCCCAACCCATGCCAAATGTCATTAGGTACACCTTGCCGACGAGTGTTTGTCTTCCTGCGCTGGTGCGGCACTGCAAATTGGATCTGCATCTTATGCAGGAGTTAAATCCAGCCTATACCACACGGACATGGGAGGGCAGAGTATCAGTACCTGCAGGATATACGCTCAACCTGCCTGCCAGGACCGATATGGGGGTACTCAACGCTTATATCTCAGGACAAAAAAATCAATATGTTGCAGCACGGCCACTCAAAACAACGGCAAAGAAACCGTCAACAGGAGATGCACGCTCTGATATTGACAAAAATCCTCAGGCATCGGCGCAAATAACTACTGCACTGACAGCCCGAGATACGACACCGACAAGCATTACAGCCTCCGGCAGTGCAACAACCAAGACAGACCAAGCGGGACCTGTGGCAACGGCCGATCTTTCACTTGATGCGGTACGCAACGACCTCATATCCCTGCTTGCTGTGCGCGGAGGAACGATTAGGGTGTTCGGTGACGAAACTGTCAGCCATTACGCACAGTGGCTCAATCTGCCACCGGGCAGAATTCTGAAAATCAATATGCTCAGCCCCCAGACAGCGCTCCGGCAACGCCAAACCATTCGGCTTGATTTTAGTAAGGTGGATCCACACGAGTTCCAAAAGCGGCGAATCGATCATCACATTGCATATATCGAAACGTATGTGCGGCAGCATAATGTCGACACGCTGCTCAATTACAAATTGGGAAAGGGGGAAAACTTGTGGACGGTTGCCCTTAAACAATATAACGTACCGCCACATCTCGTGCTTTATTTCAATCCACAGTGTGATATCAATACTCTGCATCCAGGCTCTGTCATCCGCATTCCCATCTCAAAAACACGACATACGGCACCGCAAAACTCATAATGCCCCGCGCTCATTTCTAAAAGATGCGGGTTGAGCATTCTGCTCCCGAAAATACTGTATGCCGTCCTGTATATAAAATCGTGCATCGGGTTTTAAGTTTTGCATAAAAACCACCCAGCCCTCGTGGCGCTCCTTCGGTAACTACTGTCTCAAAGCGTGATATCTGAGATTGTAGATAACGGATAACGTTTCTCTAACTATGTATGAAAACATCAAGCGGCATCGAACTTGACTTGTACGCATGCACTATACTACTATTGCCCGGTAAACACGGGAGGATGGCGTATGAAGACGATCCTTGCTATTAACGGAAGCCCGAGAAAAAAGGGCACGACAGCAGCGATGCTGTCGGAAGTACTGTCTTTTTGGAAGGGCACGGCGCGCTCTATACATCTTTCAGACCTCACAATCGGCCACTGCTATGGTTGTCTCCACTGCATGAAACATCACGGGGTCTGTGTCCAACATGATGATATGGATAAAGTGATCGATGCGATCCTTGCCGCAGATGCTGTTGTGATCGGAAGTCCGAACTACTATTACTGTGTTTCAGGATTATTAAAGAATATGATCGATCGCAGTATTGCAGCGAGCTATCGCGGCATCGGAGAATATACCGGTATGGAATGGCATGGATGGAAGCCGTTTGTTGGGAAAGTGTGCGGCTTTGTCATCTGTCAGGCGGCATTCGGAGGGGAGAAGGCAGAAGGAACACTCCTGTGTTTTGCGGACTATTCAGGCATGACGCATGTTGGGACGGTGATTGCTTCATTCGGAGGCAAGACACTTGATGATTTTCCGGATTACCGTGATGAAGCGCATACACTTGCGCAGCGTATCCAAGCCGCACTGCAAGAAAGGAAGCAGTAGATGGTTTATGATTTGGCAATTGTCGGCGCGGGACCGGCAGGGCTTGGCGCTGCGTGTACTGCTGCAACATACGGCCTTTCAACTGCGTTGATTGAACGGAAAAAGCAGCTCACGCCGCTGACGCGCTCCTGTTCAGAAGGATTACTCTACGAGGAGTCTTATTACGGTGAATCAGTACATGTTGACAGGGATAGAGGCTGCTTTGTCTTTTCGCCATCAGGGTTTACCCTTCGCTATACAGGACCGGTTCGGGAGATTCCGTATTTTGACAATGTCTCATACCGTGGCTCTCGGATGCATATCATCCGTGATGACGGCAAGCCGATACATCTTGTTTTCGACAAAGCGCGATATTTGGAAGAAAACCTCGCAGACGCCCAGGCGCACGGTGTTGCATTTTTCCCTGACAGAACGGTTATCGATTGGGAATCCAGGGGAGATACGGTTGTCATTCACACCAGCAGAGAGACGTTTTCTGCACGATACCTCATTGCAGCCGACGGTCATAATTCGCTCTGCGCACGCAGAGCAGGATTTAATAAAGAGCGCGAGTTCTATGGAACTTTGACCGCCGTGTGCTGGCATATCGAAGGCCCTGATCCGGGTGAGGAAGGTCATGTGCATCTGCTCGAGGGCTCTGATGATCCAACGGTGTTTTGCATGTGTCCACGAGTTACGCCGGGGCAGTGGAGCATCACCATTTCAGGGTTTGCCCTTTCGCCGAATTACGAAGCCCGTTATGAGCACGTAACGACCCGCTCGGTGCTCGCACCTTTGTTCAAGCCGCAACTGCGGGTTATCAGAAAGCTTGCCTGCGTATTAAATCTATTTTATCCGATCTCAAAGCCATGTACCATAACCATGTGTATCGTAGGAGATGGTGCGTGGTTTGGGCAAACGAGCAACAGCCATGCAGCCCTGACCGGCATACAAGCGGTCAACTGTATTGCGAAGGCACTCGGCAGCAAATGTTCATGGGAGGAGGCCGTAGAGCACTATAACGGTTGGTGGCAGCGGCGTTTTTATACGACGTGGCAGGAACCGGGAGTCAATGTGTTCGAATTTCTCACCCGCGAGGAAATTGATGAATTGTTTTCATGTCTCCCTAAAGCGATTCCCGGCTCCATGGAACCGGGAAAGGCAAAGCGGCTGATGGGCACATTATTCCAACATATTGGCACAGTACTGCAGGAAAAGAACCCGCATTTGTTCGAACGCATTCTGGCCGTGCAGCAGCAGCCTCTTGAAAGGATCAGGGGCGAAAAACAAAACCGCGGTATAGCCGTCAGAACGCTGATGCGCACATCAGAACTTAATCAGGAAGTCTTGTGAAGCAACGTTCTCTGCACGGAAGCGTTTATTTTATCGGCGCAGGGCCGGGCAACCCTGATCTACTCACCATTGCAGCCCAGCGTATTATCAAAAATGCTGATTGTATTATTTATGCAGGCTCGCTGGTACATCCTGATATAATACGGATTGCAAAAAAGCATGCCGTCTGCATCGACAGCGCTACGCGCACACTCGACGAGATCATCGATTGTATGGTCAGTGCCGCCCGGCGCGGCAACGTCGTTGCCCGGATACACAGCGGCGATCCGTCGTTGTTTGGTGCGATCGCTGAACAGATGCGGATGCTTGACAAGCATAATATCCCGTATGCAATCATCCCAGGTGTCAGTTCGGTATTTGCTGCGGCTGCAGCGATCGGCATCGAATATACGGTACCTGGCGGCACGCAGACCCTTATTCTCACCCGCCGGGCAGGGAGAACTCCTGTCCCCAGCGCCGAATCCCTCCGCGCCCTCGCAGCACATCGCAGCTCTCTTGCAATTTTTTTGAGCGTCGATACAATCGATGATGTGGTTAAAGAGCTCATCGACGGCGGCGCTGCACCGCGAACTCCTGTCGCGGTCGTTTATCGGGTAAGCTGGCCTGACCAAATGATAATACGAGGAACGCTGGCATCTATTGCCAGAAAGGTTCGAACTGCAGGGATTTCCCGTCAAGCTTTGATTCTGGTCGGCGATGCGCTGCGCCGGCCGAAGGGTTCCTCCCGACTGTATGCTCAGGATTTTACACACACGTTTAGGGCTGATCCACGCAGTCGTACAAATAAACTTGCCATTCTTGCCGTTACGAGGCAGGGTGTGATGACCGGGAAAAAGATACTCGAGCAGATCCATAAAGCCGAACTTTACGTGCCCGAGCGACTTCGCGGTTTACTCCGGCATCAGCAGGTGCATACGTACCGAAATTTTCAAGCCACGGTGCAAGAGGTGTTTAAACGTTATCAGCGTATCGTTTTTATTACGGCAACGGGCATTGCAGTGCGGGCACTCGCACCGCTGCTTGGATCGAAATGGGAGGATCCTGCCGTTGTCGTTATGGATGACTGCGGTCGTATTGCCATAAGTCTTCTCTCAGGCCACTGGGGGGGTGCAAATAACCTTGCGGCACACCTTGCACGGACAATTGGTGCCCAGCCGATCATCACAACCGCAAGCGATACTGCAGGGTTCCCTGCGCTCGATCTTTTGGTACAACGGATCACCGGTGGTGTTGTTCCAGACAATCCTGAGAAACTCCGCCATTTGCAGACCGCACTCTGTGAAGGTTGTGATGTGGGATTTTATCCCCCAGAGCTTTGTGCCTATCCCGGATTGTCTGAATATCCATGGGCGCATTTTTATTCTACGGTACACGATGCGTGTACTTCGCGCTGCAGCGCAGTTATGATTGTGTCGCCGTATCGGGAAAACCTGACTAATGCAACAGTCCCGTGCCTTCATGTTGTACCGCGGACTATTGCTATCGGTATCGGATGCCATAGAGGTGTTTCAGAACAGGAAGTTGCGTCGGCAATCGCAACGGTATGTCGACAACTTCGTTTGGATGAACGTTCAATCGCTGCGGTCTGCACGATCGATCGGCGAGCCACTGAGCCGGGGCTTAAAGCATATTGTAAACGCCATGGATATCCACTGAAAACATTTTCTGTAAGCATACTGAGGCAGGTGGGTGGGCTGCAGTCGGTTTCCGAACATGCGCTTCGGAAGCTTGGGGTAATGGGTGTTGCCGAGCCATGTGCAGTACTTGGAGCGGATGGTGGGAAACTGCTCCTTCCAAAACAGAAGGTCGGTCATCTAACGATTGCTGTTGCACAGCGATCGTTTCATACTATGTTCACCGAGGATGGAGACAAATATGAAGCAACGAAGAGGTAAGCTGTATGTCGTCGGAATCGGTCCAGGCGGTCTGGACGATATGACCCAGCGTGCACGACACGCCATTGCTGCCAGTGAGGTTGTAGTAGGGTATTCGGGATATCTTGACCGGATACGGACGTTATGCCATGGCAAAGTGATAATCGAAAGCGGTATGGGGAAGGAACTTGACCGGTGTGCAGCAGCACTGCGTGAGGCATTGATGGGGAAAAAGACGACCCTTATTTCTGGCGGCGATGCAGGCATCTATGGTATGGCAGGGCCAGTATTGGAGCTTGCCTTGAAAAAGGGAGTTACCGATCGCACGGCTATTGAAATCATCCCGGGCGTGCCGGGATTTGTTGCCGGTGCTGCACGATGCGGGGCGCCGCTCATGCATGATTTTGCCGTTATATCGCTGAGCGATCTTCTGACGCCATGGCATGTAATCGAGCAACGTCTCAACGCTGCTGCTGCCGGGGATTTCGTTATCTGCATCTACAATCCTCGCAGCACCGGACGAAAAACCCAGCTCGGCCGTGCACAAACCGTATTACTGGAATACCGAAATCCGATAACCCCGTGTGCAGTGCTGCGTCATGTTGCAGCCGCAAACGAACACATTACGATCACAACGCTTGGCAATATTCTCAAAGAAAAAATCGATATGCACAGCATGGTGATTATCGGCAACTCGCAGACTCGTGCCGACGGATCTTGGCTTCTGACCCCTCGGGGATATACCATGTGACCATCCCGCGCATCAACTGTGGATCCATAAACAGCACCGGGAATACATTGTGCAAAAACGACATCATGAAGGTATGGTGTGAGGCTCACTGTGGCACGGGCACTTATGATTTGCGGCACAGGCTCTGAAAGTGGTAAAAGCGTGCTTGTCACTGCTTTATGCAGGTTGCTTGCACGGAGGGGAATACGTGTTGCTCCATTTAAAGCACAGAATATGGCGCTCAACTCAGGGGTGACGCCTGAAGGCGGAGAAATGGGGCGTGCGCAGATTGTTCAGGCAGAGGCAGCGGGCATTCCTCCGCATGTCGACATGAATCCAGTGCTGCTTAAACCGGTTGGGGAGCACGGCAGCCAGGTTGTTGTGCACGGAAAGGTCATCGGTACCATGGATGCCGCAACCTACTACGCGACAAAACAGACCCTTTGGAACGCCGTGACGGAAAGTTATGCTCGACTGAGCAGAAACTATGATGTTATTGTACTCGAAGGAGCCGGAAGTCCAGTTGAAATGAATCTCAAGCACACCGATATCGTTAATATGGCTATGGCAGAATATGCTGATGCAGCGGTTGTGCTTGTTGCCGATATCGACCGCGGCGGTGTGTTTGCATCTATTATCGGTACACTGGAGCTGCTGACGCCACATGAACGGAGACGAATTGTCGGATTTATCATCAACAAGTTTCGAGGTGATATGTCGCTGTTCCATGATGGACTTCGGTTCATCACTACGAGAACTGGCAAACCGGTTTTCGGTATGGTTCCTTATATCAAAGACCTTGCCATTCCCGGTGAGGATTCGGTCGCGCTTGACCGTGCAGCATTATATACTTGTGACGGTAACGGACTATTGAAGGTTGGCATCATCCGGCTCCCACATATTGCCAATTACACAGATTTTGATCCACTGTTTGCCGATCCCCGATTTGCACCGCACTATGTAATGTCGCCCCACCAGATCACTTGGTGCGATATCTGTATTATTCCGGGGAGCAAGCACGTTGCAGCAGATCTTCTTTATTTGCAAAAGCGGGGATTTTCTACTGCGCTTTCCCACTACCACCAACGCGGCGGTAGGATTGTCGGCATTTGTGGCGGCTATCAAATATTGGGGCATGAGATCAAGGATCCGCATCGCGTCGAATCGGAGATCAATATCGTTACTGGACTTGGGCTTCTGGATGTGACGACAACAATGCATACCGAAAAGACAACACAGCCAGTACGCTGCAGCATACAATTGCCCGGGACGCAGCAATGCTGCGATGTTACCGGATATGAAATCCACATGGGAATAACCGTGCCGAAAAAAGGTGCAACAGTCGCATTCCTTACCCCGGATCCAGGAGCGCAGCATGTTGCCGGAGTTGCCAGACCGGATGGCACAGTGTGGGGAACCTATGTCCATGGATTGTTTGAGCATGACGGCTTGCGCGATGCTTTTTTTCAGTGGGGGCGAGGCGGGCGCACCGTACAAGAGCATGCCGGTACGTTTTCCTACCGGCAATTTAAGGAGCAGCAATATAATTCTCTTGCGGATATCGTCGACAGGCATGTTGCTGTAGACCGTATTTTGAAATACGTCATCGCGGTGTAAGCATGTTGCGCAGAGGGACAGTATGAACGAAAAATCGGCAATCATTTTGGCAGCATTTGGAACTTCGGGGGCAGGTCGGAAAACGTATGGACGAATATATCGCGTCATACAAGAGCAGTTTCCGCAGTGCGATGTCTTTTTGGCATATACGTCGAAAAAATTGTGTGCTGCTTTTGCAGCGCGCGGTGCGGTGGGATATTCATTGGATGAGGTGCTTTCAACGGTCATTACTAATGGCTCGAGCAGGGTGGTAGTGCAATCGCTGCATATTGTTCCGGGTTATGAATATGAAAAAATCATTGCTGCAGCACGCTGTGCTGCTGTGCCTGTTGCTGTTGGGGAACCGCTTTTAGCAAGCGATGAGGATTGCCGCACCGTTATCAATGCTCTTGCACCATATCTCAAGCCAGAACCCGGTAGTGCAGTGGTATTGGCAGGTCATGGCACACGGCATCCCCGTGGCGCGGCAATGTACGCGCGGTTTGCGGAATGTCTTTATGCGCACTCTCCTGATGGGATTTTTCTGGCAATGGTTGAAGGTGAGCCGTCATGGCAGCGCGTTCGAGCCTTACTCTCCAAGCGCGGTGTACGCCGAGTCTTTTTTATTCCTTTTATGCTGGTCGCAGGCGAACATATAGAACACGATGTATTGGGAGCTGATAACAGTTCATGGGTAGCATCGCTGGAAGGGATCGAGATCCAAGCGCTGATGGAAGGACTTGGGAATAACAGCAAGATTCTTGACCTTTTTGTTACTCATATCAGGACAGCATGCCGCTTATGGAGCGACCAGGCGGAAAATTTTTGCGCTCCGACAAGAATGAAAAACTTTGTAATGTTTCATGACGAGGGGGGGCTATGATTATTCGATGTTGGGGGGCACGTGGCTCAATTCCCGTATCCGGTCAACTCTATATAACCTATGGCGGTGATACGACTTGCATCGAGATCCGCGATGATGCTGACAACATTATTATTATCGATGCAGGATCAGGTATCCGTGCACTCGGAAACAGACTGGTGCAAGAAAATCGACATGAAATGACGATATTGTTTACCCATGGACATTGGGACCATATTATGGGGCTTCCTTTTTTTAAGCCACTCTACGACCAAAAGACGCAGATAACGGTATACGGGTGCCCCTTTTCCCGACATTCACTTAAAGACATGCTGGCGCCATCTATGAATCCGCCGAATTTCCCGATTCGTTTTGATGATCTCAAAGCAGACATAACCTTTTGCGGTATCTGTTCGGGAACGTTTACTGTCGGCAGCATCTTTATCGAAACGATTCATCTCAGCCACCCTAATCAAGGGATCGGGTACAAGTTTACCGAAAACGGTCGGCGGTTTGTCTTTTTGACCGACAACGAGCTTTCCTATACCCATCCGGGCGGACACGATGTCGGCGCTTACCAAACGTTTTGCGAAGGCGCGGATTTACTGGTCCATGATGCTGAGTACACTGACCATGAATACAAACGGACAAGAACGTGGGGGCACAGCACCTATCGACAGGCACTTGCGCTTGCACTTGACGCAGCGGTACGGCAATTTGGGCTGTTTCACCACAATCAGGACAGGAGCGACGACGATATTGACAAAATTGTTCACGATTGTCGCACGATCATCAGGGAGCATGGCAGCATGCTGAGTTGTTTTGCAATGGCGCAGGGTATGGAGATTGTCGTATGAATAATGGGTGCATGATACAGCAGAAACATTCCGCTATAAAAACACTTAAGAAAAAGCTTCTCCACCGGGTCGGCACTGCCATAGCGGATTTTTCCATGATCCGTGACGGCGACAAAATTATGGTCTGTTTGAGCGGTGGCAAGGATAGTTTTGTTCTGCTCACACTTCTGCGCGACCTGCAGATTCGTGCACCGGTCAGATTTGAGCTTTTAGCGGCACTGCTCAACCAACGCGGCGATGTGTTCCCCGAGCATGCAATTGCTACCTACCTTGAGCACATAGGGCAACCGTATGTTATCATTCGAAAGGCAACCTATGACATTGTTCGGAGTAAACTTGCGCCTGGCCAGGCAGCATGTGCACTGTGCTCGCGACTCAGACGTGGCATACTCTATACTGAAGCACGGGCACGGGGTTGCACAAAGATAGCGCTGGGCCATCACGCAGATGATATTATTGAAACGTTTCTCCTGAATATTCTGTTTAACGGTACACTCAAAGCAATGCCACCGGTGCTGGTGAGCGATGATGGCACAAATACGGTTATACGTCCACTTGCATACTGTCGCGAAGATGAGATCGACACATTCGCCACGCTCATGCGGTATCCAACCGTCCCCCCCCAGGTATGCGGTTTGCCGATTAATCCGCAACGCGGCCGTGTAAAAGCATTACTGAAAACGCTCGAAAGGGACGTGCCAGGTGTGCGCGCTTCGATGTTAGCAGCACTGCGGCATATCGTCCCCTCTCATCTCCTCGATCCAGAACTCTTTGATAACGTCAACCGAATAGGCTCCAAAAAGGAAAAATCTTGTGCAGAGCAACGGAGTACAGCATGCTAGTGGAACACCATAAACAAACACAGACTATTGACAGGACTTATTTGCTGACTGCACCGCTTGCCGAGCTTATTCAAGAGGCGCGGGCAATTCGGCAGCGTTACTGCGGAACCTCAGTTGACATATGCAGCATCATGAACGCAAAATCAGGTGCGTGCTCTGAGGACTGTGCTTTTTGTGCACAATCGGGGTATCACAAAACCGCTATCCAAACCTATCCGCTTAAAAGCGTTGCCGCTCTTGTGGCGGCTGCCGAAGCAGCTTGCGATAACGGTGCGCAACGGTTTGGCATTGTCTGCAGCGGGAATCGACCAACACCGCGCGAACTCGACATGATCTGTGAAGCAGCACGCCTTATTACCGAGCGCTGTAATATCGCTGTCTGTACCTCGCTTGGGAAACTGACCCGCGACGAGTTGCGCGCACTTAAACATGCCGGCGTAACGCGCTACCATCACAACATCGAGACATCACGGCAGTTTTATCCTTCGATCGTAACAACGCATTCTTTCGATGACCGCATTCAGACTATCACCGATGCTGCAGCAGCAGGGCTTGAGGTGTGCAGCGGTGTGATTATCGGTCTCGGGGAAACATGGGACGACAGAATCGATATGGCATTGGAACTGAACAATTTGCCAATAGTATCGGTACCCGTGAATATTCTGATCCCAATCCGTGGGACCCGTCTTGAGCATCAGGCACGTGTTTCGGCAATTGATTGCATACGCTGCATTGCACTGTTCAGAATCATTCTCCAGGATAAGGTAATTAAAATCGCAGCAGGGCGGGAAACTGTGTTGCAAGATTTTCAGGCATTAGGATTCAGTGCCGGTGCAAACGGAATGCTGATCGGTGGATATCTTACGGTCAAAGGGAGAGATGTTGCAGCAGACCGGACGCTTATCGATGAAATAAAGATAATGTGGGCAAACGGCCTATAAGCGCCGGCCGGAGCGGCAATGTTATTTCCCCGGTTTTTGCGCACCAGGCTGTGCTGTCAATGCACATCGAAAGCCAAGGGAATAGCTTTTGTATTCGGGCACATTTTTCCCCCGCTGTGAGCAGCGGAGGAACCTTTCATCACTGTTCCATGCCCCTCCCCGGAATACGCGGTAGGTTCCATTATCAGGACCCTGGGGATTGATGCGGGGAGCATTTTTGTAATACCCCTCATCGTACCAGTCTTGGCACCACTCCCAGACATTACCTGCCATATCAAATAGTCCGAATCCATTCGGCTTAAATGATCCGACCGGCATAATGGTTTTTGAACGGAAAAACCCTTTGTCAAATCCCGCATCGCTGTGTTCAAGTATATCACCACAAGGATACCGCTTGCCGATAAGACCGCCGCGCGCGGCTTTTTCCCATTCGGCCTCAGTGGGGAGACGTTTGCCGAGCCATGCACAATACTGTTGGGCATCGTACCAACTCACCAGAACAACCGGCTTGTCAGCACATCCTTCGGGATAATCTGTCCCCTGCCAGTTATATGGTTCTGCCCATTGTTGCGCAACATGCGGTGGCGGATGGCCTGTGGCGCGAAGAAAGACTTGGTACTGTTTATTGGTAACCTCATAGCGATCAATGTAAAAGGCATCGAGGAATACGCTGTGTGCAGGGCGTTCATCGGTTTTCCCATCGCCGATGCTGTCACCGATCAAGCATTCTCCGGCAGGGATAAAGATCATATCGGGATACGGTGCGGGAGGGTCATGCGCTGGAGGTGGTGAAGAGGAACTGCAGGCACTACCGCATACTACGCCGCAAACAATGGCCAACCATATAAATGCCTTCGATGTCCAATCGTGTGTAAATGATGATGAAAACGTGTCGTGCATAGGGCGAGATGCTTTTAGACATAACTTTAGAACATAGTGATGGGTCAGGTAATTATAGTACGTATACAATCGCTCACTGTCAAGTGTTTGGCAGTGCAGAGAGGAAAGATTATCCACTGGCTAACTGTGAGCATAATGCGGCACAAAAGAGGGGGAGCATGGTTTTCAGTATCGAGGGTACTCTACTTGATATTACTGATTATGCCTCACGGGTAAGCTTCAAAAACTCCTCAATCGAAACAGCGGTGAGCGTTTCTGAGGTAACCCGGCCTTTTGAGCAAATCTTCAGTATCGATGATATTAAGGCACGTTCGTCCGGCAGCTCGACAATGGTCATCACATCATACCTGCCGATCAAACCATATGCCGAAATAACCTTCCCGCCATGGGCATTAATAATTTCATTGACCGCCTTATAGCGTTCTGCGGTGTTTTTAATATCCGTAAGCCCTTCCTTTGTATACTTCCAAAGCGTTATATATGTTGGCATACGCGTCGCCCCCTTTCTGGGTATAAATTATAAACCGTTGCTCCCCCGTCATTCATATATAGGACATTCTGCAATAAAAAAAAGCGGAAACCGCA
>JAOAHH010000167.1 GCA_026415325.1 Thermodesulfobacteriota bacterium | reverse complement strand
TTCTATGCCCGATCACCATATCTGCATCAGAGCAGCCGGAGAAAATCATAAGCACTATCGACAGCACAATACAGAAACGTCAGGAGACGCAAAAAAAGACTGCAGACTGGAATGCACAAAAGGAGCGGCTGAAAACCCGGTATGTCCAAGTGCAAGAAGATTTAGATCTCTTGTCAGTTGAACAGCAGCATCTGCAGGAGATTGTCGCAAAGCAGGATGCCTATATTGAACGAACCAATAGAAAAGTACTCGAAATGGAGAAAATCCGTCAGCAACTTGTTCCTTATCTTAACGAAGTCATCGCACGGATGGAGGAAACCATTGCCGCTGATCTGCCGTTTCTGCTGCAGGAGCGACACAACAGAATCGCAACACTCAAAGACATCGTACAGGATCCTGAGGTGCCGCTGAGTGAAAAATTGCGCCGGGTATTTGAGGGATTGCGGGTTGAAATGGATTACGGAAAATCAGTTGAGACAACCCGGGAGGAGATCAACTGGCAAGGCCAGCGCCGCATGGTGCAGGTACTGCGCATCGGGAGAACCGCACTCCTGATGCAATCACTTGATGAGAAGGACATCGGTATGTTTGACGGAAAAGCATGGATTCCGGTGCCTGAAAAGTACCGTGGCGAAATCAAAAAGGGGCTCGAAATAACGCAGCGGCGACGGCCGGTTGATTTTATTAATCTTCCGCTGCGGGGGGTAGCGCAATGAGCAAACGGAAGATCATTATAACACTGTTGCTCCTGGTGCTTGTTGCGATGAACGTTCACGCACAGGATTTACGCCCCGCAGACAATGCAACTGCGAGCGCTGCGCCCATCGACAAGGCGCAGGAGAAGGCAGATGCAGATGCTAAAAAGGCTCGTGAAGAGGCATTAGCCAAAGAGGCAGAGATACTTATAGAGCAAAATCAAATACAGGCAGAACTCAGCCGCAGGGAAGCACTCAAAAAAGAAAAAGAGCAGGCAGTTGCAGCACTACGGGCACGCTGCGAGCAGAATGAGAAAACCATTGACGAGTTAAAAAAACGGGTTGCAGAGCAAAAAAGCGAAGGAGATGAGGTGGCGGGAACGGTGCGCGGTATTGCCCAGGATCTCGGGATCGCTCTCAGCCAATCTATGGTTTCTGGTGAACAGCCGGGGCGGAAGAAACTCCTGGAACCGCTTATTTCGCAGACCGAATTCCCTTCAATTGAACTCATCCGCCAGATGGGCGACCTCCTATTTGACGAAATCAAAAGGAACGGAACGATAAAGCGAAGTACTGTTACCTATATTGATGCTGCAGGAAAAGAAACCAAAGGAGAGATAACAAGAATCGGTACCTTTAATGCGCTGTGGCATAAAGACGGAAAAACCGGATACCTTGAATATATCCCTGCACGAGAGACGTTTGCTCAGTTCGGTATTCCCATGCCGGGCGCAATGCTTCGGGAGGCAGCGCGTTTTGTCGCCGGGACATCGCAGGGAATGTATATCGATGTTTCTTCAGGCGGTGCGTTCCGACAGCTGAGCGATATGCCGGGCTGGTGGGACCAGTTAAAGTCAGGCGGCGCATTAATGTGGCCGATCTGTATATTCGCTGCTGTTGCTTTGCTTATGATTATGGAACGTTTATGGGTGCTTACCAGGGAAAGCCGAGAAACAAAGAAACTTGCCGAGCAAGTGAGCACCATTCTGCAGGAAGGTCGCTGGGATCACGCCTTAACGCTTTGCCGTAACAGCGCAACGTGCCTTGGCCGTGTGCTCGCTGCAGGGCTCGCGCATCGTCATGAGAAGGTCGAGGTGCTCGAATCCGTACTTGAAGAATCAATACAAGGGAATCTCCGGCCGCTTGACAAAAATATGGGTGCCCTCCAGCTCATTGCGGTTGTGGAGCCGCTGCTCGGGCTGCTCGGAACCGTAACCGGAATGATTACAACGTTTCAAATGCTTACCATATACGGCACCGGTGATCCGCGCATGATGTCAGGAGGTATTTCTGAAGCATTGGTTACCACAGAGTACGGGCTTATCGCTTCAATACCGATTATTCTTGCGCATGGCTGGCTGCAGGGCCGCATAGACAGGATCGTGACTACCATAGAAGAAAAGTCCATGATGCTTGTCAATACCGTCAAAAAGGGCGTTGGAGCAGCACGCTGATGGTTTGGGAAATTTCATGGCATGAGTTTCTCGGCATGGGCGGGAACGTCATGTTCCCCTTGATTGCTGTTGCGCTACTCCTCTCTTTTTGCATACTCGAACGCCTTCTCTTTTTCGGAGAACTCCGTAGTAAAAGCGATATTACACCGGATGAAGTTATTGAGCATCTTGCCAGTGGCTCCACAGAGCAGTACGCCGGCAACGGTATTAACCGTCGCCTTTGCACTCGGCTTATCCATGCAAAAAAGCGGTACGGGGGGCTTGATATCATGGTGCTCAATGAGGCAAAGAAGGGGATTGTCATCGAACTCAAAAAGAATTTTACGCTGATTGCCGCTCTTATCACCGTTGCACCGCTGCTTGGACTTTTAGGGACGGTGACGGGCATGATACGTACCTTTTTTGTCATGAACATATCCGGAACCGGCAATGTCAAAGCCATGTCAAGCGGCATTTCCGAAGCCATGATCACAACGCAGTTCGGTCTGGTAATCGCAATTCTGGGCCTCGGAGCGCAGACGATTATTGCCCGGCATGCGCGGAGGGCAGAAACCGCTGTAGAAGAATTGATACGTCACATCATTAGGAAGTTCAACCTATGATACGAGCGCGACGGAGCGGTAGTGAATCAAAGCCGATCGAGATCAACATGGCACCGCTCATTGACATGACCTTTCTTTTGTTGATCTTTTTCATCGTGACCACGAGTTTTGTCAAGGAAACCGGTCTTGAAGTGCAGCGGCCGAGCGCAAAGAGCGCGGAGACAAAAGACAAAGGTCCGATATTGATCGGGCTCAGTAAAGAAGGATTTATCTATATGGACAACCGTCCAATTGATATTCGTTCGGTGCGGGCAAATGTCGAGCGGGCACTTGTTGATAATCCCGATGCCGGAGTCATTATCGTTGCGGATAAAGAAAGCGTAACGGGGACCGTTGTGAACATTATCGACCAGTGCCGGCTTGCCGGTGCGAAAGCGGTATCTATTGCAGCAAAACGTGATGAGTGACGCATGGTATGACCGATTTGACACGCATAAGTGCAGCAATGTTTGGTGCGCTCATTATTACCGCTTTCCTGATCGTTATGATGCCTATTCTCTTGCGGTTTAGTGCTCCGGCAAAAAAAGAACGAATCGGTGAAGCAGTGAAGCTTGCCGACTATCGCAAGCCACCGCCACCACCGCCGAAGAAAGAAGAGATCAAAAAAGAGGTAAAGCCCAAGGAACAGACACAGCCGAAGCTGAAGAGTTTTATGCCAAAGCTTGATCTTGACACTTCGGCGCTTGCAAAAGCACCGTTTCAATTCGACCTCGGGCTGTCAACCGGCGGGGAAGGGGGCATGGGGTTATCACTCGGCACCGGGATTTTTGACGAATCACGGGTCGATGCAAAGCCGGTGGCGCTCTTTAGAACAAAACCTGTATACCCGTCTGCTGCGATGGCAAAAAACATAACCGGAACCGTACGTTTTAAAATGCTTGTCGACGCAGATGGCATGGTGAAAACCGTTGAAATTATCGAAGCGCAGCCTCCCGGCGTTTTTGAAGAAGCAACTATCAACGCCGTCCAGCAATGGCGCTTTCAGCCTGCGAAGGTTAAAGGCAATCCAGTCGCATGCTGGTGTCAGTCGTCGATCAAGTATGAATTAGAGGTGGATTAAAACAGAGGAGACAGAAGACAGGAGTCAGAAGTCGGAAGATTATTACAATTATTACAGAAGGATAGGGGAGATAGTCTATGAAGAAGCTCACAACATATATTGCAGGTATCATGATCTTCGCGTGTTCCCTTTATGCAGCAGCGGTATGGGCAGATGAGGCAGGGGATATTCAGTGGAAAATGATTCCCGAGAAGACGAAAATGGCGCTGTATGAAGCGCAGCAGGCGATGGTGAAGAACGATTTCCAGCGCGCTATCAATATCCTGATAACTTTTCAGAAAAAGCGGCCTGAGCAGAATCATGCGCTTGTTGATTTTAATATCGGCACTGCGTACGGACTGCTCGGAAACAGTGACAAGGCAATTGAGCACCTTGAAAAAGCTGTGGTGCTGGATCCGTTATACAGCGCTGCATGGCTCAACCTCGGGAAATTGTATTACCAGAAGCAGTCATTCGGCAAGGCCGGTGCCGCACTTGAAAAGGCGCATGCGTTGAGCGTTCGAAAAGATCCGGAAGTACTCTTTATGGCAGTTGCCTCGTATTATCAGGCAAGCGATTTCCCGAAGACAATTGCACTCGGCAAAGACTTGCTGTTTACCTATGGGTGGGAGAAAAACAATCTTGTTGAAATCCTTGCGAGTGCTGCCATCAGCAGCGGTAATCTGCAGGAAGCAACAACCCTCATCCGCACCTTAACGGAACGTGATCCCAGCAACCAAACCTACTGGAAACTTGCTGCACAGGCCTATTTTAAGAACCAGCAGTATAAGGATGCAACAATTGCCTACGAGATATTCGGGTATTTAGGTGACCTGTCACGCGAAGAACTCTTTGTCATGGGGGATCTGTTTACCATGATTGGTCTTCCGCAGCGTGCAGCGCAGTACTATGAGGCAGCGCTCAAGGACGGCGGCACAGCTCAGGAGTACGACAAACTTTCGATTGCCTATTACTGTGCCTACCAATTCGACAAAGCCGTAGCCGCAGTTGACCAGGCCATCGCTCGGGAGGAAAACGCAGAACGGCTGTTGCTGAAAGCCCAGCTGCTTTACGTCCAAGATAATTTTGGCGAAGCGCACCGGTATTATGTTCAAGCTGCGCAACGTATGTCCACTGATGGGCACGAGTGGCTGATGGCAGGCTATTGCGCGATGCGCAACGGCAATGTTCAGCTTGCAAAAGATCTCTTGCGAAAAGCATCGGAGTACCCTGCGCAGCGCAACGATGCACTTGCCATGCTGAAATCGATGTCATCGGGAGAAGAGATACAGAAAGCAATGCAAGAGTTTAAGCAGGCATACAACCTCTGATCGTTCTTTTATGCACTGCGCATATCAACTACCGACACTTCAATGGCGAGGCGTTCTGTGCAACGATACTGTATCTTTTGCGCCGTGCTGATATCTGCATACACATTATTGAGTTGGTCTCCAGCGATGGCACAGCAGCCTGAGAACACTGCGAGCGGGAAAATCAGCGGAAAGGTTGTCGATGAAACATCGGGAAAGCCGCTTGCCGAGGCAGGTGTGGAAGCGGTGCAGGAGTCGGGCGGGGAAGGGCAGAAACGTTTTTTCGTCCTGAGCAATAAGGACGGTTTTTTCATTATGGACGTTCCTGCAGGAACCTATACCCTCACGACAACATACCCCGGTGGCACCCCGAAAAAGATGACCGGTATCAAGGTTGCTGCAGGTGTAACAACAGAACTCAAAATTAGCATTGCACAATCTGTGGTTGAAATCGAAGAGCTCAGGGTCGTGGGACGCCCAAAGGCTGATACCGAGATGGTCAACCTTATGAAGCGAAAAATCGCGGCCGGCATTATGGACAATATTTCCGCTGAATCTATCAAGAAAATACCAGAGTCTGATGTTGCAGGGATTTTGACCCGTATGCCAGGCGTTGTCATGGACCAGGGAAAATTCATGCAGGCGCGCGGCATGACCAAACGGTACAACAATACAACGCTCAACGGTGCCATCGTACCTACTACCCGTCCTAATGAGAAACTGACACCGCTCGATTTATTTCCCGCTGGCGTTGTGGATTCAATCAATGTTGTCAAATCTTTCACACCCGATCTTCCCGGAAATTTTTCTGGAGGGCTCTGCCAGATAAAGACAAAATCGGTGCCTGATGAGTTTATTCTAAAACTCGGCTATACGGCAAAATATAACACCGCAACAACCGGAGAACAGTACCTGACCTATCACGGCGGCAAAAAGGATTGGCTGGGGTATGATGACGGAACCCGAAAACTTTCAGGAAGCATTCCCAATAAATTACTCAGGCGGGCGGGACTCTATTCAAAAGGTTTTCAACCTGATGAGCTTGAGCGCATTGGAGAGCGCTTCCCCAATATATGGAACATTCACCGAAGCCATGCGCCGCTGCAGTCAGACTATGATTTTTATATCGGCAACCGCTACCACAAGTTCGGATTTGTGCTGTCGGGTTACTATAAAACCGACATTCAAAACAGAAAAAACGAACAGCGAACCGTTTTTACCGCAACCGGAAACGGTGGGGTCAGGCCTGACAGTACGTATGAATTTCAGCGCTCCATTCAAACGATAAAAGAAGGCGGGCTCTGTAATTTCGGGCTGGAAATAACAGATGATCATAAGCTGTTTTTCAATAACTTTTATAACCGGAATGCCACGGATGAGGCGCGTATTTACGAAGGGTATAACAGCGATCAAAACGAAAACATTCGGGTTTCGCGTCTCCGGTGGATCGAGGAAGAGATCTACTCGGGCCAGCTTTCAGGAGACCATGCAATCGACAAACTGCTCCATAGCAAAATCAAATGGCGATGGAATTATTCATTTGCCAATATGCTCGACCCTGACATGCGGGATACAACCTACGAATTTAACGATGCGCGCGGCAAATACCTTTTATCAAACGATACTGAAGCGATGCTCCGAATGTTCACCAAACAAAAAGAGGATATGGACGATCTTGCGGTTGACTGGAGTTTTGAAATTCCTTCTTTTTCATGGTTGACGATGAAGCCACAGTTCGGCGCTGCATATACCAAGCGCGATCGTGATTTTGTCTGCAGGAGGTTTGCATTTTTCCAGCGGGACACCTCCAAACTCGATCTTTCAAAGGACGTTGAAACAATCCTCCGGCCTGAAAACATAAACCCCTATGAAATAGAGATTCAAGAAACCACACGCCCCACAGATGCCTATAAGGCAGAGGAAAAAATCAAAGCGTTTTACGGCATGCTCGACCTTACCCTTTTTGACAAGCTGCAAATCGTCGGGGGGGTGCGTCGTGAACGCGATAAGACCGATGTTATTACCAAAAACCCTTTCAGACCCGACCAAACCATTGTCACCAAGCTCCATAAAAACACCTGGGAACCGGCGATCAACATGAAATACACGCCAATTGAGGATATGAATATACGGCTTGGCTTTAGCAGAACCGTATCACGGCCAGAATTTCATGAATTGGCGCCGTTTGAGTTTACCGATGTGATCGGAGGTTCTGCGATAAAGGGCAATCCAGATCTTCGGGTTGCGCTTATCAAAAATTATGACTTCCGGTGGGAATGGTTTCTGAGCAACGAAGACATGATTGCCTTCAGCGCCTTTTACAAAGACATTACCGATGCCATTGAACCCACGCTGCAGCCGACAACCCAGCTCCGCGAATCGTTTACCAATGCAAAGGATGCATGGCTCAAGGGATTTGAAGTCGAGCTTCGGAAAAACCTCGGCTTTTTATACAACCGACTGCGGCATTTCAGCATTATCGCAAACTATATCTATACGGATTCGGAAACCGAGGTCGAACCGAGCGCCGGATTTGTTCCGACAACAACAAAGCGCCCCCTTGTCGGTCAGCCTGAAAATACGGTGAACGTAACGCTTGAATATGATAACCCAGACATCGGTTTTACCGGCCGTTTTATGTATAAATACACCGATGACCGCGTCCAACTGATCGGCGGGCTCGGCCTACCTGATGTTATCGAAAAGGAGAACGATACCTTTGATATCGTGCTGATTCAAAAGTTCGGGAAACACTGGGAGGTGAAACTGACAGCCCAAAATCTCAACAATGAGCCCTACACCCTTCTGCAAGGTGGAGAGCTTTACCATTACTATAAAAAAGGCCGTACGGTAAAGCTGGGTATATCATGGAAGTGGTAGCGATGAAGGTTAATACGGCAGCACTGACAGGGAACAGAGAGGACGCCTTAATAACCGAGGAAAGGAGGTGATGCGCTTGTGCCATAGAAAAAGAGATTGCCTCGCCGCCGCGACACCGCCGGCGCCATGACGAGATGTTACCGGCTGTTCGCGCCGTCTTTGCGACGAAGCAACCTCGGACACAGCAGAGAACTTAATACAAACCCGAGAGATGTTTTAACTTGTAACACAAAATTTGTAAAGTGCTATGTGAGAGGAGAACCAAACGATGAAGAAATTAGTTTTAGTTGTAATCAGTTGTGCTCTTCTTTTCGGTGCAACCGCTGCACATGCCCTTGTGCCGGTTCAGGGTGATATCACGTCCGATACGGTTTGGGGGCAGGATATACTGCTCCGCGGGCCCGTCTTTGTCAGATCAGGTGCGACACTGACGATTAAGCCGGGCGTCAAGATTTACGGAGAAAAAAACACGGTCGGAACCCTTGTTGTTGAGCGTGGCGGGAAACTTAACGCAATAGGAACCCCTGATAAGCCGATTGTTTTTACGAGCGATCAGGATAATCCCAAACGAGGTGACTGGGGTGGTTTGATCCTTAACGGTTATGCCACGATAAACCGTTCCGGCGGTATCGGGGAAGGTGAAGGCGACACTGGCAAATTCGGGTGCACCGGTTCCGAGTGCAATGACCAAGATAGCAGCGGAACGATCCAGTACGTGCGGGTTGAATACAGCGGCGTGCAGTTTACCCCTGATAATGAGCTCAATGGCATTGCTTTTCAGGGCACCGGTTCTGGAACTGTGGTTGACCATGTGCAGGCGTATATGACCAAGGATGACTGTCTTGAATGGTTCGGCGGTACAACTAATATCAAATACGCTATTGCCACTGGCTGCGGAGACGATTCCTTTGACTGGACAGACGGCTGGCGCGGCAAAGCACAATTTGTCGTTGTACAGCAGCGCGGCGATGAGGCAGATAACGGTATTGAAGCTGATAACCTTGACAAGGCTAACGACAATCTCCCTCGCTCAAACCCAACGATTTACAATATGACGATTATCGGTGATCCCACAACCTACGGTTCTGAAAGCACCCATGGGTTGACGCTCCGCCGTGGAACAGCGGGTACCTTGAAAAACCTCATTGTTATGGGGTTCAAAAAATCAGGAATTCGGGTCAACAACGAAGCGACGTTCAAGCAGATCGATGCCGGTGCGTTGGTTGTAGATAACAGCATTTTCTACAACAACAACCCCAATTGGGATACGGCAACCTGCGACAAAGGTAAAACCGGTGAGTGCACTTATACGTATCCCTACTCGGTTGAGACGTTCATGACCCAGATGATGAAGAATAACCGGGTTGAGGATCCGAAGCTCGGCAATCCCTATGACCTTGCAAAACCCGACTTCAGACCTGCTGCAGGCTCTCCTGCCTTGACCGGTTATGCGACACCGCCAAACGATGGATTCTTTGAACCGGTTGATTTTATCGGCGGCGTTGATCCTGATAATGACTGGACCCGGGCGCCATGGACGACCTATGATGAGGCAAGTTGGAGCAAGCCAACCTGCACAGACAGCGATGGCGACGGTTACTATGCAGAAGGAGGAAACTGCGGCCAGAAGGACTGCAATGACAATAATAACGCTGTTAATCCAGGTGCAGAGGAAACCTGCGATGACAGCATCGACAATAACTGCAACGGCCAGACAGACGAAGGCTGCAGCGGTGAAGAACCGACCGAGCCGTGTGTCACAGAATCGCTACTCGGGCATGATGCGACCGGACTGGGTATTTTGCGCGCATTCCGCGATAAGGTGCTTTCTGCGAGTGCAACCGGAACGCTCTATACGCAGCTCTACTACCGCTTTACCGATGAAGCAAAGGCAATCATCATGGCAGATGAGCGTCTTCGGGCTGATGCGCAAACAGTGATCATGCGAATTATTCCTATTGCTGAAGCTGCTGTTGCCGGTGGGAAGGCTGAAATCGATGAGCAGCTTGCACAGGATATGATCCGGCTTCTTGAGGGAATTCAGACCAAAGCAAGCCTTGGCTTAAAGATTGCTCTGTTTAAGGCAAAAATGGACATTATCCGTGGACAGTATCCTTTTTAATAATACTTATTGCGTGCAATGATCCGGAACATGATGGATACATTAAGCCTGTTTGATACTCCCTGCCGTACGGCAGGGAGTATCTTCCAGCTTGTGCTGCTGCTGTCCATAGCCTGCTTCATGATGGCATGTGGTGTGATGGTACAAAAGAATATTCACACCATGCCCGGTTGGCATGCATCGATGAAATCGTTGACTTCTGAGATTACTGATGCACTTGCTGCAAACAACCGTCAGCGTCTTGAGGCGCTCCACGTCACAGAGCAGGAATATGCTGCACACGTATGGCCGCACCTGCCGGTAGCGCAGATTCCACAATGGCAGAACCATCGGGATTTTGTCTGGCAGCAACATCTGATACGCAGCATGCGCGGTATTGATACTATACTCAACCGATATGGGGGAAAAAACCTCCAGATAACGAACGTATCCTTTGATGAAAAACCCGAGGTTTACGGACAATGTACGGTACACCCGGGTGCGGTGACCATAGTACTGGATGAGTTAGGTGAGGAGCGGCGCATCAGGATATTCGGCTCACTCATTGAAATGAACGGTTTCTATAAAGTGTTCAGTTATTCGATTGATTAACACAAGGAGCACCAGATATGTCTAAACGATGGAAAGGATGGATACTATTATTCCTCGGTATGCTCTATGGCGCAACGCTGCAGGCGCATGCGGCAGGACAGGACGAAGATGCTGCCATTTATGATGGAGAACCTGTATCGCGTTTCACTGGCACCGGTTTTACGTTTGATCTTCCGATAGGGCATGTTGGCTTTGAGCTTATAACCGAAGGAACGCTGAATTATCCGTTGACACGAAAAATGCGCACTATATTTCCTTTTGACTTTGACGTCACGATGTTCTTTGCATGGGGATATACTGGCGATAAGATCAGCATCAAAGTGCAAGATGCCGGAGACCCGGGCGATCGAATTTTCGGCATTGCGCTTTCACATGCTCGGCAGGAACTCACGCCGCAATGGGGGACGCTCTATAGTTCCGGCGGGCAAAATTCCTTTGAGATCGTCATCCCCATGTTTCCGCCCGGCGCGATTATTTACTTTGTCTCAGGTTTTTTTGCTCCCTCGAAAGGTGCTGAGGCATACGGCTACACGATAACCGTGTCATTCCCGCAATAGACGACGGCTGACAAGACGAACTATTTGTAAAAATGAACTGTATGTACTATGGTAACCAAACGGAATGTGCAATAGGCAGCGATAGTATGAAAAAGACAATTGCGCTTATTGAAGATGAGCCAGACATTGTGGAGCTGATCTCACTCCACCTGACAAAAGCTGGGTACGCAGTCAAGGCGTTTTTAAGCGGCGCCGATTTTCTTGCCTTTCTTGACAAGCGAACACCCGAGCTCATCATTCTTGACCTGATGCTTCCCGATATCGACGGACTTGAAATTTGTAAATTGATCCGCAAGCGCGACGTCACCGCAGGCATTCCGATTATTATGTTGACGGCAAAATCTGAAGAAATGGATAAGGTGCTCGGCCTTGAAATCGGAGCCGATGATTATATGACCAAGCCGTTCTCCACAAAAGAGCTGATTGCACGGGTAAAGGCGTTGCTCAGACGCCATGAGCCACAGCGGAGCCTGAAGAAAATAGAAATCGGCGATATGTTAACGATAGATCTCGGCAAGTATGAAGTGCTGGTCGGTGGAAAGCGGGTTGAGCTCACACCAACAGAATTCAAAATCCTTGAACTGCTCAGTTCAAAGAAAGGCTGGGTGTTCAGCAGGGAACAGATACTTGATCATTTGTGGGGTACAGAAAAGGCAGTAATCGATCGAACCGTTGATGTGCACATCCGACACCTTCGCGAAAAGATCGGCGAAGCTGCCCACCTCATTAAAAACATCCGTGGCGTAGGATATAAAATCGAAGGATGAAAAGGACTGTTTTTTCAAAAATAGCAGCAGGGTATATGGTGCTGATCGTGCTGCTGAGTGCTGCGCTGTTTTTGTTTTCCGTGCGGACATTTAAACAGCACAGCACGGAAATGATGATTGATATGTTGCGGCAACAGGCGGCACTTTTTCGTCCTGTTATGATGCCGCTGTATATACAGGGGAAATATGACGAGCTTGACAGCCTTGTCAAACAAACAGGTGCAGCGATAACAACGCGTATTACGGTCATTGCACCGGATGGTCGCGTGATTGCCGATACTGAAGCAGCTCCCCGTTCCATGGAAAATCATGGGACGCGACCAGAAGTGCTCCAGGCTCTTTCAGGTTCAATCGGTTCTGCAATCCGCCATAGTGCGACCGTTGCCGAAGATATGCTGTATGTTGCGGTTCCAATATACGAGAACGAACGCATCGCTGCAGTGCTTCGCATGAGCCTCTTTATGCACGATGTCACACGGCTCATCGATAGGTTTCAATACGGTATGCTCTGGATTGCGCTGTGCATTGTCTGCACGGCGATGATAGCAGCGTTTATTATATCACGAAGAATTACCCGCCCAATCCGCATGCTCGACGAGGCGGCGCAAGCAGTGTCCGCCGGTAATATGGATGCCCGCGTATTCCTTGACAGTAATGATGAACTTCAGGAATGCGCCGATAGCTTTAATGTCATGACGGAAAAGATCAAAACGCAGATTCAAGAGATAACACTGCGGCGGCAGGAACTTGAGCATATCATCGAGGCAATGCACGAATATTTGCTGGTCATTGACGATGACGGCCGAATTATGCTTACCAATCGGCGGTTTAACGAATTTATCGGGAGTGACGATGTCCGCGGGCGGTTTTACTGGGAGTGCATCAAGGAGCCGGCATTCGGCGAGATGGTCAAGGAGGTCAGGACGACGCGGCAGGGACGGATTGCCGAAATTGCTCTTGACGGACGCATGTTGCTGTGCAGCATGTCATGGATCGAGCAGTATGGGGAGATTATCGCCGTTTGTCTTGATATTACTGAGATCAGAAACGTCGAGCGGATAAAACGAGATTTCGTCGTGAATGTATCACACGAACTGCGCACTCCGCTCACCGCAATTAAGGGCTTTATCGATACCATCCTCGACGAGGAAGAAGAACCGTCGCACCGCAAATACCTTGAAATCATAAAAAGGCATACTGATCGGCTCATCAGTATCGTTAAGGATCTGCTCATGCTTTCTCAACTTGAAGAGGAGCGCCGGCTCGATATCGAGCCGGTCGAACTGGTGCAGCTTGTGGAACAGGTGCGGAAGATTTACGAACAGCGGCTTGATGAAAAGGGGTTGTTTTTTGACCTCCAGGCTGATCCTGATCTTGGGCACCTTTTTGCCGACCGTTTTAAGCTCGAACAGGTTTTTATCAACCTCATCGACAATGCCGTAAAATATACGGAGCACGGCGGCATTACAGTGAGCATTAAAGCGGACGGCGATTGGGCTCTGATCGTTGTCCAGGATACCGGCATCGGAATCAGGCAGGAGCAGCTTGGAAGGATATTTGAGAGATTTTATGTTGTTGATAAAGCCCGTTCGCGCCAGACCGGCGGTACAGGACTCGGCCTGTCGATCGTCAAACACATCATCCAGCAACACGGTGGCACGATCGAGGCAAAAAGCCAAATCGGACAGGGTACCTCGTTCATTATGAGAATCCCCCGACGAAGTTCAGCCGGTTGATCGATCCGTGCCATTCGTGGAAAGCATTTTCGAGTTATGATCCCTGCCGAGAAAATAATTGAGCCACGATGACGTCTGCCACAGACGCCAGTCGCATGGGGGCACTATTTTTTGAGCACCAACACACTGATGAATCGGCACAGAGGGCATCCTCTTATACACCCGCACCCACAGACACTGCCGACGCCGGGGATAGACCTCACACCACCCATCCGTACTACCGCCGCAGGGACCGTTGCGTTGAAATTTTGCACACTCTGACATCGGGCACAGGTATGCGGTATCAGGCAGCGCACAGTCGCCACAGTCGGCACAGCGAAACAACAACGTTTTAATAAGATGTTCAACGCGACCAAACAGCGAAGCAGCCCTTGGCGAGCGGTCAATTCGATGTGCTATGCGTTGCATAAAACGGTAGGGTCGATGTGATGGGTCAAAGAACAGCCGGTGCACAACCATAAGAATACGGTAGAGCCACGAGGGTGCGGCGGAAGGAGTACGCAATACAGGTGCATCGCTGTTCAAAAAGCCGCCCGGCACATGATGGAAACAGTAGTAGAACATCCCTTCACATCGGTAATCACAAGCACCAAGCACATCCTGCCATGACGGATACAGCTCTTCACCACGCTGGATGATTTCAACAACCATGTCGCAGGTGAGATTATGGCCGCCGATATGAACGCCGGCATACCCAAGCCCTTTCATGATAGAATAGAAACGGGCTGCACGGAGGAGTCGCGCGGCCATGCCTTTATCAGGGTATTCTCGTTCACGGGCAAGTTCTGTAAGAAGGGCAGGGGGGATAACGGCTCCAGGAACGTTGCCTGCCGTCATGAATTTTGCCGATGCATAGGTAAGCACAAAGAGGTTGGCAAGCACCGGAAGATGAATCTGGCGCTGCCGAAGCCACAGGATGAGCTCGTGAAATTTCCTCGGGTCAAACCCTATCTGGGTTATCGCGAACTGCGCGCCGGCTTTGATTTTTTTGAGCAACTTGCTGTATTGACCGTAAAGTTCTGCCTCGGTCTTCTTAAACGGCGAGACGGCAACGCCGGCAAAAAAATTGGTTGGCGTAAGGCGTGTATCGCGGCCAAGAGAGGTATCGACAAGCCCTGTGTTCATTGCAGAGATGAGCTGCACAACATGCACCGGATCAAGATCAAAAACCGGTCGCGCGGTACCGCAGAAACCTTCCGGGGAAGGATAATCTCCGGATACTACAAGCAGGTTGCGGGCATTGCAGCGTTCAAGGCCGTAGAGCAGGCTTTCAATAGCATTGCGGTTTTTATCACGGCAGGCAAAATGAACAACCGGTTCAATGCCGAGGCGGCTCATTTCCGCACAGAGCAATTCGACGGAAAGCGATGGGTTGCCACCGGGGTTATCGGTAACGCCCAACGCATGGATGCGGCCTGAAGCAACCGCTTGTTCTGCGTTGCTGAGGATTTCCTCCTGCTGACGTTCAACAGCGCCTTTGCCGGGCACCTGCTCCCAGGTGACGCAAAACAACTCTGGATCTTTGACCGCATGCCGAAAGGGAATGGATGCCATGGATGATTGGCAGTTAATGGTTTATTATGCTTATCCAAAACGGCCTGTGATATACCCCTCGGTTCGTTCATCGCTTGGCGAAGTAAAGATTCGACTCGTCTCGCCGAATTCAACGAGCTCGCCGAGCAGCATAAATCCGGTATAGTCTGAAACCCGAGCCGCCTGCTGCATGTTATGGGTGACGATGAGGATGGTGTAGCGCTCTTTAAGTTCGATCATCAATTCTTCGATCTTCATCGTCGCGATCGGGTCAAGAGCGGAGCACGGTTCATCAAGGAGAATGATCCGGGGCTCGATCGTCAGAACGCGCGCAATACACAGACGTTGTTTCATTTCCTCGGAAAGCTCAAGGGCAGGCTTGTGCAATCTGTCCTTGAGATCGTCCCAAAGATCAACAGCCCGCAAACACCGTTCGACAATGTCAGGATAGCATTTTTTAGCGATTCCGTGGGTTTGGAGCCCGTACACGAGATTATCATAAATCGAAAACGGGAACGGATTCGGTCGCTGAAAGACCATACCGACCGAACGGCGCAGTTCAATGATATCGATTGTTGAAAGATCGCGACCTTCAACGTGGATTGACCCCTTGATAATGACGTCATCGATCAGGTCGTTCATGCGGTTGAAACAGCGCAGCAGAGTCGATTTGCCGCATCCCGAAGGGCCTATCAAGGCGGTAATGGCATTTGCATACACGCAGAAATCGACATTCTTCAGCGCATGAAACAATCCGTACCACAAATTAAGCTGCCGGGTTGAAAGCGCACAGGTCTGCATCAGCCGAATTTTCCCTGTATGTAGTCTTCAGTCTTTTTCTGCGAAGGATTGGTAAAAATGCGAGGCGTTTCTCCGAATTCAATGAGTTCTCCCATGTAAAAAAATGCGGCATAGTCACTGGTTCGGGCAATCTGCTTGGTATTATTGGAAACAAGGATGATGGTGTAATCTTTTTTGAGCTCGCTCAGCGCTTCTTCTATCTTTGCGGTTGAAATGGGATCAAGCCCAGAGCAGGGCTCATCAAGAAGGATGATGTCGGGTTGGAGTGCAAGGGTTCGGGCAAGGCACAGTCGCTGCTGCTGGCCGCCGGAGAGTTTCATGGCCGAGGTCATGAGGCGATCTTTAACCTCATCGAACAAAAATGCTTTTTTGAGACTGTCCTCAACGATTGCATACAGATCGGTCATGTTGGTTATGCCTTTTAACCGGGGGCCGTAGGCGATGTTATCGAAGATAGAACGCGGCAGGGGGAGGGGAACTGCAAACACCATACCGATACGGCGCCGCAGGGCTACAACGTCCACCGCAGGATCCAGCACATTGATGCCGTCAATACGGATTTCTCCGTCGTAGCGGACACCCTCCTCAAAGTCGATCATTCTGTTGATCAGGGTAATAAGGGTTGATTTGCCGCTGCCCGCAGGCCCCATGAAACCGGTGATGCAGTTTTTATAGATATCGAGCGTAATTGAACGCAGCGCCGGCGTTCCGTTGTACGAAACAGAGAGTTGCCTGATCTGTATTTTAATATCCATGCAAACCCACACTTATGAGTACTTCGCAATTACCTTATGCATAATATAATAGGCGAGGATATTAACTGCAAGAATGCTGACAACCAGCACCAGTGCCGTCGCGTATGCCTTTTCCATTGAAATGCCTTCGCGGGCAAGGATGTAGAAATGCACGGCAAGGGTTCTCCCCGAATCAAACAAAGATGTCGGCAGGCGAAGTGAGCTTCCCATCGTAAAAATAACGGCAGCGGTCTCGCCAACCGCTCTGCCGATGCTGAGCATAATGCCGGTGAGGATGCCGGGAGCTGCGCACGGCAACACGACTTTGAGCGTTGTTTCCCAAAGGGTTGCACCGAGCGAATGACTGACGATACGGAGACTGCGGGGAACTGCCTTAATAGCTTCCTCGCTGGTCCTGATAATGGTGGGGAGAATCATGATGGTAAGGGTAAGTGCACCGGAAATCAGCGACCACCCCATTTTCAGTTTGATGACGAAAAAAATGAAGCCGAACAGACCATAGAGGATCGAAGGGATGCCCGCAAGCGATTCAACGCCAAACCGTATGGTTTTTGTCATCATCGTTTCCTTTGTGTATTCGGTGAGATAGATGGCAGTACCGAGCCCAAGCGGTGTGGCAAAACAGATCGACAGAGCGACCAAAAAAATTGTCCCGATAAGCGAAGGGAACACGCCGCCGTGGCGTCCCATATCTTCCGGATACGTAAAGAGAAAGTTAAGATCGATATAAGCAATGCCCTTGACCACAATGACGCAAACAATAACGACGAGAATGCCGACCGTTCCAAGGGCGACCAGGTCGAGCAGGAGGGCGACAAGCGTATTGACAAATCGTGGCGGCAGCCTCATTTGATCACCTTTTGGCGAATGACGAAGTTAGCAAGGTAGTTGAGGATCATGATAATAATGAGCAGCACCACGCCGGTTGAAAAAAGACCGAGGCGGTGGTCGCCACTTGCATATGCAAGTTCAAGTGCAATGTTGCTTGTCAGGGTGCGCAACGGGTCAAGAATGCTTCCCGGTATTCTGAGCGCATTGCCAGCCACCATGATCACCGCCATGGTTTCTCCAATCGCCCTGCCCATGCCCAGAATGAAACTGGCAAGGATTCCCGAGCTCGCGGCGGGGATGACCACCCGATAGGTTGTTTGCCATTTCGTTGCGCCCATGGCAAGCGATCCCTCACGATACGTGCGCGGCACGCTCATCAACGCATCATAAGATATGCTGATAACCGTCGGGAGAATCATGACGCCGAGCACGATCGCTGCGGCAAGGAGAGAAAAACCAGACCCGCCGCAATAGGTGCGGATCAGCGGAACGATATATATGACGCCGAGAAAGCCGTACACAACCGACGGTATTCCGGCGAGCAGCTCAAGCGCCGGTTTGAGAAAAAGCTTTTTCTTTTTTCCGGCGTATTCTGCGAGATAGACGGCACATGCAAGGCCGAGCGGCGCTCCGAGGATCAGGGCACCGATAGTTACCAGAAAGGAAGAAACAATCATGGGGAAGATGCCGAACGCACCTTTGGTGGGCGCCCATTTGAAACCCGCAATAATATTGCCAACGCCAACACGGTAAAAGAGAGGGAGCCCTTCAATGAGAATAAACAAAAAGATCAGGAACAGAAAAAACAGCGACGAAAAGGCGCAGATACGCATCGTCTGTTTGATGATCTGATCGATAAGAACAGCCCTATTTTTTGGCATAAACCGGTATCAACCCTTCGCGTTCAAGTATCTTTTGTCCGTCTTTTGACAGGACATAGGTAATGAACTGCTGCGCCGGCCCTGACGGAGTGCCGTTAATGAGATACAAAAACGGTCTGACGATTTTATACTGACGAGCAAGGATCGTCTCGACAGATGGGCGGACATAATCGACATGCAGCGCGACAACCCGAGTGTCGACCATGCCAAGAGATACGTAGCCTATGGCATATGGATCTGTCGCAACGACCTCTTTCACCGAGCCGTTTGAATCCTGAACCATGATGCCGTCATCAATTGCGGCTCCGTGCATCACAAGCTCCTCAAACGCCGATCGGGTGCCCGAGCCTTCTTCACGGGTGACTGCATCAATACGACGGTCAATCCAGCCGAGCGCTTTCCAGTTCGTGAGCACCCCTGCAAAAATATCGCGAATCTGTTGCAGCGAGAGAGCCCGGATGGGATTTTCGGGATTAACGATCACCGCAATGCCGTCGTAGCAGATGATTATTTCAGTAAGTGATTTTTCCTCATGTTTCAGTTCACGGGATGACATCCCGATATCAACGGTTCTGTTCAGACATGCCTGAATGCCTGCCGTTGACCCCCCTGATTGGACATTGATAATGAAGTTCGGGTGTTCAATCATGAAGTGCTCAGCAAGTTTTTCAGTAAATGGCATAACAGATGTCGAGCCGGCAATCGTAACCACATGCCGGCGGTATACGACCTGGGAAGACGTCTGATTTCCACAGGCTGCAGATATAAGTAGGCAGATAATGGCAGCACCAACAACGCGCATAAAAGTTACAACGGCCATGGAGACATTACGAGGATTGCTTGCGATGGCGAACAATGGTCCCTTCGACCATGAAGATCACGAGTTCGGCGATGTTCACTGCATGGTCGGCAATACGCTCAAGGTATTTTGATATAAAGAGGAGACGAATTGCGCGGGATGTTGTGGATAAATCTTTCATCATATGGGCAAGGAGCTCATGGAAAATCTGATCGAGAAAGTTATCAACCTTGGTATCGTCTTCTATGACTTTCCGTGCAAGTGCCGGGTCTTCGTTGACGAAGGCATTAAGGCTCTCTTTCAGCATAAGCTGTACGGTTGTTGCCATTTGCGGCAGGGTGATATAGGGTTTAAGCTGCGGCTCACGGATGAGCTCCTCAACACGCTCGCAGATGTTAACCGCCATGTCGCCGATGCGCTCAAGGTCATAATTTATTTTGATCGCAGTGGTAATAAATCGAAGGTCGCGTGCAGCGGGTTGACGGAGGGCAAGCAGCCGCAGGCAGAATTCGTCAATTTCGACCTCCTTGGCATCAATCATATCGTCGTCGTTGATGACCTGAGCGGCAAGCGCAGTGTCCCGCTGCTCCAGCGCCGTAATGGCACTTGCAATCGAGCGCTCAACGCGGCTGCCGACATATAACAGGCTTTCCTTTAAGTCATGGAGTTCCCTGTCAAAAGATTTATAAATATGACCGTCCATACATGCATCCTCCGGCGGCGGTTAGGAGAAGTTTTCTGTGATGGCTTATGATGCCGCTCTGTGCAAGACCGAACGTTTGGGCTGTCATGCAGTTTCATGGATAGGCAGCCGTTCAGCGCTGTCTCACGCTTTGGTTTCAGAGCCACACAGTGTTGTGTAGTTATTCTGGATTTGTTACAAGATGTCAAGCATAAAACAGAGGGGTGCCTGTTGAGAAAAATTAACATAATCTTAACAAATGGTTAATGTCATATTAACTAAACCATAACACATTAAGGGTAACGCTATCACATCTGAGAAAAAATGCTCAGATGATGCGGAGGAAGCACCAAACGGTAACTCTTAACAGGAGGAGCACTACCATGAAAGGATGCACCACACTTTTCGCGCTCTGCTGCGCCGTTGTTATACTGTTTACCGCTCAGGCCAGAGGTGCTGACAAGGAGCTCATGGGGGCAGGAGCGACGTTTCCGTTTCCGCTGTATCAAAAGATGTTTGACACCTATTTTCAGACAACAGGTATTAAGGTAAATTATCAGGCAATCGGATCAGGCGGCGGTATACAGCAACTCGTGAATAAAACCGTTGATTTCGGCGGCACCGATGCGTTTATGACCGATGAGGAAATAGCAGCAGCAGGAGCACCAATCGTGCATATCCCGACATGCCTTGGCGCGGTTGTACTTACGTATAACTTGCCGGGAAATCCAAGTCTCAAACTCACCCCCGATACCCTTGTCGATATATTCCTCGGGAAAATAACGCAATGGAATGATAAACGGCTTGTTGCAATAAATCCGGGGGTCGTGCTGCCCGATATGCAGATTGTTACAGTCCACCGATCAGACGGAAGCGGAACAACGGCAATTTTTAGCGATTATCTGGCAAAAGTCAGTGAGGAATGGAAGACAAGTGTCGGAGCGGGAAAATCGCTCAAATGGCCCTGCGGGCTTGGCGCAAAAGGAAATCCGGGCGTTGCGGGATTGGTGAAACAGGTGCCGGGTTCGATCGGATATGTGGAACTTATCTATGCACTCGGCAACAATATGCCGTATGCCGACATCAGGAACAAGGCAGGGGTCTTTGTCAAACCGACCATCGAATCCGTCAGTCGTGCTGCAGCCGTGCCCATGCCGGATGACACGCGGGTAAGTATTACCGATACCGATGCACGTGACGGGTATCCGATCAGCGGTTTTACATGGATTGTAGCGTTTAAGGATCAGAAGTATGGAGACCGTTCGAAGGCGCAGGCCGAAAGCCTTGTAAAGCTGCTTGGCTGGATGATCAATGAAGGGCAGAAGATCGCCCAAACTATGAATTACGCGCCGCTGCCCGATGCTGCCGTTGCAAAGGCAAAAAAAATTATCGCCTCAATTACCTACGGCGGACAGCCGGTTGTGCAATAGTTACAATAAACGTTTTCGTGATTAACGGCCGGGTGAGCACATAATTCGCGATGCATATTTCGTCAGACAGAATTTTTAAGACCATTCTCGCGCTTGCAGGTATCAGCATACCGGCATTGCTCATCGCGTTTATCGTAACCCTTCTCATCGATTCGGTGCCTGCTTTCTTACGGATCGGCAGCGCGTTTTTTACCGAAACGACGTGGGATCCGGTAGCGCAGCAATTCGGCGTCCGTGCCTTTGTGGTCGGTACCATTCTGACTTCGTGCATTGCCCTTGTGTTGTCGATTCCGTTCTCGCTCTCCATTGCATTGTTTTTGGGTGAGTATTACCGAACAGGAGTGTGGTCGACACTTTTAAAGAGTGCCATTGAGCTTCTTGCCGGTATCCCCTCGGTGATATACGGAATGTGGGCTTTATTTGTGCTCGTTCCGATGGTTCGATCTGTCCAATTGCAACTGGGTGTGCCTCCCTATGGCATTGGTATTATGACCGCTTCGCTCGTGCTCACCGTTATGATCATTCCGTATTCCGCTTCGATAAGCAGCGATGTTATTGCTATGGTTCCTGCCGACCTTAAGGAGGCAGCCCTGTCGCTCGGTGCCACGCGCTATGAAATGCTGCGGAGCGTGGTTCTACCGTATGCGTTGTCGGGGATTTCAGCAGGAACGCTCCTGTCGCTGGGAAGAGCGCTTGGCGAAACTATGGCGGTAACCATGGTGATCGGCAATGCCAACCGTATGCCCGACAGTATTTTCAGCCCGGCAAATACCATGGCAAGCATTATCGCAAACGAATTTGCAGAGGCTACCGACCCGGTGCATCTTGCAAGCCTGATCAAAGTCGGTCTTCTCTTGATGATCATAACCATGCTCATCAATGCTGCAGGCACCTACGTTATCAGAAAAAAAACGCTCAATCAATGATATGAACGGTACCGGCGTTCTTTTAAGAATATTTAAGGATTATTTGTTCCAAACCGCAGTGATTGTCGGTTCGATTACCGTTTTTGTTCCGCTGCTGCTAATTCTTGGCTATATTGTCCGGAACGGTATTGCTGCCGTGGACTGGCAATTTTTGACAGGGCCTCCCCGCCCAATCGGCGAGCCGGGGGGCGGCATTGCAAATGCGATCATCGGTTCGGCAATGCTGATTGTCATTGCAAGCATTATAGCCGTCCCGATCGGCATTGCCACCGGTATCTATCTTTCCGAAAACCGATCATCGCGCGCCGCGGTTATCGTACGGATGTGCATTGATATTCTGCAGGGTATTCCTTCTATTGTCGTCGGGATTATTGCCTATGCATGGATTGTGGTTTCAAGCGGTACATTCTCTGCCCTTTCTGGCGGTGTGGCGCTTGCATTTATTATGCTGCCGGTGATCATCAGGGCGACCGAAGAGACGATGAACATGATTCCCGATACGATCAGAGAGGCATCGCTTGCGCTCGGCGTATCCTATACCCGGACCGTGTTGAAGGTTCTCGTGCCCGCTGGTGTGAGCGGCATTCTGACCGGCATCCTTCTTTCCATTGCGCGTATTGCAGGTGAAACTGCCCCTTTGCTGTTTACATCCTTTGGGAATCCTTATATGAGCACGGATATCTTCAAGCCGGTTGATTCTCTGCCGCATATCATTTTCAACTATGCCATCAGCCCGTATCCCGAATGGCACACAAAAGCGTGGGGCGCTGCGTTGGTATTGATTGTTTTTGTCTTGGGCCTCAATATAAGTGCAAAGATATTGACACGACGATGGACAGTCCGGTTTTAGCGATCGAACATTTTTCCGCGGGTTTCGGTGAGACACAGGTTCTCAAGGATATCACGCTTTCTGTTTTGCCCAATCGGGTGACCGCGCTAATGGGACCGTCGGGATGCGGCAAAACGACGCTCATACGATGCATTAACCGAATGCATGAGCTCACACCGGGAGCAACGACAAGCGGCCGCATCCTGCTCCACGGCGAGGATATCTATGCGCGCAATCCGATACTTGTCCGCAAGAAGATCGGCATGGTGTTCCAGCGACCAAATCCCTTTCCGACGATGAGTATCTATAATAATGTGGTCGCCGGATATATCCTGAACGGCATTGCGCTCAAGCGGCAGGAAAAGGATAGGATCGTCGAAGACTCGCTCAGAAAGGCGGCGCTGTGGGACGAGGTTCGTGATCGTCTGCATAAGAAAGGAACGTTTTTGTCAGGCGGGCAACAGCAGCGGCTGTGTATTGCCCGTGCGCTTGCCATGAATCCTGATATTATGTTGATGGATGAGCCGACGTCGGCACTTGACCCAAAGGCAACGGCATATATCGAGCAGCTCATTTGTGATTTGAAGAAAAACGTTACCATCATCCTGGTCACGCACAATATTGCTCAGGCAGCGCGGGTTTCGGATTATACGGCATTCCTGTACTTGGGAGAGCTCATTGAGTTTGGCACTACCGAAAAAATGTTTACCGTCCCGCAGGACAAACGAACCGAAGAATATCTATCGGGAAAATTCGGATAACCACCCCGCGCTCCGGAAAGAAACACTATGTTCACAGAACGTTTACACGATCTGCAGGAAAACATCGTTATATTCGCAGGGCTTGTGGAGTCCATGATCGAGCACGCCATCATGGGGCTGACCAGGCATGATGGACAAATGCTGCAGGCGGTGATCGAGGACATGGAACAACGGGCAAATGCCTATGAAATTGATATCGACGGCCGGGGCATGAACGTCATTGCCCAGTACCATCCGATGGCAAAGGATTTGCGATCAGTTTTGATGATTTACAATATTAATGCTGCACTTGAACGCATCGGCGACCACGCTGTCAACATTGCCTTGAATGCACGGGAGATTATCAACCACCCTCCGGTTAAGCGGTTTATCGATATCCCCCGTATGAGTGAACTTGCCCGCAATATGCTGTCGGGCGCCATTGAATCGTTTATTCGCGATGATCCCCTCAAGGCACAATCGGTATGTGAACAGGACGATGCGATCGATGGGTTGCGCGACCAGATTATTCGTGAGTTGGTGACGTTTATGGCAGAGAAGCCATCTTTGATTAGCGATTGCCTGCATATTATGCGAATCGCTGATAACCTTGAGCGAATTGCCGATCTTACGACGAATATCTGCGAGGATGTCATTTTTATGAGCACCGGAAGAGTCATCAAACACCATTGTGGTGACGGCGAAGGGCACAGCGCTTAATACCGGTGCTTGACGCAGCTCTTGACATCTCTCATCTCCTGCCGTTAAATACCCACATGTCGTGTTCTGCAAAACCAGAAAACGATGATTAATCTGCACGGTTGCCATGTCTCCAGGCCTGTGGGACGCGCGATTCGGCATTGTCCGGAAATCATATGAGGGGAAAGGGGTACCTCGAAATCCTGTTACCAAAATATCGCGGACAGAGCTCATGGACATCCCTCATGAATTACGACAAGGCAGTAAACTACCTGTACAACCTGCAACGATTCGGCATAAAACTCGGACTGCATACGATCACCCGGCTGCTTGCTGCGCTCGGTAATCCACATCGGAAACTGCGCTGTATCCATGTCGCCGGAACAAACGGCAAAGGGTCAACCTGCGTTATGATCGAGGCAGTGCTCCGGAATGCCGGATATCGACCGGGTCTCTACACCTCACCGCATCTGAGCGATTTCTCTGAGCGCATTCAGATATGCCGAAAGCCGATAGCACACAACCGCATTGCAGCCCTTGTGGGCGACATCAAGCGGCTGTGTGAGCGAAAATCACTTGCAACCGTCACGTTTTTTGAGTTTGCCACGGCACTTGCCTTCTTGTATTTTTATGAGGAAGCAGCAGAGCCGGTTGTCGTTGAAACAGGACTTGGCGGAAGATATGATGCTACCAATGTAATCGATCCTCTTCTGTCGGTTATTACCAGTATCAGCCGTGATCATCAGCAGTATCTTGGGAAAACACTGAGAGAGATTGCTGCTGAAAAAGCAGGGATCATAAAGCCGAAAAAACCATTAATAACTGATGCGCAGCGCACAGAAGTTCGAGAGGTGTTAGCACGGGTCTGCTTTGCACAAGGTTCAAGTCTGTATCGCTTGGGAAGGGATATACATATCCGAACAACAGCCTATCCCCTTTTTAGTTACAACGGCATACAATGGCAGCTGAAAGAATTGCGCTGTGGACTCGCAGGACCGCATCAGATCCGGAATGCTGCACTGGCTTTGTGTGCAACGGAGCTGATACATAACGCTGGATACTCTATAAATGAAGACCACGCACGCAGTGGCGTTGCTAATGCATTTTGGCCCTGCCGCTTTGAGGTGTTGCAACAAGAACCGTATGTTATTGTGGACGGCGCCCATAATCCTGCGGCATGTCGTATTCTCCTGACCACCCTTGCTTATGAATTTCCACGACAGAGGCGCATCATGGTTATCGGGATAATGGGGGATAAGGATATCAAAACTATGCTTGCGCTCTTGACTCACGATGCGTATGCGACTATAGTGTGCAGACCAGAGATCGAAAGGGCAGCATCGCGGGAAACGTTTGAAAAACACATTGAATTTTCACCGAGTAACAGGGTATTCTGGCATGAAACATCCCGAGCTGCACTCGACCATGCACTGCAGATGGCCTGCCCTCGTGATGTCATATGCGTTACCGGCTCTCTCTTTCTTGCCGGAGAAATACGAGAGAGGTACCGAGAAAAATGTCCCACAGCTGGTCGACGAATTGGCATGTAGGATACGGGATCGATGTATCGAAAAAAAAAGAACAAACGCATAAGGAAATCATGGGGCATTGCAGTTATTGCGATTATGATAGTTGTGCTTGCCCTCATGCAGTGCTGCTATGAGGCAGCAGCAGTAACCCCGCCGTTGCAACGCCCTGTCAAAGAATTGGATGATTTGCCGGTCAATGTACGTGCGGTTCAAATTGAGTATGACAGGACCGGCGAAAATCTTATTGCCCGGGGAGCGGTAGAAATCCGTCAGGGGGAGCGTACGCTCACAGCAGATTACGCTTCGATCAATCTCACCACAAAAGATGCGCATGCCAAAGGCAATGTCGAGCTGCAGGAACGTGGCGATGTTTTGCGCTGCGCGGCGTTTGACGTAAACCTTGACACACAGGTCGGCAAAGTCACAAGCGCCACGATATTCTTGAAGCAGGACAACCTGCACATTACGGGCGCTGACATTAAAAAGCTCGGTCCGGCAACTTATGAAATCCAGAAAGGGACCGTGACAACCTGTGACGGGGTATCGCCACCGTGGCGCATTGAGGCTGGAAAGATACACGTTACCATTGAAGGGTATGCGTGGGTGCAGAACGGGACATTCCGTATCAAACGGATTCCGGTTGTGTATCTGCCGGTTGCATTATTTCCGGTAAAAACAGAGCGTCAGACGGGGTTTCTCTTCCCCGAAATCGGCCATTCAACGTCAAAAGGCGTTGAGTTCAATAATGCGTTTTTTTGGGCGATTTCACAGAATACCGATGCAACCGTATGGCTCGACGCGGCAACCAGAAAGGGGCTTGGTTCTGGCCTTGAATACCGGTTCAGACTCGGTGAAGAAAGTTGGGGTAAGCTGTACGGTTATACGGCAACCGAAGAGGACGATTATTTTGATGATGAATACCGGGATCGCCGTGACCGACAGAAACAGCGCCGATATCTCAGCGGTGAAGGTGAGCACTATTTTAAACCCGATCTGTATGTCAAGGCAAAAGGGTCGTATATCAGCGACAGGGAGATGTACGGCGATTATCGGGACGAGATTAACCGTTCAAAGAGCGAAACCAAAAAATCTCATCTCCGCTCACTCGAAAAAGATGAATCACTGGTGTTTCTGAATAAAAACTGGGACACGGCAAACCTTGTCATAAACGTTGATACTTATAAAAATCTCATCCGCAGCGACCACGAGGTTTTGCAGCGTTTGCCGCAGGTTGCGTTCAGCACGATGCGGCAGCCGATCACCGCATTTTCACCGTTTTTTTACCAGTTTGATGCCACATATGATTATTTCTGGCGGGACAAAGGGCAGAAGGCGCATCGGCTGAGCGCGTACCCGAAGATTTCGATGCCAATTAATTATGGAGGATGGCTCAAATTCAATCCCGAAATCAGCCTTAATGCACTATCCTATATCGCACTTGAAGAGCGGCGGCACAACGACCGTTCGGGATTGTTCCCCGGCGCGCAGGCAGAGCTTTCGGCAGAGTTTATCAGAATTTTTTCTTTGAAGAACAAGACGGTCAGCAAAATACGGCATATTGTTGAGCCTGGGATACGGTACGAATATATTGCGGCAAACGGGCAGGATGACCTCCCAAATTTTGATATCCCCGAGGGACTTTACAGCCGACATAGCGTGCGGCTGTTTTTAAAAAACCGCTTTGCGGCACTCATTGCCGATACGAGCGGAGATGTTACAGAGCATGAAATCGGCTATTTTTTAATCGGGCAGTCATACAATATCCGGCATCCCGACGGTGGTCTCTACCTTGACGGAAACCCTGATAAGGATTATTCGGATGTCTTCAGCGAACTGCGATTCGGTGTCTGGCCACGGCTGTATTTTATCGGAAAAGCATCATACGATACCTACGACAGCAGGCTTCGGTATTATAAAATGCTGTTCAATATAGCAGCGCGAAGCGAGGACTTTGCCCAATTTGGCTATATGTATGAACGCGACCGGTTTGAAGGGTTCAATTTTCGCGGCAAGGTGCATCTGACCAGCTTCCTCGCTGCATTTTTCGACGCCCGGTACAATGAAAACCGTCGCGATAAGCTCGATACGGAAATCGGGCTCGATTATGCTGCGCAGTGTTGGGGAAGCAGAGTATATATCGAAACAAAGGGCGCCAGTGCCGGCAGACGGTCGGAAACAAGTTTTAATTACCGGTTTTATTTGCGCGGGCTTGGCAACAAGATGTTATGAGCGTAACATGAAAGCAGCGGTTTATTTCACCAACCTTCGAACCTCGGCAAAAAAAAATCTCTCTCAAAAAATATCCGAGCTGCTCGATGCAGCCGGCATGAAGGAAAGTATCCCCCCAGGGGCGTTAGTAGCCGTTAAGGTGCATTTCGGCGAAAAAGGGAATACCGCATTCATCAGGCCGCATCTTCTGCGCGATATTATTGAGAAGATCGCGGCATGCAATGCAAAACCCTTCCTAACCGATGCCAATACCCTGTATCGCGGTGAACGAACCGATGCCGTATCACATCTCCTGCTTGCCCGACGGCACGGCTTTTCTGAGTCGGTTACCGGTGCACCGGTAATTATCGCGGACGGACTCCGTGGTCTTGATGCGGTTGCCGTTCCGGTGAATGGGAAACATTTTTCCACCGTATCGATTGCTGCTGCCGTGCACCATGCAGATAGTTATATCAGTATTGCCCATGTCAAAGGGCATGAACTGACGGGATTCGGCGGTGCACTGAAAAATACCGGCATGGGATGCGCGTCGCGGGATGGAAAAATGAAACAACACTGCGGCATCGCACCGCGCATTGAACGGAAGATGTGCATCGGCTGCGGCACGTGTGCAGAGCATTGCCCGGCGGCGGCGATAGTGCTTGAACAAAAGAAGGCTTTAATCCACGGTGCAAAATGTATCGGATGTGCCTCGTGTATTCTGGTTTGCCCGCGTGAGGCGGTTAAAATCCGATGGGACGAAGATGCAAACCGGTTTATGGAAAAGATGATAGAATATACCGTCGGTGTGCTTACGCCCAAAAAAGGAAAAACATTTTTTATCAATTTTCTCACCGATATCAGTCCAGCATGTGACTGCTACGGACATGCCGATTTCCCGATTGTGCCGGATATCGGAATTTTGGCGTCAAAAGACCCGGTTGCTGTTGATCAGGCTTCAGTTGATTGCATCAATGCATGTAAAGGATTAGAGGCTTCGACGTTAAAATCCCATCATGAGCCTGGGCAGGATAAGTTCCGCGGCCTCTATCCTCAAATCAACTGGGAGCATCAGCTTGAATATGCCGTGCGCCTTGGTTTGGGAACACGCGACTATCGCATGATTGAAGTATAAAAAAACAATAGGGGCCATGGAAGACAGAGTCAACACGGTTCTTGTTATTGATGACAATGAGGTCATCCGCCGGCTTGCAAAAACGCTGCTGACCAAGAGAAACTATGCGGTTGAAACCGCAAAAAACGGTCAGGAAGGCATTGAAATTGCGAAACGGATAAAGCCCCAGGTTATTTTACTGGATGTGATGATGCCCGGCATGGACGGCTATGAGGTATGCAAACGAATCAAGGAAGACGCTGAAATTGCCGATATTCCCGTCATCATCGTGACCAGCAAAACGGAAACATTTGACAGGATACACGGACTTGAAATCGGCGCCGCAGATTATGTGATGAAACCCTTTGACCAAGGGGAGCTGCTGGCGCGTATTGCAACGCAGGTCAAGCTGAAGAACCTTTATGATGAGCTGCAGGAGAAGAACCGTATCCTTGAAGAGATGACGAGGAAGGATGGGCTTACTGATCTGTTTAATCGGCGCTATTTTCAGGAACGGATTGCCGAAGAGTTTTCTCGCGCGCGGCGGTATGATTTCCCTATGTCGTTTATTATGTTCGATATCGATCATTTCAAAGAAATAAACGATAGCTATGGGCATCAGGCAGGCGATGATGTGCTGCGCAATCTTGCACGGATCCTGGTAAACCATATCCGCGATGTCGATGTGCCGGCACGGTACGGCGGTGAGGAGTTTTCGCTTATTCTACCCCACACCACGCTGAAGAACGCCGTCATTTTCGCAGAACGCCTGAGGGAGGAAGTCGCCAAACACCCGTTTCTATTCCATGAGAAGCGTATCCCGGTGACGATCAGTCTTGGTGTTGCAGGCATTCCCGACAATAATCCATCATCGTGCAACGAGTTGATCCGATTTGCAGACGAGGCACTCTATAGGGCAAAACAGGCAGGAAGAAACAGAACCGTAATGTATATGAGAACAACAGAGTAATCCGTACTCGATAAGCTCCTCAGGCCGGGCATTCAGCATGGCAGCAAACGACCGCAGCCTCGAAGAAGAACTCCATAATCTCCAGGAACTTAACCGCCAGCTTGAAGAACAAATAGAACGCGCGCATCAAATGGCGCTGAAAGCAGAGTTTGCAAGTGTAGCGAAAAGCCAATTCCTTGCGAATATGAGCCATGAGATACGAACCCCGCTTAACGGCATTATCGGTTTTACCGAACTCCTCCAGGGAACCCAGCTCACCGAGGAACAGCGAGAATACGTTACAACGATACGCGATAGCAGTGTCGCCCTCCTCAGAATCATTGAAGATATTCTGGATTTTTCTAAAGTTGAAGCAGGCCGTCTCGACCTTGAAGCAACGACATTTAGTCCGCGCGACATAGTTCTTCGTGTGTGTGATATTATCAGACCAAAAATTTTAGGAAAGCCCGTTACACTGAAAACGCACGGCATTGAAACGCTTCCGGACGATGTTATCGGCGATCCGCACAGAACTCGGCAAGTGCTTACAAATCTCGTTGGCAATGCGGCAAAATTCACCGAACAGGGGAGTATCATTATTGAAGGAGGCGTTGATGAAAAGAGAGAGGGGCGCGTCCTCTTGCATTTTAGAATTAAAGATACCGGCATCGGCATGACAAAAAAGGCATTAAAAGAGATATTCGAGCCGTTTCGCCAAGCAGACAGCTCTACAACGCGTCGATACGGCGGTACCGGTCTTGGCCTTGCCATCAGCAGAAAGATAGCACGCCTCATGGGGGGAGATGTGTGGGCAGAGAGCGAACTCGGCAAAGGGAGCATCTTTCATTTTACGGGATGGTTTCAGGAGGCAGGACGGCAACATGTCGCAGAGCATGCAGTTTCAGCGTATCCAACATCAGAAACACCGGCAGAGATCAAGGCAACAATACTGCTCGCAGACGATAATCCGGTCAACCAGCGGCTTGCGTCAACTATGCTTGCCAAAGCAGGATGTAGGGTCGAGTGTGCTCATAACGGCAAGGAGGCTGTTGAAAAAGTTTTACAGAACGGATCATGCTATGATCTTGTGCTTATGGATCTTCATATGCCGGTTATGGACGGGATAAGTGCCTGTGAGCAAATCCGGACATGTGGATGTTCCGTACCGATTATTGCCATGACCGCCGATGTGCTTGCCGACGACCGGCAGGCATGCCTCCAGGCGGGAATGAATGATTGTTTAATCAAGCCGTATACCAAGGACGCTCTGTTGGCAATGGTGAAAAAATGGGTAGGTAAAAAGGGCGGAACAGTTACATAATTATGACCCGATGAGCTTCAGAAACTCCTTTTCACTGAGAATGGGTATACCGAGTTTTTGAGCTTTATCATATTTAGAGCCGGGATCTTCGCCGGCAACCACATAGTCTGTATTTTTGGAAACACTTCCTGAAA
>JAOAHH010000166.1 GCA_026415325.1 Thermodesulfobacteriota bacterium | reverse complement strand
TCGATCTTGGCTCCGCGCATGCCGGTTAACAAGTCAACCGCACGGTCTGCGTTGTACACGATAAATAGCGAGCCGCCTGTTTTTAGGAGATACGCAGCCGCTGTTAGAAAATCGTGCAGTGCGCCGTGCATTTCATGCCGTGCAGATGCCTTTTGCGTATGGGGATTTATCCGGCCGGTTCCAACGGCAAAGAAAGGAGGGTTTGTGACAACGGCGTCACATGAACCTGCGGGGCATTTTTTTCTGATATGCCGAATATCACCATGTTCAACAGTCACCTTATCGTTACAGTGATTGAGCACGATGTTTTTTTTGGCAAGTGCCGCAAGTTCATGCTGGATTTCAAAGGCGACAATGCGTGTAACCTTTGGGTTTCGGACAAGCAAAAGCGATACGATGCCGCTTCCGGCTCCGAGATCAGCCACCATGCCGTGAACCTTTGGGCCGGCAAAATCAGCAAGGAGAATCGAGTCAATCGAAAAGCGGTAACCGTGTTTCGGCTGATACAGTTTCAGGGTGCCGCTAAAAAGCTCGTGAAGTTCAAAGGACATGGTCTTGAAATGGCGCACGGGAAAAATCGTGACTCTGGTTTTGTGGCTCGTTTTTTTGCAACCCCCGGATCACGTGTCGCGTATATCCTGCTCAATTGCATCGGTCAGGCAATAGGGTTCCCTGAGTACGGTGCCGTCGGCGGTGATGATCTGCCGGTTGTGAATTTTGATCTTTCCATCGGCAAAGGCTTTCACGGTATGGATGACAAGCGGGATTTCACGGCGCGCGCCTTCCTGCCGGATTTTTGCAAACAGCGGATTTTTTTCACCTTCCTGCTGAATAATATTTTCCAGTGTTGTTTGCTTCAGCTTTGCTTCAAGTTCCTCCCAGAGGGGGTCGAATCCGCCGCCGCGCAGCCTAAACGTTGAATAGGTGACCGGAGGTCCTTTATCGAGTTCTTCAATGACAAGGTGCATCATGTTACCGCTGTGCGTGGCGCGCTGCTCGATAAGCTGCCAGATGACTTCCTGCCAGGTGCCTGCAGGGCCGTTTGGCGCAGCAGGGTGGAGGTTGAGCATAGTATAGCGCGTGCACATTTCCGGGCTGACGATGAGCATGTAACCGGCAAGCACGATAAGATCGACACGGTGCGGCGCAATACGGCTCATGATTTCCCGGTCGTATTCGGTGCGCCACCGTGCAAGAAGTTCCGGCTTATGCTTTCCTTCTTTGCGGAGTTCTGGCCGAAATCTTTTAGAGGAAAAGCAAATGAGCGGAATTCCGTACTGCCGTACCTGTTGGATGTAGCGGTCGCTGCCTTCAGCATCGCCGAGCTCGCGGCTGCAGAACACATAAGCAAGCTCGGCGTTCACCGTGCCGCTGTTAATGGCTGCTGTAATGGCATTGAGAAGATTCAGCGATCCTTGCCCTCTGCCTGTGGAAAACCAGCCGATGCGGTACATAAAATCTTCACCACTCACTATGCTATCGCGCGTTTTATTGCTGCAACCGTCTGTTCGATGTCCTGTTCACTGTGCGCTGCGGAAATAAAGCAGGTTTCAAACTGCGACGGCGGAAAGAAAACACCCTCGTGCAAGAGTTTTCGGTAAAAACGCGCAAAAGTTTTTGTATCACAGGTCATCACGGAATCAAAATCAACAACATCCCGGTCGGTAAAGAACAATGAAAACATTGAGCCAAGCCGGCTCATCTTATAGGAAAAACCTTTTGCTTTCAATACATCCTGCACCCCGTTGCATAAAAAGGAGCACAGGATGTCTATCTTTTCATAGATTTTTTTGTCGTGCAAAGCCGTGAGGGTTGCGATGCCGGCTGCCATGGCAAGGGGATTGCCGGAGAGTGTTCCTGCCTGATACACAGGCCCTGACGGAGCAACCAGCGCCATAATCTCCTTTTTCCCGCCGTACGCTCCGACCGGCATGCCGCCGCCGATGATTTTTCCGAGAACGGTAAGATCGGGCGTAACGTCGGCGATATCCTGATACGCGCCGTAGTGAAGTCTAAAACCGGTTATGACTTCATCGAAGATCAAAACGCTTTTGTTCGCTCTGGTTATTCGCCGCAACTCCTGCAAAAATCCGTGCGTTGGCAATACAAGCCCCATGTTTGCGGCAACCGGCTCCACGATGACCGCGGCGATATCCTCTCCACGGAGTTCAAAAAGACGCTGTACCGAATCGATATCGTTATACCGTGCAATGAGCGTCTTTTCGGCACATGCTTTTGGAATGCCCGGGCTTGTGGGTACGCCTGTGGTCAAAGCTCCGGAACCTGCCTTGATAAGAAAACTGTCGGCATGACCGTGATAACACCCCTCGAATTTAACGATGGTATCTCTTCCGGTAAAAGCGCGCGCAAGCCGCAATGCGCTCATGGCAGCCTCGGTGCCCGAATTGACAAACCGCACCAGTTCAACAGAAGGAATTGCGGCGCAGATGAGTCGGGCAAGCTCGATTTCGAGTTCGCAGGTTGCGCCGTAGCTTGCGCCGCGGCCGGCCTGTTTACAGATTGCCTCAACCACCGCGGGATGGGCATGCCCAAGGATCAACGGCCCCCACGAGCAGACATAGTCGATATACTCGTTGTTGTCTGCATCGCGAAGGCGCGAACCTGAAGCGCTTTTTACGATGAATGGCTCACCGCCGACTGCGGTGAACGCGCGCACCGGACTGTTTACGCCGCCGGGCATGAGGTGTTGGGCTTGCCTAAAAAGATCTTCTGACTTTTTTGCCATGCGATACAATTTTCACCCCTCACTTACCGATCGCCATCGCCGCATCTTTTGCAAAATAGGTGATGATCATATCGGCCCCTGCGCGTTTTATTGACGTGAGCATTTCCATCATGGCAGTCTGTTCGTCAAGCCAGCCCATTTGAGCCGCAGCTTTAAGCATCGCGTATTCACCGCTCACATTGTAGGCAGCGGTAGGATAGCCGAAGGTGTCTTTGACCGCACGCAGCACATCGAGATATGCAAGCGCCGGTTTGACCATCACGATATCGGCACCTTCTTCAATATCAAGCCGTACTTCACGGAGCGCCTCCCGCGCATTTGCCGGATCCATCTGATAGGTTTTTCGATCACCGAATGCCGGCGCTGAATGCGCCGCTTCCCGAAAAGGGCCGTAAAACGAAGAAGCAAACTTTGCAGCGTATGCCATGATCGGCGTCATGACAAACCCTTCTGCATCGAGCGCCTTACGGATATAGCCGATCCGGCCGTCCATCATGTCTGATGGGGCAACCATGTCGCACCCGGCATGGACGTGGGACAATGCCTGCCGCGAGAGTAGCTCAAGCGTTGCATCGTTGTTAATTGATCCGTCCTGCTCGACGATTCCGCAGTGGCCGTGGTCGGTGTATTCGCAGAGGCATACGTCGGTAATTACCAACAGGTCGGGATATGCGCTTTTTATCTCCTGCACCGCTGTTTGCACGACACCGTCAGGAGCATAAGCACCAGAGCCACGTGCATCCTTATGCTCGGGGATACCAAACAGTAAGACGCCGGGAATGCCGAGGCGGTAAATTTCCGAGACCTCTTGTCTCAGCATGTCAACGGACACCTGATATACCCCCGGCATTGAGGAAATCGGAATTTTCTTCTGCCTGCCGAAGGTAATGAACAGAGGATAAATGAAATGTTCAACGCTCAGGCGCGTTTCGCGCACAAGGTTTCTCAGGGCTGTATTTGCCCGAAGCCTTCGGAGTCGTTGTGTTGGAAAACGCATGGTATACACTCCTCATTACAATAGGGACAACAGCAGCAGAGTATCTTATTTTCTGTTGGGTTGCTCTTGCTCATTTTTGAAATATGCTTTGAGTGCTGCAAGCAGCCCGTCGGTCGTATAGGTTGCGGCTTCGACCGATGGTGTCAGTCCGCAAGAACGGGCAGCAGCTGCGGTGATCGGACCGATAACTGCAACGCACCGATCCAATGCAATGCGTGCAACATGTTCCTGTCCGATAAGTGTGACGAAATTGTGCACGGCCGTCGGACTGGTGAACGTGAGTATGTCGATTTTTCCGCTTCTGATATCGTTGAGCACCGCACTGTCGACACGGGACGGCATCATGGTGCGGTAAAGAAAAACCTCGTCCACAATAGCACCGAACTGCTTTAAGCCTTCAGCGAGCAAAGGCCGAGCGTCGCGGCTGCGGGGGAGAAGAACGCGATCCCCCTTTTTGATTTTGCCGTGGAGTGCGGAAAGCAACCCTTCCGCTGTAAAGGTTTGTGGGATAACAGAAACAAGACAACCGGTTGCTTCGACGCTCCGTTTGGTTTCGGGACCGATCGCCGCGATGGAGGCCTGCCGGAGCCCCCGAATATCAATCCGCCGTGCTGAAAGCTCCTCAAAAAAAACCGCAACCGCATATGCGCTGGTAAATACGATCCAGTTGTATGATTCAATGTGGGACAATGCCTCATCAAGCGTTTTCGCATTGTGCTCTTTCACAAGTTCTATTGTCGGAAAGAGAACCGGTTCTGCGCCGAGCTCAGAAAGTTTGTCGGCAAACGCAAAGGCGTGGGGGAGGGGGCGGGTGATCAATACTTTTTTGCCCCAGAGCGGCTTTTTTTCAACCCATACAAGACGCTCCCGCAGCGATACAACATCGCCGATGACAAACACCGCAGGTGGGTGTACCGATGCCTTATGGGCACGGTCGGTTATGGACGCAAGCGTTCCGCCCACCACGCGCTGCGCTGCGGTTGTGCCGCACACGACAAGCGCACACGGCGTTTCTGCGGGTCTCCCGTGCCGGAGCAGTTGTGTGACGATATGTTCGAGATTGTCCACCGCCATCAGAAACACCATGGTATCAGTTGCTTGCGCAAGCCGATCCCATTTGAGAGCGCTCAGGACTTTTCCGTGTTTTTCGTGACCGGTGACAACGGCGACGCTTGATGCCATGTCGCGATGAGTCAGGGGGATCCCTGCGTATGCAGGCGCGGCAAGCGCAGAAGAGACGCCGGGGACGATTTCAAACCGAATGCCTTTGTCGGCAAGATAGATGGCCTCCTCACCCCCTCTGCCGAACAGAAACGGATCGCCGCCTTTGAGCCGTACGACAGTTTTGCCCTGCAGGGCTTTTTCTGCGATCACCCGGTTGATCTCATCTTGCGCGAGGGTATGGCCTGCCGGTTCTTTGCCAACAAAGATCAGTTCTGCCGCAGGCCGAGCCCACGCAAGCAGATTGGTGTGAACAAGCCGGTCATAGACGATAACGTCGGCCTGCTCAAGAAGTCGTTTGCCCCGCAGGGTCAAAAGTTCCGGATCACCCGGCCCTGCGCCGACAAGATAGACGATACCGGAGGTCATAGGATTATCATACCTATAAACGGCATGGGGCTCAAGGCTTACCATGGTTCGGGGGTTAAAAGCACGAATCCCGAGACGCGTTATCCGAACCATGATGCATCTGTTTTCCGCACATGTTCAAGCATTTCTGCTCCCCCTTGGGCAAGCAGTTTTTCGGCAAGGGCGATGCCGAGTGCTTCGGTGTTATCATCAGCTCTGCCGTGCAGCGTAGAAGATACGCTCGTTGAGCCGTCGGGCGCCACAATACAGCCCTGAATCGTCATTGTGTCTTCATTTGTTCGGGCAAGACATCCTGCCGGCATGTGGCATCCCGCACCGAGACGTCGGAGAAATGCGCGCTCAGCTTCTGTTTCACGGAAAGTTTTTAAGTCGTTGATCGGGATGCAGAGGGTGCGCAGCTCTGTATCCCGCTCGCGCACTTCTACGGCAACGGCGCCCTGTCCGGGTGCTGGCAGCATAATATGAGGGGGAATGACCTCGACGATCATAGTTTCAAGGCCAAGTCGTACCAGAGCCGCATGGGCGAGGACCAACGCATCGCAGAAATGCTCGCGCATTTTACGCAGTCGGGTTTCAATGTTGCCCCGAACCGGAACCACGGTGAGGTCGGATCTGAACGAACGGATTTGTGCCGTGCGGCGGATGCTTGAGGTTCCGATCCGGGCGCCGCGTGGCAAAGCATCGAACCGTGGAGCGTGCTGAGATACAAGGACATCGAGCGGATGTTCGCGTTTCAGCACTGCAGCAAGACACAGCTCTGGATGCAGCAAGGTCGGAAGGTCTTTTAAGCTGTGGACTGCAATATCAATTCTGCCTGCTGCAAGCTCGCGTTCAAGCTCTTTGGTAAATATGCCGGGGGTATCGATGTCTGCGGCATGTTGACCAGATACGATATCACCATGGGTGGTAATGGTAATAGTCTGGAGGGAAATATCAGGATGCGCCGCGTGCAAAGCATTTGCAACGAGCGCAGCCTGCTGGAGCGCCAGAGTGCTACCGCGCGTTCCGAGCCTGATGTGCCGCATCTGTTTCACTGCGCTGCAGGTCGAGACGGAAAAGATCGTTTATAATATCGATATCCTCATGCACCTGCCTGCTCAGAGCGCGTTCTTTTAGCCTGGTGATCGGGGTGTGCACAAACCGCCGGGCGATGCTGTGGGCAAGCGATGCGAGCACTGCTTTTACTGTGACGTGGTCGCTCCCACCGTCGAGTCTGCGCAGCGCCTTTTCAAGTTCATCGTGGGCGATACGATCGGCATACTGCTGGAGTGCGGCGATCGCCGAAACGAGCGGCAATGACGAGAGCTTTTGTGCAAACTTAAGCGTTTCGCATTCAAGCATGGTGCGGGCATGATGTGCCGCGAGCAGCCGCTCTTTTTGATGCTGGGCAACCACATTTTGCAGGTCATCGATATCATAGAGGAATACGCCGGGAATTTGGCCGAGCTCGGGGTCGATATCGCGCGGTACCGCTATGTCGATCATCACGATCTCTTTTCCATGCCTGCGGCGGAGGGCATCTCCGCAGTTGTCAACGCGAATAACCTGATGAGGTGCTGCGGTGCAGCTGATGACAATGTCCGCAGCGGCGATTTCATCCCCGACGGCATCAAAATGCACGGCCCGGCCACCGACCATGGCGGCCATACGCTGCGCATGGTCAAACGACCGATTTGAGACAATGACCGACGAGGCGCCGTTTTGCATTAAAGCTGCCACCGCACGGCTGCCGGCATCACCGGCACCGACAACAAGGACGTGTTTCCCCGAAAGGGTGGTCAATATGTTGCGGCACAGTGTAACGGCAGCGGCGCTGACCGAAACGGGGTAACGGGCGATACCGGTTACAGCCCTGACTTTTTTTCCGACATGGAGCGCTGTCTGCACGAACATGTTCAAAAGGCTATCAAGCATGTGGGCTTCGCCGGCAATGCGATATGCATGTTTCACTTGGCCGAGAATTTCTTGCTCGCCCAGTATCATTGAATCAAGGCCTGCCGCAACGGAAAAGAGATGGGCAACGGCACGGAGCTCGGTAAAACGATAGAGATGGGTGGCAAGCACATGGCTCTCGATTCCGGCATGGACGCTGAGCATGCGTTCAAGGAGCGCAAACCCACTATAAGGGTCGCGCACCGATGCATAGCATTCTGTGCGATTGCAGGTTACCAGCACCATTGCCCCGCAGAGCTCCTCGTGGTGTTGCAGCTCGCGATAAATGGTTTTCAGGTGCGCGGTGCTAAACGCACATCGCTCCCGCAGCTCAAGCGGTGCGGTTTTGTGGTTGAGTCCTGCAACGATCAGGTGCATGACGATCTCTCTGCGTTACCCTTGTGCAGGCTATGATGCATCGGGTGTTGACAGTATAGCAGAAACGATCTGGTTTTTTAAAATCTTTCTCCTTTTTTTTGTAGCAGGGATCGTATGTTTCAGGCTATGCCGAAGCGTTGTTAAACGCTTGAGAAGCGTCAGGTGTTGATTGGTAATCGTTGCAGCAAGCACGGTGCGCAGATATGCAGCACATGCAGGGCTTGCTCCGCCGGTTGATACGGCAACGGTTATCTGGCCGCGTTTAAAGCAGGCAGGCATCATAAAATCACACAAAGCGGGATTGTCGGCAACATTGACCGGAATGCCGCGCTCTTTGCAAGCAGCGGCGATGCGGCGGTTAAGATTGTGGTCATCGGTTGCCGCGAATACCAAAAAAGCACCGCCAAGATATCTCATGCTCCACGGTTTTTGATGCCACACAAGATCGCCCTGCGCAGCTAACGTTGCTATGCGGCGGGTTGCATGGGGGCTCACGACAACAATCCGCGCTTTACAGGCACGAAGCCGGGCTATTTTCCGCTGGGCAACCGCGCCGGCACCGACCACAACGCAACGTCTGCCGCGAAGGTTGAAAAATGCGGGAAAAAGAGTGCCGTTGTGACCTGCGCCGAAGAGGGACATCGGTTGTTCGTTTTTCCGTTTCACCGTTGCGGGCTCACTTGACTGAGAGCGTTACACCTTAAACCGTATATTCAGAATATCGCCGTCTTCAACGATGTAATCTTTTCCTTTAAGATAGACCTTGCCAGCTGCTTTCAGGGCTGCTTCGGACTTATAGGTACGCAGCTCCTCGTATTTCATGACTTCTGCCCGGATAAAACCGCGCTGGAGATCGGAGTGGATGACGCCCGCTGCATCAGGAGCGTGAGACCCTTGCCGCAGGAGCCACTGCCGCACTTCGTCGTCGCCGACGGTAAAAAAGGAAATCAGTCCCAACGCCTTGAGGCACAATCTCGTCAGTTGACCCAGGGCAGGTTCGGCAATACCAATTTCTTGTAAAAACTCTTTCCGCTCCTCAGGTGACTCAAGCGCGGCGATTTCTGCTTCGACTTTTGCCGATACCTGCATCATTTCCATTTTTTCAGAAGCGCACAGCGGCGCAAGCTGTTTGATGAGCGCATCGTTACGTAAAGAGGTGTCATCGGTATTGATGATAATGATCATCTGTTTAAGGGTAATAAACGGATAGCTTCGCACCAGTGCCGCTTCTTCGGCAGACAACGGAAGCAGCCGCAGGGGCCGCTCAGCTTCGAGATGGGATTTCATTTTCAGAAGCAGCTCCTGTTCCTTCTGCTGCCGTTCATCTTTTGCTTTTTTAAGTTGCGCGGCGATCCGTTCAAGTCGTTTTTCTACAAACAGCAGGTCATGAAACAAAAGTTCGCTGTTGATCGTGGTGATATCGCGCTCGGGATCGACCGAGCTGTAAGCATGATAAACCGAAGGGTCGTGAAATGCCCGAACAACATGACATATGGCATCGGTAGTGACGATGTCTTTGAAAATGTCCCCTTTGGCAATCGATTCCTTTTCAAGTTTCGGGAAAAGGAAGAAATCGATCTTTGCCCGCACCTGTTTGCGCGGCCGATAGGCCTCGACCAAAGCGTCAAACCGTGGATCGATGATATCTGCGGTGCCGACATGCAGATCGGCATGGTCATGGTCGGTACGGCCGGTCAGCAACCGGAACAGTGTTTTTTTGCCGGTCTGCGGCAGTCCGATAATGCCTATATTCACCTGCCATCTCCTTGTATATCAATGGTGCGTGCCCGTGCCGGGGTATGCATGCATGGTGCTTAACTTTTATCAGCTGTCGAGAACACGACACGCGACATCTCCACGTTTTTATCGCGCATGCGCCGGAGCGATGTTACACGGTGTGTTATCATTATGGTTAATAATTTTTAATAAAATCCACATTTTTATTGCTGAGCAGGTAGACAGCGAATTTTACCGGCTCGATGATATATGCTTCAATACCGCGGTCGGTCTGCCACCAGTTGTTTTCTGTGAAGATATCGTTTGGCGCTCCCATGACGTCAACCTGCACCCCCGTTCCCTTAAAAATTTTTGTGAATGCATACCATGCCCTGCGGGTATGATGGCGGTCGGTTACGATGATAATCCGGCGGAGCTGATGCGCGCTGCAGTATGCCCGCACATCATAGGCTTCATCAAAGGTTGAGGTAGCTCCGCCTTTCAGCGACGGGCAGATGGTGAGCGGTGCATTACTGCCGCAGAAACGAAGGATGGCATCAGCTTGTTGATGCTCATCGCATGCGATGGAGCGGAGTTTTGTATTTCTGACAAGGGGATCGGTGAGGAGAATACGGGGCGCATACCCTTGCCGGTACAGGTCAAGGGCATAGGGCAAACGGGTTTCAATCCCCCCCGAAAGCACGACGAGTGCGTCGGCGCCTTTGTCGGCCTGTGCGACTGAAAAGAACCGCGCATAGGCGGTCAGCAGGGGGACGTGAAAGATGGCAAACCCGGCTGCAAGCACGAGTGCGACCATAGTCAGAGCAAAGATTTTTTTCACGCTATAACTTTCTTATGACGAGTGGTGCATTCATCATTTTTGTTAAAAGCACGGTGATGCACGTGCGGATTGTTCACCCGGCACCGCATCACTACATTGAGGATTTGGCAGTGTGTCATTTGCCGAACAAAACAGCGCGGTTGTGCATCCGATGTCGGTTCAGCAGATGCAGGAGCTGTCCTCCTGAGAGGTGGCCGCTCATGATAAAGAATTCGCCGATCGGTCGTTGGAGTTTTCGCTGTCTGCCGACAAGGGCAATGTGTTGAAAGCTGGAAATGTAGCCAAGCCGATGCGCGCATTCGCCGAACCGTTCGTTGAGGCGACGTTCCCGTAATATTTTTAGAACATCGCGAGACGTCAAGAGCCCCCATCCCATTGCAATCTGTCCGATGCGCGGCCGCTGCATACGTTGCCACGTTATTGCATCGATGAGCGTGCGCCATGAAATAATACCAGAGTAATAGAGATATTGCCCGAACATCATACAACGCCGCGGCAGGGTACCCTGATAAAAATGGTCTGAACCGTGGTTGCGGCGTTTTGCCGTATGGGTATGTGAGGAAGGGGGGCGGCGCGTGCTTTGGCGATGGTGCGTTGATGGCCGTGTCCGGTTGGCAAACGACGAAAATGTGGTGAAATCCGGGCGTTTGCTGCTTGATTTCAAGAATGCATCAAGAATGTCATATGCCTGGCGAACTTTCTGGAACCGCGCAAGAAGTTCTTGCTCGAACAGGCCGAGCGCTTTCGCACGATCAGGATGGGTTTCAAGCGCGCGTTTCCGAAAGGCCGTTTTAAGGCCGACGGGTTGGAGAACGCGCAAAAACTGAGGGGTGACCTGAACGGATGGACCGAACAGAATTTTGCATGCTTCAAAAATCTCACGCGCACTTGGTTGTGGTTGTGCCATGCTGCTGCGTGTTCACGATCTTATGTGCTCCTTCAAGAAAGAACCATAGCAAGAGCGTGAACCGTTTGCAACATAAAAAACGATAGCAGCACGGCACTCATGCTGCTGCTTTTTCGGCAGGTTTTGTATCTGAAACTTTTTTGGTATCGGATGTGCTTCCCGACTCAGCGGTTTTTTCTTTCTTTTTTGCTCCGCCTTTGTCTGAAGTATCCTTGCGCGCGTAGTCAGTGAGATACCAGCCGGTGCCTTTGAGCTGGAACGAGCAGTTTGAAACAAGTTTCCTGATTTTTGTGCTCTTGCAGTGCTGACACTTTTTTACCGGCGCGTCGTGGTTGCTTAAAAACACTTCAAAGGTTTCTCCACAAGCTCTGCATTCGTATTCATAGATCGGCATGGCTTGGCTCCCCTTAACAGAAACAGACAAGATACCAGATTATGTTCTCATACTAATCATTCTCATAAGGATTGTCAACCGGCAGGGAAAAGATTTTTTGGTAAGGATGTATAATTGCAAGGGAGCGAGAGCGATAATGAATGGATGTGGCCGATGCGCAGAGAAGCAGGGTACGGGTAATGGGGTGTCGATGTGGAGAAGACCAATCAGGTAAGCAAACGAGCTATGCGGCGGGCCTGAATAAGCGTATCCTGCATTGAGGAGTATGTCCAGGTGCCGTACCTGCCCGCCGGAATGATATTGTGGTGATTTAAATATGAAACCAGACGGGGTAGCATGTGCTCGCGTGCCGTGTCGAAAATAACATAGGCGCACCGGATATATTCCTCATGGCGCGCGATAACTTGGTCGCCCTGCTGCAGGATGCCGCATCGGCGCAGGGCATTGAGGGAGGCGTCAAACAATGACTTTTGATCAATCTGCGCACCCTGGGGGAGGGCTATTTCAAGGTACAAGGAACTTGTGTTTCGGGGTGCCATATGCGGCGAGAGGTTTGAGTAGCAGCCGACACGGTAAAACGGGAAATCTGGCTCCGGGAAATAGATCCAGTGGTATGGAGACACGCGTTGCCGGTTAATGCCGATGTTGATGTTGTATACAGACACCCATGAAAGACGCTTGGCTGCGCGGCGGATCCAGGGGGGGGCATCGTCGATCTTGAGCAGCAGGTCGGGCAGCGGAATGGTGGCTATGAGTTGGCTATACTGCAGTGTTTGCCCGTTGTCAAACGTTACAATCTGCCGGGAAGCGTTCACCGAGCGCACGCTGCAGCAGGTTTCGACCTTCGGAACAGTACGAGCAAGCGCGTTGACCAGCGCCTGAATGCCGCCACGGCAGGGGTAGTAAAAAGATGCATTGTATCCGAGCCCAGTTGCCGCAACCCCAAGCGTTGCGCGCAGCACCTCATGTATTGAGGGCACCGGTACTGCCCACGAAGCCCATGAACTGGTCAGCTTGCCGAGGTCTCTGCACCACAGTTTTTCATTATAGGGGATAAAAAAATACCGGGCAATTGCAGAGCCGAACTGGCTGTATATCCATTGTTTAAAATTATTGTGCCGGAGCGGCACGTCGCGCCGCGCCGGTGCAGTGAGAAAATCCTTGATACACTTTCTGATAACCGGCAGCGGCAAGCCATAAAGGTTTGCCTGAAACGGGTACGGCACGTATCTGCCAAATACATACACAGCCGCATTGCGTTTGATCCTAAGAAGATTGTCCTGCAGTAATGCTTTGACGTCGCGGACAACAAAGGGGTGCTTAAGGTGCAGGAGGTGGCCGGTGCAGTCAAAAGTGAAACCGTCTACAGTGTGCGATCGACATAAACCGCCGGGCGATACTTCGCATTCAACGATCCGGTAGTCGGTATCTTTCAGATGGCGTGCAATGCTGAGGCCCGTAAGCCCGGCGCCGATAATGAGTATCATAGTGTGTATTTCTCTTGTGCTGGCGTATGTCTGTTTTTATAATGCATGTGTCGGCGCACATGAATGTTCTGACACTCTATGGCTATCATATCGAGATCGCTTTCAAAAAATAAACGTTTTTTTGTGTGGCTCATAATGCTGTGCGCCGAGATTGCGACTTCGTCATGCAACTTACAAGACACCGAAGAGCGGGTGCCCCAAAAAGTTTTGCAGGTGCGACTCAAAAAAAATCCCACCACGCTCGACCCTGCCCGTATTGTTGACCTTGACGGTGCGCGCATTGCCGCCAAGCTTTATAACGGGCTGGTAACGTTTGACGAACAGCTCATGCCCGTACCCGATCTTGCCGAGTCATGGCACCTTGCCGATGACCGCCGCACCTATTCTTTTCATCTGAGACGAGGGGTGCTGTTTCACGACGGCCATGAACTGACGGCAGATGACGTGCTGTACTCATTTACCCGCGTGCTGTCGCCTTCCACTCGTTCACCGCGCACCTGGGTCCTGTCGCGCATTGCTGGAGCACAACAGTATATGAGCGGTCAGGCGGCATCGATTGCCGGTTTGCGCAAGCAGGGCCGTTATGAGATCGTGATCGAGCTCTCCGAGCCGTTTGCCCCGTTTTTGTGCCTGCTTGGGCTGACGACCGCGAGCATCATCTCTTGTCATAGCATGCCTTCTGACCGTGATGACAGTGTGTTTCTCCCCTGTGGAACAGGACCGTATATGCTCAGCGCGTGGCAGCACAATCAGTACCTTGTGCTCAAAGCGCATGAACGGTATTGGGCCGGAAGCCCAGCCCTTGACGGGATTCGCTATGCAATTATTCCCGAAAACTTTACCGCTCTGGTAGCGTTTGAAAAAGGCGATATCGATGTATTGCCCGAAATAACGTCAGCTGATTACGACCGTCTTGCACAGGACCCGATACGGCGGGCATGTATGCTTTGGCAGGCGCCGCTCAATACATATTACCTCGGGCTGAACTGCCAAATGCCGCCGCTGACCGATGTGCGCGTACGGCGGGCATTGCACCATGCGCTTGACAAGCATACAATCCTGCAGCGCATACTCGGCGGCAGAGGGAGCGTTGCCTGCGGCCCTCTCCCGCCCCTTCTCCGCAGGGTGCATATCCCTGATCGGTATCCGTATGATCCTGCAGCAGCACGCGCGCTTCTGCAGGACGCGGGATATCCCCACGGATTTGCGCTTACCGTCTATCAGGTAACCGATACCGAAACCCTTGATGTGATGCAGGCAGTGCAAGGATACCTTGCGCGGGTCGGGATCACGGTTACTATTGTGCAGCTTGAATGGAGCGCTTTTCTTGAAAAGGTTGCACGCGGCGAAGTGCCGGCATTTTGGCTGTCATGGTGGGCGGATTATCCGGATGCAGAGAACTTCTTGTTTCCGCTTTTTCACTCGCAAAACTGGGGACCAGGCGGGAACCGCTGCCGGTTTCGCGATCCGGCAATCGACGAACGGATCGTCGCCGCGGTGCGGATTGGCGACGGCAGTCAGCGCCATGCTGCATATCAGGATATCGAGCAGATGATCATCGATCAGGCACCGTTTGTCTGGGGCTGGCACAAATCGGTTGTCGGCATCCGGCAGCCGTGGGTAGTGGGGATAACGTTGCCGCCGCTTCCGGTGATGGAACGATGGGATCGGGTTGTTATCACCGAAGAAAAACAAGAGAAACCCCCGGGTAGGGGGTGAACCCGGGGGTGGAGGAAGTAGAAAATGGAGGGAACTCCATTTCTGATGTTATGATTAACATATATGCACATAAATTGCAAGGGGCTGACCATGCACCCGCGTGCTGATGGTTGTTATGCGGTTTTGCGCAGAACACCCTCTTGTGCCTGGTATGGTGCAGTGTGGTTTCTTGCGGCGGTGCTTGTGTGCTGCACTCAGCAACCCGAGGTCGTGTTTCATGCACGGAGCGGAGAGCTGGTTCGGGTTACTGTAGAGACGGCCCAAACGCCTGTGCAGCGAAGCCTCGGCCTTATGTACCGCACCGAACTTCCCGTCGGCAGGGGCATGCTGTTTATCACAGATCATGAGGCAGTGCAATCGTTTACCATGCGCAATACCTCGATCCCTTTGGATATGATTTTCATCGGCAGTGATATGCGCGTTGTTGGGATCATCGAGAATGCCCAGCCGTTTCATGAAGGGCCGTTTGCGATCGGCACGCCATCACGCTATGTGCTAGAAGTTCCGGCAGGGTTTTGCCGCCGTCGCGGTATCTCCAGGGGCGATGTGGTCAGGTTCATAAACATCACGCTGTAATTTATTTCTGTCAAGCTGTACTCAAGCACTTTGCCATAACAGTGTTCACCGGCAATTCCTGCATTTACAATCTCCAGAAAATACGGTACATGATAACTAATTGATTTGCATAACGTTACCACCACAAATTCAAGGAGGATTACGGCATGTCTCAGACATCAGTACAGGAACGGATGAATGAGTTTTTCGAGTACACGGCAAAATTCGGTCAGTCATATCCCGATATCGGTAAAACATTTATGGAGATGATGGGTGCGGTGATGGCGGACGGAGCGCTCAAAGGCAAAGAAAAAGAGCTGATTGCACTGGGGATAGCGGTTGGTCTTCGATGTGTGCCGTGTATTTACGCCCATACCCGATCCGCGCTGAGCATGGGCGCAACGCCGCAAGAGGTCGTTGAAGCAGCCTCGGTGGCCATCCTCATGCAGGGCGGTCCTGGTATGGCACATGTGGTGGAGGTTATGAAGGCGATTGAGGCGTTTACTGAATCAAAATAAAAAACAATTTCGCGCAATGCAGACCGATCAGACAGGTGACAAATCCGCGTGCGTCGAGCCTTATCTGTGCCTCACGGTGAGCGAAGATGCGTCCTCCCGTTGTGCTGTTCCATTGGTTCACGAAACCGGCATCCAACTCTATTTCAACGGACATCGGGTTCTGCAAACCCAGTGCATGGCCTGCGATCTTGAGCTGATGGCAGTCGGATTTTTTGTGGGGGAGGGATTGTTGCGGCAGCGTGATGAACTACAATCGGTGCAGGTCGATATAACCGACCGATCAATAAGGGTAAGCGCCACCGTTCCTGAGGAGCGGATTCAGCACTGCGGGTCTTCCTATCGCCTTGCCTCAGGTGGCAGCAGAACCCGGGTCATAGATGCTGTGCAGGAGCAGGCAGACACCGGATTTCGGATCGTATCTGACAAACGCATCAGCGCATCAGATGCCATTCGCCTCGGCACCGCATTCAATGAGTTTGAAGGTTTGTATCGTGATACGCGGTTTGTTCATTCGGCCGCTCTTTCCGACGGCGTGCATATCCTTTATCATGCCGAGGATGTCGGCAGACACAATGCTGTTGACAAGGTTATTGGATTTGGATTTTTGCACGGCATCGATTTTAGCCAAGCGGTGCTGTTATGTTCGGGGCGATTTTCACTTGAAATGGTAGCAAAGGCAGCACGGGTCGGCATTCCCGTGTATGTTTCGCCTGCCGCACCGAGTATCGAGGCAGTAACACTTGCCGAACGCATTGGCATGTGCCTCATCGGTAGGGTGCGGGCGGACAGTGCCTATGTCTATTCGGCGCTGCATCGAATTGCGATATAATCGATTTTTCTCGAAAAAGCGTCGGTGCACGGCAGCCATGCCTCAGCGTTTCCAGCGCCCACGTTTTCCGGCTTGACAGTGGCGTATTAAGCATGTTAGATTTGGGTTGGTTATTGACTCTGACACTGATCTGGCCAGATATAGTTGTTGTACGGATGTTGTTTGGTTGCTGGCAATGGGAAGTGAGTGGCTCGGCATGTTGTGCCCCCCATAAGTAGACCACCCACGTCGTATCCTTATCCATCGGTCATTAACAGTAAATCTTTCAGCAACCAGCATCCAATGTCGGTATGACGCTATCCCCAGACGGCGATCGCCGATGGCGGCATAACGGCAACAGATTCTGCCCGTGCAGGTAAACAACTTTAAGAAAAGAGGAGCACTCTATGAAAGCGTTTGTATTTCGGCCTGATAAATGCGATGTGTGCCGCGAATGTGAGGTGGCATGCACCGCAGCATGCAGCACGGCGCCGCGCGATTCGGCACGGTATGCACCGTTTATCAAGGTGTACCAAAGCCCTCAGGGGCCATTTCTGCGGTTGTGCAAACACTGCGAGGACACCCCCTGTGTTGATGCCTGCATCGGAGAATCGTTGCAGCGGGGACCGGACGGCATTATTGTTCAGGATGAAAAGCGGTGTGTTGGATGTTTTATGTGTAATATGGTGTGCCCCCATGGGGCAATTAAGACCGTTATGGGACTTGAGAAGGCATTTAAATGCACGTTGGTCTGTGGTGACGGCGACCATCCGGCATGTGTTGCGGCCTGCGACCGTGATGCCCTGCAATTTGACGATTTTTCAACAACCGTAAAACGACGCCGAACACGGAAAATACAGGGGATTGTCAAAAAATGAAAAGGAGTGTTATGAAAGCCAAGGCAAAAAAGAGCATCCGTCAGCATGTTATCATCGGCAACTGTATTGCGGCAGTCACTGCAGCCAACACGTTGCGCGAGCTCAACCCTGATGACCGGATTGTGATCATCGGCGATGAGGAGGTTCCTTCTTATTCGCGCTGTCTCATTACCTACTATCTGGGCGGGATGGTGACCCAAAACCATCTGCTTTCACATGCTGAAAAATGGTATGCAGCACGCGATATTGAGCTGCACCTTGCAACCCGTGCCGAGGGTGTGGATGTAAAACGACGTATCGTGCATGCCCGGCATAACGGGCGAAAGAAAGATATTCGCTATGATACCTTGTTGGTTGCAACAGGGTCCTCTCCGATTTTTACCAAAAGCTTTCCCTATGATCCAAATGGCATTGTCGGAATGCGCACCTATGCTGACGCACAACGGCTCAAGGCATGGGCACGGAAAGGTAAAAAAGCAATTATCATCGGAGCGGGTTTTGTAGGTCTCAAGACCGCCTACGGACTGGTAAAACGCGGTGTGCAGGTCAAGGTGGTCGAACTGCTTCCTACTGTACTTGGCCGTATGACCGACCTTGAAGCGAGCAGGCGTGTGCGCGATCGCCTTGTCCGGCATGAACTGCTTGATATCGAATTGAACAATTCTGTGGTAGCCACATGGCGGCATCGCAATGCCTACGTGGTCCGGTATCAAAACGGCGGCGAGGAACAGGCCGATTTTGTCGTAGCATCGGTCGGCGTGCAGGCAAACACCTCGTTTCTGGAAGGCACCGGCGTACAGATTGACAGAATCGTCTGCGTTGATGACTATCAGCGCACTACGGTTGAGGATATCTATGCTGCCGGTGATGTATGCCGCTCCCGCCACATTGTCACCGGGCAGTGGATTTATAATGCCATCTGGCCGGTTGCTGCTGCACAAGGCAGAATCGCAGCATACAATATGTCGGGGCAGCCCCAGACGTATGCCGGCAACATTCCCATGAACAGCGTTGATTTTTATGAGATGTGGATCACCGCGATCGGCGACGTACAGGCAGAAGGTGATGATATTGAAGAAATTTCTTTTACCAGCAACACCATATATCAGAAAGTAAAACTCCGCAACGGTATTCCCATATCGTTTATGGCAGTCGGGAATGTTGACGGTGCCGGCATAATTCGCGGCGCTATTGTCGGCAGAACTCCGTGGAAAGAATTTATCAGGAAGCCCCAAGCGCAACTGCTCCCGGTCGTCAACCAGATCGGTGGCTTTCTTTCAAAGGCCGTAGCGTAACAGGATACATGTTCACATACGTCTATCCCCGCATCGGCATTCGGCTGTTGCGGGGATTTTTTTTGTAAAACCTATAGACATTCTTACCGGTCTGCGGCATATATAAAATATAAAAGGGTACAAACACAAGAAAGACGAACATCGTGGCTTAAGAACGGAGTTGATACTTCAGAACTATGAATTTTTTACAAGCCCCAGATCACCAGCTCTCATAATCCCCGAGCATGACAGGAGTATTTATGACGTACCATACCCCCAGTCTTCCGCAAAAAAAGATACCCGCAGCACGGGTCAACGGCGTTGTAATCAGCCAATATGAAGTCGAGGCAGGTCTTGCAACGTTACTTGAGCCGTACCGAGATACAAAAGGCAAAATCAGGCTCATGCAACAGGATCAATATGCAGCACGCAAGCATGTGATCGAAACTCTGATCACCCGTGAACTTTTGTATCAAGAGGGTTGCCGTCGGGGTATAACAGCAGGTGAGGAAGAGGTGCAAGAAGGGTTGCGCGCGGCGATTACCGAGCAAGGATCCGAACAGCAGTTTAAAGCAATGCTCATGGCACAGGGATTAACGGTGGATGAATATCGCACATCGGTATGTCGGGATATCATTATCAACAAGGTTGCAGCATCGGTCGTGCAAGGCAAACGGAAACCGATTACTGACAAGGATGCACGCGAATACTACAATGAACATGCCGATACCATGCAGGGGCCTGAGCTGCGTCGGGTTTTGCACCTTATGATTCCGCTCGACCGATATGCACCGGCTGATGAGGAAAAAAAAGCGCGGCAGCGACTCGAGCAGATCCGGCAGGAGCCTGATGTGTTTCTTGGGTTTTTCGGTGAGCGTGCGAGGAAAGAAGTGGGTATTATCGCCGAAGATTTTGGATATATCAATAGGGGAAGCAAGTTACATCCGCTGCTTGATGCCATTGCATTTCGGACCCCAGAGGGCGCGGTATCGCGCGTTGTGCGCACCGAGGACGGGCTCCATCTCGTTATGGTAACCACGGTGCTTGAAGAAGGGAAACGCTGGCCGTTTGAACTGATCAAAGAGGAGTTGAAGAAGAAACTCTATGAGATAAATTCGGTAAAC
>JAOAHH010000151.1 GCA_026415325.1 Thermodesulfobacteriota bacterium | reverse complement strand
CACCTTGACAGAAAATTGCTGTTGGGTAGCATCGTAATGAGACGAGGTATGATGCAAGCTTTGAGTTTGTTCTTTCTCAAAGAAACCTTGCTGTCCCTGAAAAGATGCTTTACCATTAATTCCTTCGCAAGCATCTGCTGTTCCTCTTCTTTGAAAAACCGCTTTTAAGCATTTGCTCAAATCTGAGCCGGTTTTTTGCAGAGACAACATACTAAAATCCCGTCGGTGTGAAAGTTTGCGTCGGTACATCTCCTCGGTAAGCTGAAATAACAGCCCTATCTCTTTCGGGGTTTTTGAATCATAATACCCCCAATAGTAAGAAATAACGTCGCGCTGCCGGTCTGTTACAACATCCATGGGCTCCATGAACAGATCGAATATCCACCTGAAAAAAGGCCGTGCGCCCGTGCCGCCGCAGGTATCACGAATGAGGATATCCTGAGAAGGTGCGTGCCAAGTGGTATGCACCTCATGGTAATAGTGAGGCTTGCCCAACAGCACGCAATAGCCCAGCACCGAGCTTATCTCGTTTGACGTCGTGAGATCGGCAAGCGCGATGATGCTCCTAAGCCGCGACATAAACAACGGATCGAATATGTGGCCTGCGGTTACACAATAAAAACCTCGTGCGCGGTAATGCTCAGCAACTCTTCGTAGGACATCCTTCCAGTACAGGCAAACAATTACGGTATCAAAGCTCTTGCCGAGCTCTTCCAAAAAGTTACAATAACCCTCAATATCGTATGCAACATCAATCCAATGGGTTGAATGAGCAGGAAAGGCGACCAGCGTCCTGCCGAGTTTCTGTTTTTCATTCCGCAGCTCCTCCATGGAGAGATAGCCTTCCGCATACGTAATGACCGGTCCGATCGGTATGACCGGTTTATCAGTTTTCTTATTAAGAAACATACGGCGGCATCGGCTCATGGGAAAAATTGCCGGTAGCGGCGCTTCAATATCATTATCCCAGATACAATTACCCATAAGCGGGCCGTGCTCTATGGCGGCTTTTATTTGGTAGGTGTCCGGCACTCCCGCATACTTCTTCAGCACCGATGCAAACCCGTAAAAATCATTGCTCTTGTGGATCTCGGCGGTTTTGAGTTCGGTTTCAAGAGAGCCGGCGAGCGTTGCTATCTCATGCAGCGGCGTTTTCATAGTATGCGTGTTTGGAAAGTGCTGTCAGCCACAATGTAAGGTTGACCATTTGCCACAGAAACATCATGTGGTTCTCGGCGGCAGTTCCATTGCTGACAATTCGCTCATGCTCATCAATGATGCGCCACACTTCCGGAACATTGTATATTCCCATCTGCTGAAATTTTTTGGAATGCACCATATCCCTCACCGCTTCAAGCCCTTTTCCGAAAAACCACACATGAGCGGGCGCGTTCCATCCGGTCTTTTTAATCCGGGTTCTCGTCTCTTCCGGCAAAATGCCTTTCATCGCTTCGCGCAGCAGGCGCTTTGTCACACCTTCCCGAATTTTCATGCTGCCGGGCACTCTGAACATAAATTCGACAAGACGATGGTCAAAAAACGGCACAAAATTATTCAGCCCGAAAGCCGCACACTGCCGATCCTCGGCACGCAGACAGCAGGGAATCGTTTCGCGGGTCAAATCCTGATAGGTGCGGTTTTTAAGATAGCTCTGAAATGGATGTTCCATAATTGGCTCAAACGTTGACAGATCGAAAAACTCGGGATTCAGCGCGGCCTTATAACGCTCAAGGCGCAATCGGTCGGGCAGGCAGCGACCCGGTATGGTCGGATCGGTTAATCTCTTAAGTGCGTTATAGGCAACGGCATGATTTTTTCTGTAAATGGGATGATCATGGTAGCGCGCCCACATGGCTATTTCGTGATCGAGCAATCCGTTACTATCTCTCCTGCGCAGATCGGCAAAATGATAAAAAAAGTATTCATATTCGCCTGCGTTCAGCTCATCGCCACCCAGCCCTCCGAATAAACTCTTAAAACCCTCGGCAGCTGCTTTCCGGCACAAAAGAAAATGAGAAAGCCATGTCGCGGTCGCAACCGGCTCGTCATGTGCCTCGATCATTTTCTGCGCAACAGCAAAAACATCGGGATTGTCCACGCGCACCTGGTGCCACTGAACAACGTGCGTGGCCGTCATCGGTTTGATGTCGTCTGCCTCATCGTATGTTTTGTCTGTGTAGACCGTGGAGAAGGCATGCTGCTTTTTGTTGCTCGACTTGACTGCACAGGCAAGTACCGATGAGGAATCCATGCCGCCTGAAAGCGTGAATGCCGGCCGCTTGGCACGCCGCAGCCTCAGTGCAACAGCGTCAAGGAGCAGGCCGCGGTACTGTTCGGCAAGCTCATGCTCCGGCTCTGTAACGTCAGGCATGTTAACAAGTGACCAGTAGCGAATTTTCTGGATGCCGCATCCTGACACTTTCAAGCAATGCGCTGCCGGAAGCTGTGCAATATCACGATACGGTGAGGCATCGGGTTCATTGTCGAAAGAGCGATAGTGCGAACCGGCAAACAAGCCGATGAACCGGTGGTTGAGTGCATCTGATACCCATGGAAGATTCGCCAAAGGTTTTGGTCGCGAGCAAAAGGAAAAAAGGCCGCCTTTTGCAACATAATAACAGGGTTTGACGCCGAACCGATCGCGGGCAAGCCACAACACATGATCACGCACATCGTACAGCGCAATCGCAAAATCACCGTTGAGCATACGAAGCATTTCGATAAAACCGTACCGCTCGTATAATTCCTGAATTCCCTGCGCATCGCTTTCAAAATTGCCCAGCTCATGAGCGTTGTAAACATACCCGTCCAAAGCAACCGCCGACCGGGCATTCATCATACAGTGACCCGTGGCAGAACCGATCAACCCGAGCGCGCCTCCATCAAACCGAAGGACAAATCGCTTCCCGTCGTGATGGACAAAACACCGCTGGAGCAGCGACTCAACTTCTGCTGCGGTTCCGGTCAGTCCGTCAAAGGCAATGATTCCTGCAATGCGTGACATAGTAAAATGCTGTTGCGGGAAAAGAGATTATTGCGCAGCTTTTTTGCGGGCAGTCAGATGGCACCACGGCTGGTACAGAGCTCCGCGGAAAATGAGCCGCTCCCCTGTTTCGGTTTTGATGGTATAACTGTTGAGGTCTTCAAAACCATGAGCGTCAGGCAGGTATGCATTCCCTTTTTCAAGATCGACCGGGATTGAAAACGGAGTGTATACTATATCTTCAAAACCGTTTCTGCTCAAAACCGCTCGAACGCTATACAATGATCGAAAATGCAGCGCAAGCCCGTGTGGATGTGATGATGATGTTTCAATAATTTTTATTTCCTGCCTAAAAGGATGACAAAAATCAAACACGAGAAGAAACCCTCCCGGAACCAAACAACGGAAAATACTTTTCACCGCCTGTTCGTATTCTCTATCGTTGAACATATAGAGCACGGCATTTGCAGTAATGATATCAAACTGTTGTGACCCATCCATGTTGAGTATATCCATAAGTTCAAAACATATCCCTTCAAGGCTCTGGTCATCCAGGCAACATTGAACAGCCTTTGGGGCAGCATCGCCACCGGTCAACAGCATCTCTGGGAAGGCTTTTTTGACATGACGGAGAAAGTTGCCGTTTGAACAGCCGATGTCAAGCAATGATACAGTTTTTGAACTGTAATGCTTGAGAAGAATATCAGCAATCATGTTGATAAGCACTTTGTCGCTTTCCCGCATCCGGACGGCATATTTTTTCTGGTACTCAAGGTATCTGGTTTGAAAAATATCATCACTAACATAATCGTGATATGAAAACTGGCTCAACAGAGAACCCTCCTTAAAAGATTACTGTCTTACAGCAACAAGGAAACACCAGTAATGCGGATAATCGATGACCATTTCAGACTGCCCGTTTGTGCGCCAATCCGTTTCCTGGCGCACGCTGAAGCCGTACGATTCGATAAACCGTATCACCTCGGCACGGCAGTACGTGTTGACGTACACTTTGAGCGGGAGCCCGTTATCAAGATATTTGTCATGCACATAGGCATAGGATGTCGTATCGCCGAACGACTCGCGCAGGATAACCATTTTGCGGGCGCACAGAAGCATCCGCTCAAGCGGACGGTGGTAGTTGTCAATGTTGGACAGGACATTAAGGCACACAACATGATCTACAGCTCCGTCCATATCTTCGATACGCATGACACGCAGCCGCTCGGGAGCAAGTCCGTATGCCGGCAGATACTGCCTCCCGATCGCGATAAGCGACGGTGCCGCGTCAATGCCGTAATACTCAACCGGAAGGCCGCGTCGTTTCAGCGAATGGTAAAAGGCGCCGCTGCCGCAGCCGACATCAAGCACCGTATCTCCCGGTTTGACATACGGGGCGAGCAATTCCGCTGCCTGCGCGTGGCAGGTCATCTCTTCTTCCTCACGCCTGCAGCGCCGCGCATACAATTCCCTGACCGTTGTGCTGTGCTCCCAGATGCAGTAGTTTGACCAGCCGTTGCCGTGAATCATGTTTTTCTTCCTGTCATGATGAATGCCGACGCCATAAAGTAGCCACGCCAGTCACTTGGGTCTTCCATAGCAAGACTTTGGCTGCGGAAAAATTCAGGAATCCGTGACTCGAACATCGGCGGAAGACAATGATAGTGATAGAAAAGAACACGAATGTCACGAAATCCTGCACTTAAAAACTGTTCCCGGAGCACCAGCGGGTTATGGGTGCGTGAAAGCACCTCGTCATATCCCGGCTCACCCTGCATACCTTTTCTGAGAGGCGGTAGATCCATGCGAAAATGCCGCGCCAAATCGTTGCATGCTTCTCGCACTGCATGCACATATTCCTCTGCCTGCTGTTCCAGTTCGTCTTGCTTCACAAGCTCCCGTAAAAAAAAGTCATGGGAATAGCGATTCAGGGTGAACAATGCAAAGAGCTGGTTTCGCGCTTCAACGGCCACAAGCCCATCTTTTTTAACCGCGCTTCGCAGATTCGCAAGCACCAAGGCATCAGCCTCTTTCGGTATGTGCGGAAAAACCCCACAACACACCACAGCATCAAAAAGCTTTTTTCTGCGACGCCATGGCGGACGAAATGCTTTTTGGTCAAAAACACTGCCCTGCCATACTCGCTCCGGTTGCAGTCCGTTTTGTTTGAACACGCGCTGCGCCTCCGCCACCATCTCCGGTGTAAGATCAAACCCATAGAGGTCCATTCCCGTACCAAAAAGCTCCCGAAGAAACGAAGCAGGACCGCACCCGGCATCGAGCACGGTAATAGCCTGAGCTTCATAAAGTACGTTCTTCAGAATATCCCGATGCACAGGAGGATAGGGGGCTTGTCCGCCGTAGTAGTTTTCGTAATAGGTTTCGCCCCAGGTTGCGTAGCATGACCGTACAGATGCTTCAATCTGCTGATATCCCATCAGGTACTCCTTTTGCGCGCCGCAAGCCACATGTGTGACGACAGTCCGTTTTCTGCAAGAAACTGCTGAAACGGCCAACCGAGGCGATCCCACTCGTCAATCATCACGCGCTTGAGAAACGGATCGTGAGAAATATCAAAGACGCCCTTCAGAATCGCATCGTGGACAAATTCGGCATCGAGTCTCCCAGGAGTTGTTACCTCAAGCACGTCGAAGCCGCAGGCTGCGACAAGCTGGCTCAAAGAACGCGGATTAAAAAAATTGACATGCTCTGGATCAACGGCAAGCGCTTTTGCACCGAGCATTGAAATATCAAACCCAAGCCCGTTTGGGCACGAGACGACCAATAATCCGCCGTGCCCGATCCGTTTAGAGCACTGCACAAGAAACTCTCGCGGCGCAAACAAATGTTCGATAACCTCAAAAGAAACAACGACATCGGCTTCCGGAACATCGTTCTCGGTAACATCTTCAATCCGCTTGTTGATCACCTCAATGCCTCGTTTGCGGCAGGCATCTGCCATCTCAGGCGTCGGTTCGACAGCGATTACCTGTTCAAAGCGTCCGGACTCCCGTGCGAGCGCTGCAAACGTGCCGAAACCAGGTCCGATTTCCAGCAGCGTCCTTGTCGCAATACCGTATTGATCACAATAACGCAGTACTCGGCCAAGCCACGGTCGATGGATCTTTTCTTGGCGGGCTTGTTCTGACGCCGGGAAAATGTAGTGTGCCCAGTAAGCATAGTTCTCCGAATGACGGTAGTACTCTTCCATGATCTGCGGCGACGGTCGGGGATTCATGTAGATGGTCAGACAAGAGGCGCACCGATCATATATAAAACCATATTTTTCAAATGCAGGAAAACGCTGTGCCGAACCGCAGGCAGGGCATGCCACCGCCACAAATTCGGCGCTGCGTGCACGGAGCCGATCGATATCGCGCTGAAACGCCGCTTCCTGACCGGCAAGCAATTCGTCAGGACAAAGTTCGTGCTCGCTCAGTGGATTGCCAACAAATGGATTTTCCAGCGGCAAGGACATGGTTCAATTTTCTGCGATGAGTGTTGCCCGGGAGCCGAACATGCTGCACATAAACATCAGCTTCCAGCGCTCCTGTTCGGGCCAATCAAGGGTTGGTGCATATTCTCGTGCATCTATATTCCTAAATCCCTCCGGATCCATCAAAAGCGGCGGGAGCGGATGCAAATTCATAAACTCCTGCTGATCTTCCCTGAAGCCAAATTCGGCAAGCTTGTGTGCATACGACAGGGGATTTTCGCGGACATTGAAAACGATTCTTTCAGGAATCTGCGGATGCGTAAGCAGTGACGCAATCCTGTCCGCGCTGCCTTCGCCGCAAAAGTGTCGGGCATAAAAATCAACCGTCAGTCTGTTTAGCGTGTACATATCAAACAGTTCATTTGAGTGCGTTACCACGAGTGCTGCGCCGGGTTTGAGTATTCGTGCGGCTTCCCGGTAAAATGTTTGTTCTTCCGCAGCAGTCAAATACGCCAAAACATTCAGTGCAAGCACACAATCCACCGATCGGGGCTTGATCCGCGCCAAGGCATCAACGCCGCCGCGCACAACAGCGCCTTTGTTACCGATGCGTCTTTGCGCGGCCGCAACCATTTCCGCAACAGGATCACAGCCGAACACGCAGGCGCCTCGAGCAACCAGAAATTCAAGCATCACGCCATCACCGCAGCCGAAATCAACACAAAATGTCCCATCTAAAGCGACGGCCTCCAGTAGTCGGTGTATAACCGCCAAGCGGTGCCGATGATACGGTCCGTCGATCTGTTCGTTATATGCATTCGCTCGCTCGCTCCAGTACCGGACCGCTGATATGGTATCGCCGACTTTTAAAAGTTTTTTCATGCCGTCAAAACCTTTTCACCGCAGTGCTCATCCCAGATATTGTCTTTTACCCATTGACCATTTACTTTTCTCCATACCCGAGGGTCACGGAATGTATCAGCAATCCGATCAAATTCCTCTTCGGTCATGCCAACATATTCGAGCCACCGGTAGAGATCTTTTGGTTTTCGATGATCCATCTGTCGAACAAGCTCAATACCTTCCTCCCGCGTCATCCGACCTGCCCGAATATCCTTGCACACATGGTCGGTGCAGCGGCCATAGCCGAATTTTATATATTTGAGGTAGTCATGCACGCCGTTCTCGTGCATGTCATCAAGATTTGACATCCTGCGGTAGGTCCGCTCAAACGGCTCAGGGCTTATCTGAAATCCGTATTTTTCGATTACCATGGGGCCGTGGTCGTTTGCCTCCCAGTGTACATAGTTGCCAAGATAAATACCCCGCACATCGAGGTCAAAAAGCTCCTGATCAGAAGGATACTGATAGGGAATCATGTCTTGGGCAGTAATACCCTCAAGGCCGACAAAGTACGTCCACTCATCCCCTCGGGCAAAGTGCTCGAGCCGATCGCGGTAGCTCATTTCAGGGAAATCATCCATGGAAAACTGACCGCAAAGGTCAAGATAGCCGTGTTCGCCCCAGATAATGAGCGGAATCTTAAACTGAACTGCAATGCGTACCGGTAACGTGGTGATACCCACATGCGCATGCCAGTTCATATCGCCCATGATAATGAATCCGAGGCGATTGAGCTTTTTCAAAAGTTCAACACTGGGCGAATAGATAATGTGGTCAACACCAAATACTTCTTTCATGCGGTGAAGATTACGCCAGCCGGTCGGTGTGTAGTTATTGCCGTTGTAGGTCACCAGCAGAGGATTTAAGCCAAACTCATTCTTGATGACATGGGTCTGGAAGTAACTATCCTTCCCGCCGCTGACAGGAATGATACAATCATGTCGTGATCCATCGCGGCATCGGTAACGTTCAAAAATCTCGCGCAAGAGATCACAACGCCTGCGCCATTCTGAAGCCGGAATACTGGCTTTTACCTCTGCCATACGGCAGCCCATGCATACGCCGTTTTCGTCAAACTCCATCGGGGCTGCGCTGATCGCAGGATACACGCAGCGTGTACACCAGCGCACCGCATGGATAGATTTTCTCAGTACATTTGGCAAACAAATGATGCCCGATGCGCGCTCACGTGCCCGCTCACGTTCCTCTTCGGTATATGAAGGCTCCCGCAGCAGCCACCGGCTGCTGAGGCTGCTTTCGCGCATCGGTATCCCTGCTTCCCTGCACACTTTTTTTGCAAGCGGATAACTCAGCTCGAAAAAGTGAAAAATATTTGCCGCACTGACTGCACTTGCGCCGCCTTCAAGAATGCCCGGTGGAAAATGCTCGTACCTGCCGACACCGCCGCAGGCGATCACGGGAATCGAAACCGCAGATGTTACGCTTCTGATAAGTGCAATGTCATACCCTTGCGCCGATCCGTCACGGTCTATCGAGTTGAGAAAAATCTCACCGGCGCCGAGCCGTTCAACCTCCTGTGCCCATGACACAGGATCCCATCCGGTGGGGAAGGTACCGCGATGCGTATACACCTCATAACTGCCATCCTCGTGAAGTTTAACGTCAATACTGACAACAATACATTGCGCGCCAAACCGTTGTGCCGCTTGGGTAATAAAAGAGGGATCCTTCACTGCAACCGTATTGATAACACACTTATCAGCGCCTGCGCTCAGCCTGAGCCGTATATCTTCAAGCGAACGAATCCTGCCACCAAACGCGAGCGGCATAAAACAAACCTGCGACACGGCTTTGAGAACATCAAGGGCTGTCGTGCCGTGATAACGCTGCTGCAAATCATCTCGCCGCAGGTCATGGTAATCTTCGCTGCTGATGTCGAGCAGGATCAGCTCGTCAACATTCCAGTCTGAAAACCGCTTGACCGTGCTCAGAGGGTTACCGATGTCCTGATGCACCGAAAACCGTTGGCTGCGGACAATCAGACCGTTTTTCAGGAGCAAACACGGTATGAGTCGTGGGCGAACCATGATGTTATATTAAACCTGCCGGGGGCGTGGCGGATAGGTGTTACTGACGAGAAAACAGCCAAAAGTTATGGAGCAGTTCAAGCCCGACATCCTGACTCTTTTCAGGATGGAACTGAACACCGAAAAGATTGCCGCGTTCAATCGCTGCAGTCACAAGACGACTACCGAAAAAAATCCTTGCCCCAACATCTGACTCCTCTGAACATGCTAAGGCATAGCTGTGGGCAAAATAAAACGGAACACCTGTTGGAATATTTCTAAACAAAACGCTTTCGTTTTTTGTGAGGGCGACATCACACCACCCGATATGTGGCACCCTCTCCCCGTTATGTGAGGGCTTTAGTCTGGTGACATGTCCTTTGATCAGCCCAAGCCCCGGATGGAGTCCATACTCCTCGCTCACCTCTGCCAAAAGCTGCATGCCAAGGCAAATTCCGAGCAACGGCATGCCCCATGCCACTGCTTGGCAGAGCGCGTCGACAAATCCTCGCTGCCGAAGCTGCCGCATGCCGTCGCCGAATGCGCCCACACCGGGAAGAATGATTGCACTGCATCCTTTGAGATCGGAAGGCTGCGCGGCAACGCAAACCTTTGCACCGACATGCGCACATGCCCAGCACACGGACTGCAGATTGCCCAAGCCTATATCAACAACGGCAATCATGCTGCACACTCTCCACCCGCAATCTGGGAAACTGGTATTCGGTTAATCCTTTGATACTCGAGTCGCACAAGGCCTTTTGCTGCAAGGCGCTGAATGTACGCATACACACGGTCAAACGGCAAATCGTGCTTGTCAGCAATGTCTAGAACCGTCTGTGAGCCGTCAAGATACCGAAAGAGGCAGTCGAGCAGATGGCCCCATTTCTCACCGTCATCCGGCAAATCCTTGCGGACCGCAGGATCCGGCCGCTCATAATAGAGGTCAAATACTGGATTTGAAAGGCACACCAGTCCGTCAAAGGTTCTGATAACAGCAGCGTTGTTTTCAAAAATTTCTATCGTCTTTTGCAAAACCAAAAAAGTCTCATCAACATGGGCAACATCAAGTGAATCCGGCATATCAAGGCTTGTGTGATATTCAGGATACGGGGCAAATTGATCCATGCACCATGTAAGCTCGCAGAACGGCACCTCATATCCCGGCGCTTCCCAGACGGTTTCATCATTGCCAGCTCCCTTTCGCCACGGGACAAGGACATATCCGGTGCTGTAATGGCGCATGGCATGCTGCAATGCCCGGTCTATCGGAAGACCGCCCAGAAATGAGGATGCAAGTTTCAGCGGGCCGCACGTGCCGGGCATTTCCACAAACACGCCGCCGATAAAACGGTCTATTTCATGCGTATCGCGGTCGCGCAGATAAAAGACCGTGCCGAGGTGCTCGGGCCCAAGAACGAGCCGATAGGTATAGCGGGTTTTTTTCCTTCCCAACCATTGAAACAGCCTCACCAGCAGTGCGACACCTGCGAATGCGTCGTTTGCCATGTGCGGATGACAGGTATGGCAGTTAAAAACGATCGTGCTCTCAAGAGTGCCCCGGTGCTCATAGTCGGCAACCAGCATCTCTCCGGGCTCATAGCAGGTTGTGAGCTCAACACGATACCAGCCGGGAGTCAGTGTTTTATAGATACGGTACGGCATCGAAAACGCCCAATCCGCAGCCCATGGCCGGTACAGCCACATGCAGTGATAGACATAAGCATCCGGAAGGTCTGGTTTTGTTACCAGGTGCCGCTGTAACTCCTCAAACGCAAGTTCGCCGTGAAACGAGCGTGAATAGGCGGCAACCCCAAACGGATGCGCCGTACCATCAAACACGATCCGACCGTCTTTTATGAGCAATGCGCGTTCGACGCGCCAATTTTGTGGGATAACCCAGCCATTAAAGGTTGCCCCGGAAGGATAGCGGCACAGCCTAAACGGCAGTTCACGGCTGAGACATTCGAACAACAGCGAGTTATCGGCTGCGACCACCCCGGTTTGAAACCTGCACAGTGTTTCCGTCAGGTCCATGATCGAGGATCGTTCAACTGACTGCATAACGTCTCTGCTCATCTCGGGAAGCGTTTGCGCGGAGTACGTCATAGAGACTTTCAAAAAGAAAAGAACGCCGGATCAGGGAAGCGTCGCGGGGCGGATCCGGAAGTTCGAGCAGGCACCGGCGGAACAATTCAAGCGCAAAATCCTGCTGGGGGTCCTGAAAATCGCTCCGCCAACTGCAGGATTCCGTATTGTTTTCAATAAGATATTCAAGCATGCCGCTTATCACCTCTGGGGTGAACGCGCAATATACCGGAGCATAGCCGAAAAGCTGCATCTCAGGACCGCAGACGAAATCGATAAGGGCGGTGATTCGCGGGTCAAGCTTCGTGCGCCAGCGTTGCGCAGCATGTCTGCTGATATCGGTCATGACCGGATCGAATGTGCTGTTTCCTTGCCATACCGCTCCGGTGGCTGCATCATAAAAATTGCTCATATCAAGCATACGATCGTCAAACGGTACTTCTAAAAACGAGCACAATGAGCGCGCCGTCCGCACAGGGTTTTCAAGCAAATCTTCATAACGCACCACATGAAAGCGTTCGGCAAAAAAACCGCTGCGATACAGATGAATGAACGCAGCATATTTTCGCCAGTGCCGCACAAAGGAAAGCGTGTGGCAGAGCTGTGACGGGTCTTTATCCTTAAAACCGAGCATCGAGGCAGCAGCGGCGCGCGGGTCCCGCAAAACGGCAACAAAGCGTGCTTCGGGATATGCTCGGGCAAGCATGGTAAAAAATTCGATGATCCATAGATCTTTGAATCCTATCAAACGTGATATGGTGCTTCCCCTGTATTGTGAGATAACATTAAGAAGCGCGGTGAGTAATACACGATACTCCTCAGCTTCTATTCCCGCAAAAGAGCCGACAAGATCAGAACACTCTATGCGGGCGCGATTGGCAAGCTGTTCTATCAAAACAAGCCGTTGCGTTTTTTCTAATCGCATATCAAGTGAGCCATTTTGAACAAGGTCGAGTATTGCGATACGCTCATCAGTATAATAATAATCCTGTAAAGCCATTGACGGCGTGAACTCTTGCCATGGTTTTTTGAGCGTTTTTATGACAAGAGCATCCCGCAACGATTTAAAAAAGGGCAAATATGGATCAATCGCAACAGCGATTTCCGGGTGTGCGTTGAGCATTCTGCCAACCAGATTTGTACCGCTTCTGGCAATGCCGGTTATAAAAAGCGGAATGAACTGCCGGTCCATAGCACTGTTCTGTTAAACGGTTTTACGGAAAGGGTATTGCGTTGAATAAAAAAACCGCAAAGCGTGAATTTAGAGCTCGGCTCCCGAATTCTTTCAACCTGCACCGGGACAAAACCGGCTTTTGATGCCAATACGTCAAGCGATTTGAGACTGAATACATGTAGGTGTTCAATAAAAAACTCCTCTCGTTCCGGTCCGTCGGCAACCGCTGCCTCGCCATCAGGCACCTCGACATACACAAACCCGCTCTGTCGGAGGAACCGCGCACTGTGGCGGAGCATGGCAATAGGGTCCGCAACATGCTCGAGCACCTTGTTGAAGGCGATAGCGTCAAACCTTTTGAACTTGTCCGTTTCCATAAAGTCACCACACACCGCATCAACGCCGACAGTCTCCCGGGCATGGCGTACCATGCGCGGATCCGGGTCAAGCGCCGTGCACTGCCACCCTGCCTGTTTCATCAGGTACAGAAAAACACACAGCCCCGATCCCACATCCAGAATTCTCGGCTTCCGGTTTCGGCGGCCGTCCTGCAAGAAGTTTCTGGCAAAATCCACAACCCTGCGCACCCTTCCTGCATTGTCCGATTTTTCGGCTGGCAGCGATATGATTCTGTCAAAGTTCCGTCGAATGCCGTCATCGCCGTAGGTTGAGGAGACATACGCGCCCGCGTATAGGCTGTTCATATCCATAGTGCTGACGGAAATAAAATGGCCGCATCGGGTACAGCGAAGCACCTCGCGGTAATACGTGCCGCAAGTGCTGCACGCAAAACGGGTCTCTCCCGCAGGCGGCGCGGTATAAGTAAATACCTTTATCCAATCGGCATTGCCGCAGAGGCACCGATGATTGGAGGACATTACAGGAGCAGTGTTATCCATTGAGTTTTTTCTCAAGACGTTCCAGCTCCTCGGTGCGGTCAAGCCACCACACAATGGTGATACCTTCAGCTGCAAGGTATTCTTCAAAATCATCTTCCCGTTCCGTCTCCACCAGAAGAATGAAATACCGCCCGATTCGGTTTTTGACGAGCACGCCGCGCAAACCGAACTGCGAGAGTCTGCCGTTGAGTGACGGTGTTGCGTAAAAACCCCATGCTTTCCGCGCCACGTCGTATTCCGCACCTGACGGCGTTACAAGAGTGACCTGCTCATCAGGCTCAAGAACAAGACGGCCGCAGTCGCGCATCACAACAGGGCATGAGGCAAAACCGGTTTCAAACTCGCGGGGCGGATCAATCGGCGTAAACTTCATGACCATTTCCAGTCTGAAATCAGAAAATTTTTGATTTTCCAGCAGCCGTTCTCTCTGCTCCAGATGTTTCTGTTTCGAAACCGCTCGGCGGTTTCGAAAAAGCGCTGTACGGTCATACCGGTAAAAGCGCAAAATTTTTCGATATCCTCGTGTGGCGTTTCATCTCCCCGCTGTTTGATGATATCAATGGCCTTGTGACGGCTCATGCGGTTGTTGCGGATCTCTAGGGAAAGATTGTCGTAAAGCCGGGTGAATCCGAACTTGTACCATTTCAGCCAGTGATGAATCGAAATAATGAATTCATCATCGATATCAGCATAATCGTAGTATCCTGTTTTCGGCCCTTCCGTCCTCACCTCAAAACCGTGTGCTTGGGCAACCCGAAGGCTTGCATCTGGATCCCACCGGAAATAGTAGCCTAAAAAGACCGCGAGCACGCCGCTTGCCTCAAGCTCCTCGGCTGTTGGGATGAAATAGGGGGTTAACTCCCGTTCTGTCAGTTCATCAGAAATCCAGTCGCTGGCGGTTGTGCCGTGGGTGACACCGTATTTTTTCAGCCATGCTCCGTCGAGTTTGAACCCGGTGCGCTCTTCATCGGTTCCTCCATACTCGAATGCCGAATTTTCCCCCCAGACAACCAGCGGAATCCGGAAACGAACGGCAATGCGCAAGGGGATGCTAAAAAGTGCCATGTGCATGGGGAGTGCCGGGGTACCGAAGCGTTCAAATGCAATGCGGAGGAATTTTTTCTCAACCCGGGGATTAACCTGATAATCGATATGGTCGACACCAAGCCGCACAAGGTTATCCAGATTGCGCTGTCCGATCGGAGTTCGTACAGGTGTTTTCCACGTGACCGCCAAAGGATTCAGGCCGTGCTCAAGGCAGGTCACAACTTGCCAGGTACTGTCTTTTCCGCCGCTGACAGGAATCACACAGTCATACCCAGTGCTGTGCCGCTGTGCGGTATGCACCACATCCTTAAAGGCTTCTTTCCTGGATATCCAATCGATGTTCTTTTTCATCTCATGTGACCGGCATGCATTGCACACACCTTCGTGATCGAAGGTAATATGCGGCCGGGTTTCGGGAATCACACAACGGGTACAGTACCTCACGACCTAAACTCCTCGAGAAACATCTTGCTGCAGAGAAAATAAAAGAGAAACTTGCTTCGGCTGTTTGATAAATGGGGCTGCGCAAGCAGGTCCTCAATCTGCTGGCGGTGCACATGCTCGAATATCGGGCTTGCATCAAGTAAAGCACTTCGCACCTGAGGATCGCTTACATCAAGGAGTGAAAAAATCGGGGCGTTGAATCCGACCTTTCGTCTGTTATTAAGAATTGCTTCCGGAACAATCCCCCGGAGCGCATCACGGAGTAAAACTTTCGCATAGCCATCTCGCATCAGAAAGCGCGTAGGAATGCTGCTGCAGAATTCAAACAGGTGTCGGTCGAGAAAAGGAGATCTGTTTTCAATGGAAAAATACATTGCATTAAGATCATCTTCATGGAGGATGACCGGCACCGATTCATAGAAAAGTTCGTTCAACATGCGGTTGCGTAAGAGGCTCGGGGTAAAAATGTGTTCGCTGAACGGTTCATAAAAATCCGCCTTCAAGAAACTCGCAAACACCGGCGCATCAAGATAGATATGGTCACGAAACGAAGGGTTACGGATGAAAAGGTCGGGATCCTTGAGATAGGGGTTTCGCACCAGCGGCTGAATATAGGTCTGCCAAGCTGCTCTTGCGGCATCATAGCATCCGTTGTCATTGCGGATTTCATAAAGGTATGCCAGGTGATGATCATAATAGCCGGTAAACAGCTCATCAGCGCCGGTGCCGCTGATCGAAATGCGGTACCCGTGGTCGGCGATGCTTCTTTGGAGCAGCCAGTGGACAAAATAGGTAATGGTATAAACCGGAGCATCATGGTGGACGACGAGGGTACGCAGGCGGTCTAAAAAATTGTGGGGACTGAGAGGAATGGCTGTGTGCCGTATGCCGAGTTCTCGAACGCTCAGTGCAATCATATCCTGTTCTTCATAACGGCGGTCGGTATTCACAATGGTAAAACCATGCACATCGTATTTGAATACGCGCTTTGCAATACTGATGAGGGCATTTGAATCAATGCCTCCGCTCATACAAAAAGCAAGCGGCACGTCAGATCTCAGGCGCAGCTTCACGGAATGCAGAAGGCGCTCCCGCACGCCGTCAACTGCTGCATCATGGGTCATCGAGGGGTCTGGCTCGCACCGTGGCTTCCAATACCGGTGGATCGTTTGTGACCCGTCGGCACCGACAAGCATCAGGGTACCCGGTGCAATCTCGGTAATCCCCTTAAAAAACTGCGAGCCGCTTTTATAGAGTGACTTGTATCCGTTGACCATGTACCGGTACACCTGTCTGAGATCGATATCGAATCGAATACCGGTAAGGGAACGGATAAACTTTACCTCAGAGCCAAAAAACACACCCCTTGTATCACGAAACACATAGAGAGGTTTTTCGCCAAAACGGTCGCGGCACAGGAGCAGTGAATTATCTTTTTCGTCATATACCGCAAATGCCCACATCCCCTCACACCGGTCAAGACCTTTCCAGCCCCACGCATCCACGACCTGCAGCAACGCCTCGGTATCGGACGCAGTTGTAAAAGAACGGCCGAGCTGCTTGAGTTCGTCCCTGAGCTCAAGATAATTATACAGCTCGCCGTTATAGGTCATAACCTTCGTTCCGACACGAAACGGTTGGTTTGCACGGCTGTCAAGATCAATAATGCTGAGACGGCTGTGCAACAAATACACATGTGAGCCGTTGCTACTGCGGTGATAGCATCCATCTGCATCAGGGCCACGATGCCGCATCAGCATACGACATTGCGTGATGCGTTCGGGTGGTAGTGCTTCATGTCCGATATATCCTGCGATACCGCACATGCTCCATCTCTCTACAATTAGGAGGCAAGCAACATAACAGAAACAATGGCAAGCGCAATACCGACATAGTGGCGAGCATGCAATACCTCACCCAGGAACACCGCCGAAAGGATTACGGTGATTACCAAATACAGCGAGCTCATGGGAAGCACGATGCTTGCCGGCGCCTGCTTAAGTGCCGTGTATAATGCGAACGAAGAGAGACCGCCAAGAATGCCACAGACTGCCGCAGTAGCAACACCCAATGATGGGCGTACGATCACGCTCCGCATTGCAAGGCATAGAACGGTCAAACAAGCACATGTTGTTGCAACGCACGAGGCAACAAGCGGTTCAAGCCGGTGTGCGGCAATTTTTGCCAAAACTCCCCATACGCCAGACAGCACCAAATACGCGGCGATCATGATCCGCCAGTCAACGCCTATCGGCTTCATATTTTTTCTATCCGCCTCACCCGATGAGCTCGGGCACAAGCACGGTCCCGGCATCCACATCCCGTATAAGTTTTTTACCCACAACAAGATGCTCTTGCCCTGCTTTTAATCCGCGCTGCGGCCGTACCCATGTTAGATCATGAAGGGTGATGGGCTGCCCTTTCTGCAACGAATAAGCAGCGGCAATAGAGCGCCGCATAAACGTTTGCTGAGAAAGTTCGCATGGCTGTGGCTGCTTGATACCGTCACCAAGCATTACAGTAACGTCACGTATTCGCCGCACCATAGCGGTGAATTCTTCTGGGTCGGCAGACAATGCGTGGTCGCGAAACGAGGAAAGCTGTTTCGTAAGCGTGAAGTGTTTTTCTACAATCCGGGCACCAAGTGCCACGGCAGCCACCGCTGCATCTGTCCCTATCGTATGATCCGAATACCCGACCGTCACGCCGAGCTGGTGCAATGTGGCAATACATTTCAGATTTGCCTGGTGCAGCGGTGTAGGATAGCCCGCAACACTGTGCAGCAGGGCGATCTCCTGATCAATCCCCATGCTGCGCCACACCTGCGTGATCCGTGCATGAGCTTCTCGCACCTCTGCGAGTGTTGAGCATCCGGTTGATAGAATCACCGGCTTTCCTGTCTGTGCTACGGTTTCCAGCAGGGGGAAAAAGTCAATGTCGCCTGAAGCGATTTTGAAAGCAGGCACAAGTTCGTTTAAAAACCGGACGCTTTCCAGATCAAACGGCGTTGAAAGAAAGAGCACCCGCTCTTTATCTGCTTTTGCTTTGAGTGCCTCAAACTGACGATAACTCAAACTAAATCGGCGAAGTTGGGCAATGCGCTCGTGCTGCTCAGATGAAACGAGACGTTCAGGAATGATGGTCTGGAACTTCACCGCATCAGCGCCGGCATCGGCTGCTCGACAAATCATTTCTTCAGCACGTGCGAAGCTGCCTTCATGGTTGTTGCCGATTTCGGCAACAACCATAACCTCTTTGTCAAGATCACAACGATCGATTTTCATTGCAGCTCAATTATGGTAGTGCAAAACGTAATATGAAGCGACAAGGCGGAATCCGAGACGTTCATATAACCTGACCGAAGGGATATTAGCGGCTTGCGTCCCGACCCTGATGCGAGCATGTCCTGAACAGGTGCGTTCAGCATACGCAATCATAGCATCAGCAATGCCATGGTGCCGATGTTCAGGCGCCACAGCAATAAGATCTATAGTCAACACATCATGCTGGGCACAGAGCTGAAGAAACCCGATGCAGGTGTCGTGAGAGACTGCAACGATCATGTGCGTGCCGCGCCCGCCGGTGAAGAAATTGGCTGCCCATGCTTCTTTTACCGCATCGGCCTCAACTCGTGAAAAACGGGGATCACAATGAAACCGAGAGTAAGAGAAACTGCATCGCGCGATACGCCGCACCTCTTGTTCATCCGCGGGGATTGCATATCGGATCGTAAAAGTATCCGGTACAGGAAACCTCTCCGGTTGGCGTTGTTTTTCAAACACAAGCCGCGATTCGGCGCAATAAAACCCCCGTTGACCGAGACGGGCGGATGCCTTTACATCACTGCTCGGGATAGTGGCATAGATAAAGACGGGCGATTCCTGAGAGCACCGTTCCCACGGCACCATTGTGGCCGGGGCATTGCCTGATCCTTCCAGAGCAGTGCATTCAACAAGCCGGTAGACGGCCCGATTGAGTACTGCGGAAAACCACGGATCGGAAACGCAGTGGCAAACTTCTAATGAGGTCACGCTCCGGCCGTTATCTGTTGCTGTGATGAATACATATTGATAACCGGTTGGAGGTAAGGAGCCGATTTTGACCGGTTAAAGAGCTTTTTGTACCACTCGATGTATTTGACAAAGCCCCGTTCAAGAGGCCAGCGTGGCTCATAGCCAATCATCATTCGTGCTTTATCGACGCAGAGGGTCCCACGGGATGGTGTCAGACGGTCTTTTGGCAAATAGGTTACGTTGGCATCGGGAAAATGTTCCTTTAAAATTGCCACCATGTCATTGAGTGATCGAGATTCTCCGTAGGTGATATTGAATATTTGGTTGTATGAGTTCTCGTTTTCAATGACTCGCATAACCCCCTCACAGAGGTCTTCGATATAGGTAAAATCAAGACGATCATCACCGTTGCCGGCGATCGAAATTTCCATGCCTTGAATGGCGTTTTCGATAAAAATTTGTCCTACTCGACGGCTTACACACCGCTCTCCATACAGCGCCGACGGTCGTATGATGGTATAAGGGAGCCCGAACACCTGATTGTAGGCAATAACCATCTGCTCTCCGGCAAGTTTCAGTGCACCGTAGATGCCGATTGGTTTGCAGGGTGTTTCTTCGGTTACAAAGCCGTCCGGGAAATTGCCGTAAATCATACTCGATGAAAAAAAGATAAAATGTTGCACAGAGCCGCGGGCATAATCGAGTGCATTTTCAAGTGTGCGGAGACTGTGGTCAAACGTGCTATAGGGATCCTTATTAGATATGTTGGCATGAGCAACGGCAGCCAAATGCACAACTGTCTGAGGCTTAATGCTTTCAAGCAGTCTGCCAAGTGGATGATAATCCCGACAATCCTGAATATAGAGCGGTATACCGGCCGATTGGAGTAAATCGAACCGCTGAGTAAGTATTTTTAGATACAGTTCACGGTTCTGAATATTGGTTGCCGTAGAGCTGAAGGCAAGAAAATTATTGATGTGCAAACTGTCGATCACTGCGACCTCAGCGCCTGCGCGCTTCAGGTGTAGTGCGAGGTTGTGGCCGATAAATCCGGCGCCGCCGATCAATGTGATTCTCATTCCCTTGAGTGTCTTCATGTTACCTGACCTCCCTGATCGTTTTTTTCAAGCCTGCTGCGATATACCGCATATCATCGCTGGTAAGATGCGGCCCGACCGGCAAGGCGATTGTGCGGGAACTGATGCGGGCTGCAACGGGGAAATCTCTGTCCGTATATCCATATTTGGTGCGGTAATACGCCATATGCGGAACAGGCTTAGGATAATAGATGCTCGTTCCAATGCCGTTTCGTTTCAATCCGAGCATGATCTCATTTCGTTTATGTGCAGAGCCCTCTTTTACCAGTACTGAAAGGCAATAATAGCTGCATTGCGTCCCGCTGTGATCTCCTTGGAGCACTTCGAGTTCATCGATATCGGCGAGTTCTTGTGCGAGCAGCTCGTAATTGCGCTTCCGGATTTCAAGAAACGTATTGACACGTTTCAGCTGCTCGATTCCGAGGGCTGCCTGCAGTTCACTCATACGGTAATTAAAACCAAGACCGGTTACCTCATACATACCCGGCAGGATCCGCTCACCGGCATTCCGATCAACGCTAAACGCCCGTTGCGCGCGCACACGTGCAGCAATTGTCTCATCCCGAGTCACCAGCATACCGCCTTCGGCGGTGGTCATATGTTTTACCGGATAAAACGAAAAGCAACCGCAATCCCCGTATAACCCTGCATGACGCCCATTGATCCGGGTGCCGAGCGCAAGCGCACAATCTTCGACAACCCGAAGGCCGTATTTTTGTGCGATTGCAACAACCCGTTCCATAGCAACGGGCGCACCCAGAAAATGCACAACTGCAATGGCACGGGTTCGGGGCGTGATTGCCGATTCGATTTGTTCAATATCAATATTGCCGGTACGCGGCTCGGCATCGACAAATACCGGTCGTGCGCCGGTCAGCTCGACGGCATGCGCAGTAGCCGTATGGGTCTGTGCCGGCACAATGACCTCGTCACCGCACCCGAGTCCCATAGAAAAATAGAAAAGGTGCATGGCTGCCGTACAATTTGCAACCGATACGGCATAGGGGGCACCGGTAAATGCTGCAAAATCATGCTCAAAGGCTACAGCTTTTGGCCCATGAACGAGCGTTGGGCTGTCAAGCACCTCAAGCACGGCCTGTTTTTCTTCCGCGCCGATAATCGGCTTGCCAAACGGTATTATGCGTTCCATCATTGAATTCCCCAACAGAGCATACGGATGTGACCGTGCCATTTCGTGCTGCCTGTTCAATTGCAAAGCAGACCGCCATGACACGAAACACATCGTTTGATGAAACCTCTGGCTCGGTGTCGTTGAGAATTGCCTCGATAAAACTGTAGATTAAATCCCCCTTGTGCACTCCGGGATAGAGGGTGCTGATTACTTCGGGGATAGTACCGGCGCTGTGCGAAGTATACAGCAGCGCATGGTCGGTGCCGTTAATGAATGAGCCTTTCGTTCCGTACACCGAAAGAGCGTGGAAATGGGGGTGCACACACGGAAAATTCGCAACGACCTTGGCCACCATGCCGCTTTTGCAGCGAAGGATTGCCACCACCGTATCGTTGTATTTAAAACACGACCCTTTGCTTCCGATATTCGTCCCGACCGCTGCAACCTCAGCTACAGAATCACCGGTAAGCCACAGGAGCAGATCCACCATATGCACAGCACCACCCAAAACTACAGAGTAATACGGAATGCTGCCCCGCCACCCATGATGGATTTTATGGATCCGTCCGTAATGATAATCTGCCTCGATATAATACAGTGTCCCGAGTTCCCCTTTCTGTATCCTGCACTTTAAATCCCTGAAACGCGGAGACATGCGCAGAATAAGATTTGAGGAAATTTTCAGGTGCGGTCTGTCCTGAAGAAGCGCCTGGATATGCTCAAGTTCGTGCTGATGCAGGCAGAGCGGTTTTTCAACGAACAGGTGTTTTCCGTTAGAAAGACCCTTCACAATATGCTCATAGTGGTAATTGTCATATGAAGCGATCGACACGACATCGATCTTTGGATCCGTTAAGATCTCGTCAGCATCTGCCGTCACCCTTACATCAGGATATTTTGCCTGTGCCATGACGCGTTTTTTATCCGCGATATCACAAACGGCAACCACGCTGCATGCGGGGTGTCGGAGGTAACCGGCAATATGCTGTTCACCGACACCGAGCCCAATAATGCCTACGTTGAGCATGCGCTTGCTACGCATCCCTCTGCGTTACCACCGTTTATTCTATGATACAGCTCCAGTATCTCACTGAGGCTGTATGACCATTGCGGCTTTTTCATCATAGTGATGAGGGCGGTTACATGCTCCATATCGTCATATGTATCAATACACAGTCTGATGGTGCTAAGATCGACAGGGGACAAAAACGGATAAATGGCGAACTGCTCAGGATGCCGATAAAAATATCGCGTAACATGTTCATAATCGTCGGGCTCGGTAAAATCAGCCTGTGTCGCAAGAAACACGTCTGTTTTCAGCACCTCTACCGACTGTCCTCGCGGATAGGTCCGGGGCATGATGTTGGTTACCATGTCGCATGGACTCTCTGAAAACATCTTTACGGCTCGGTCCACCAAAAGACTGTCAAGCAACGGACTGTCTGCGCAAACACGTATAAACCCGTCACAAGGATAGTGCTGCAGCGCGGCGGCAAACCGTGCGCTCACCTTATCACGGGCGCCGCGAAAACAGGTGATGCCTTGCTTTTGGCAATAGCGTTCAATGGTATCATCAAGTGGGTCATCAGACGTCGCAACGATGACCTTGCTGATCGTATGACAGCGGCAAACCCGTTCAATGACATACCCAAGAACCGGCATGCCGCATATTTCATGCATCACCTTCGCCGGGAACCGACGAGAACCCATTCGCGCCTGAATAATGGCATTAATCTGCATAAGGTCAATTTAATTGCACTCCGTCCCTTTGGGGGCAAAAGCCCCTTCCTCCTGTTCGCTTTTCATGCATGCAACCGATGTGGAAAGCGTTGCGTTCCGAGGCCGATTGCGATAGGATAATATTGTATTCTGAGGCACCAACGATCTAGAACACACATCCTTTTGTGCCTTTATTTCAGATAAAAATGCGGCGGTCCGAAAACCAGAAACTGCATGCGTGGGTCACGCGCTGGAAGCAAGCCTCCAGTGTGCTTAATGAGATCACGAACCGAGAAATTTTGGAGGATGATCTTGTCTCGACTATAGAGATTCTCGAAGATGCCTTGCAGGCAGCTCTGCGCCATAATCCTCCTTTGCCCACATCCGGTCTTGTTGATCAGCAACGCTGGTTCAACAAACTACGCCCATGAAGTCCCTTTTTCATGCAGCATATGATTTACAGTTATTTTTCGAGCAGCGCGGGTGGCGTTATTGCTTTATCGGTGGCATCGCTCTGCAGCGATGGGGACGGCCGCGGTTGACTCGTGATATTGACGTAACCCTGTTGACAAACTTTTTACGTGAAGCCGAATATATTGATGAGCTGCTCGCCGCTTATATGCCGCGTATCCCCGATGCCCGCAGTTTTGCACTTGCCAACAGGGTTGTGCTTGCCAAAACAGATGACGGCATCGGTATTGATATTGCTTTGGGCGGCCTGCCGTTTGAAGAAGAAGTGATCCGCCGCGCCTCGCTGTTTGAATATCTGCCAGGGATTTCCCTGAAAACGTGTTCCGCGGAAGATCTGATCATTTTTAAAGCATTCGCAAACAGAACACAGGACTGGGCAGATATAGAAACCATTGCCGTAAAACAAGGCCGACTTGATCTTGCATACATTATGAAGCACCTTGTACCGATGTGCGATCTAAAGGAAGAACCTGAAATTATTACAAGGTTAAGCAACATACTGGAACAGTTCGGTTGCTGCGGTTAATGTCCTCCGCCGACACTCCGTCCCTTTGGGGGGCAAAAGCCCCTTTCTCGGGTAAATCATATGAGGTAATTGGTGAACAGAAAGCTTAAATGCTTCTCTCTGCTCACCCTTCACGTTTCACGTTTATACTCAGCGCTTATTGCTGAGCACTGAGTTTCTATACCGCCGCTACCATCTCGGCGTCGATATTTACCGCAAATGACTGCGCGATGGCACTGACCGTAAGCACCAAACGGCACGAGCCGTTTTTGCGCTGAATAATGCCTTCGACACCTTTAAGCGGACCGCACGTGACACGCACGCGCTGACCTTCGGTAAAAAAATCGCATGGAGACATCAGCTCTCGCGCTGCAATCACCCGCGCTATCTGCAAAAGCTCCCGCCGCAATTTTTCTTGATCCTTCACCTCAAGTACGCGCGCGATATGGTTTGAAGTGTATGCATGGTACCGATCATCCCTATCACCCTTAAAAAAAAGATATCCCGAAAAAAGCGGCAGCAAGGAAAACCTTTCTCTCCGGCAACTGGGTTGCCGAGACTTCACCATCGGCAGGTAGTACCCGATGCCTCGTTCTCCGAGAAACTCTGCAAGCGCTTTTTCCCGCCGGCTTTTGGTGTGCGCAACCCACCACACGGTGCCGTTGATCGGCTCTTCCAAAATCGTCTGTGGGGACATCGGTGGAGGGTTCTTCTCAATCGCCAGTGCCACAGTTCTCCTCCTTTACAACACCACATGCGCCTTCACACAGCGCCGTAAGTTCAGCAGCATATAACGCACGTAAAGACTTCAGCTCTTTTCTGCCAGCAGTGGTCAAATGATAGGTTTGGGTACGGTTGTTATCTCCTTCAACACTGATCAATCGTTCCTGCTGCAGATCTCTTATGTACTGATTCACCATAGCGCTGCTCAGACTGGTAAGTCTTCCGATCGCGTGTTGGCTCACATTTGGATTGTGCTCGATTACCATTAAAATTGACAACCGACGCAGTTTTTTGGTCGGCGCAAAAAATTCTGCTCCGTCGTGGATGTTGCGAATCGCTGCAAGATTCATGTTCAAACCTGCTGCAGTTTGTTCATTCACTGACTGAATGGTTAGCAAGGAGCTTGCCAAAGAAAAAAAATATGTTTTTGCGGATGGTTAGCAGTATTAAGGCACCTGCAAAACAGGATACGCAAAGGTGTAAATACTACCTTCCCAGGTAATTTTTTCCTGTTGTTAATTAATAGAAACAGAAGGGGCTCTTCTGGGGAAATAGGAGGGGCTTATTATGCGATTTTCAGGGCGCGGGCGACTTCCTCCATGACAGCGTTGTCGCGAAGCCTTACAAGATCGGGCGGCGATTCCTGAAATTTCTCGAGTGCGTTAAAGAACCGGTCAATCATGTCGTCACCAAAGGTGGGAATCAGAAAAATATGCGTGTGGGGGATGCGACGCCCCCGTGCAAAGAGACTGACAAAATCAGGCCGGTAAACCTCCATGATTTTTTGTGATACCGTGCGGGCAACGGCAAAAAGGCTTGCAGTTTCTTTTTCTGTTAAGTCATGCCACCATGGCACATGTCGTTTCGGGATGACAAGGCAATGTCCCTTGGTGTAAGGGTTGATATCAAGAAGACACAGCGAGAGATCGTCTTCATGGATGATATATCCAGGTGCCCGACCAGCAACAATATCGCAGAATACACAGGTTGTATCTGTGCTCATGGGTGATAAAGATATCTCATGTTATTTCACTTCGACAAACAACGGGCCGGGTTTCATTGATTTGTGCATCTTGCAGACCGGACACTGGTCGGGAGGGGTTTCCCCTTTATGAACATATCCACATGTAGTGCAGCGCCATTTCTTCATTGCATGCTCCTTTCAGGAAAGTCAACTTAATTATTTCTATACTACCGTAAAAGAGAGACGCATGCAAAGAGAATTCTTTGATTCTATAGTTGCACTTGATTCTTTTTTTGCTTTTCAATAAAATTGCTTTCCGGGTGCTGTTTATGCTCAAAAGATTCACACCGAGAGGGAGGGTGCATCATGAAAACATTCAGGTGCCTTTTTTCAATCATTTTCTGCTGTATACTGCTCGCGTTCACTACGCATGCTATCGCCCAGAATGGAACCGATGATAATCATACGATCGCAAGCATTTCATACACTGGTTCATGGCCGGATAAATGCAAAGTTGTGATAAATTGGACAACCGACAATGAACCCAATTGCACCGGTTTTAACCTGTACCGCAACACAACACCACATAACGGATCATTATACAAGGTTAACCGTGACGGGATCATTCCGGCATACGGCAGCGCCGCTATCGGTGGCAGCTATACGTTTACCGATAAGGGTCTTATGCCAAACACAACCTATTATTACACGGTTGAAGCAATCGGGTCAGGCGGGGCATCTGTGACCTCTGCACCGCTGGAGGTAAAAACTAAGCGGCTTCTTGCCCGTGGCGGTGCTCCGGCCGGTTCTTATCCCGCCCTTCCTGAAGCCATTGACGCACTCCAGTCTGATAATGCCGTTGCGGTTCAAAAGGTCACGGTTCCCGAATGGCGCGGTGATGGATACTATGCGTTTGCACCGAAAAATGCAGTCCCCACTAAAGGGGTTATCTTTTACCCCGGCGGCAAGGTCAAACCTGAATCCTATGCACCATTGCTGCAGAGCATTGCAGCGCAAGGATATCTCTGTGTGCTTATTCAGATGCCATCAGATCTTGCCATTTTCGGGTATGATCGCGCCAAAAAGGTTATTGAAGACCACGGCGATATCACTTCTTGGGCAATCGGCGGCCATTCATTGGGAGGTGTCATGTCGTGCCGCTACACAAAAGATTTTGGTGGCATTGACGGTGTGGTGCTACTGGCAGCCTATCCGTCAAGTTCATTCAGCATTGCCGAAAGCGATGTAAAAGTTGTTTCAATTTACGGCACCCGCGATGGCTTGGTAACCAGCGATGAGATACAGGACTCGGTTGCGGATCTGCCTGCCGGAACTCAGTTCGTGCCGATTGTCGGGGGCAACCATACCCAGATGGGCTGGTATGACACTACCCCCTATCCGGTGCAGTACGGCGATAACCCTGCGGTCATATCTCGGGAAGAACAGCAGGAGGAGATACTCACTGCGGTGCGTGTGTTTCTTGAAGCGCTCTGATCCGTCTGAATGGTATATTGGTGAACGGTTCTGATTAAAAGTAGCGCCCCACGGCGAGGGAAAAGTACGGTCCGGTGAGGTCAATATCCATGCGCTGCCGGGCTTTCAGGTCGGCGCGGACGCGCCTGCCGTTTATTTTCAGCTCGTCGGTGAGATGCAGCGTCGCGTTGCCCTTCAGCCGGTTCCAGATCTGAAATGCCGACACAGTGACAATCCAGCGGTTCATCCGCGGAGAAAGGTTTCCGAGGTTTACATTAAAGCCCGTCATGATTTTATAACCCCATTCGCCGCTGTTCCAGTTGACCCGCGTCCGGTTGTAAAAAAAATCCCCCTTGCGCAGTTTGAAAACCGACTCGCTGCGAAACCACGTATACCCAAGCCCCAGAGCGATAAACGGTTCGATAATCCGGCCCGACGCGTATACATCGCGGCAGTCGGTTGTCAACGGATAAAAATAGAGGTTTGACCACGCTTCAACAGCCGTATACCGCTGCCGCATCCGAATCGATACATCATACGGTTTTGAGCGAAAGCCGGTACTGGATGACACTAACGAACCGGTCGATCCTGCCAGAGCAACATCGGCCTTGAAATATTTTGAAAGGTCCCGCCAGAGAACCAGATCAAGGCTTTGGATCAGCAGGCTGTTCCAATCTTTAAGATCGCTGCCGGTGAGATGGTTTACTTTTTGAATAAGATGGTTTGCGTTAGTCAGTTTTGGATTGCAGTTGCTGGTCTGCAACTTGATGCCGTCAAACAAGGAAAACGGCACACGGCATAAAAAAATAGTGCTCTCATCAGCAAAGCATGCGCTAATACCGCCTTCAGCGATGATAAAGCTGATGATAATGATTGCCGCACATATGGCATGTTGGCTGCGCTTATGAGTCATGCTTACCGCTGCCCGCCAGCGCGTGTTTTATGGTTTCAGCAATATCCCGCATCGACAGCGGCTTGACAATGATGTCACGGAAGCCCAGTTCACGTGCTTTTTCAGCCTCTACTTCATCATGATATCCTGAGCAGAGAATCATCGGGATATCAGGACGAATCCGGGCAATTTCGCGTGCAAGATCAAACCCGGTCATGCCCGGCATATTCTTGTCGGTAATGATCAGGTCAAACTGTTCTGGTTGTGCGCGAAACACTTCTAGTGCTTCGCGCGCATCAGTTTTAACGCTGACGGTATAACCGATTTCTTCAAGCATTTCGTGCCCCACCTCCACGAGTGCTTCCTCGTCGTCGACAAACAGAATACGGCCGCTTCCCCGCTCAATCGGTTCTTCTTCATGCTCGTCCATGCTTTCTTCGGATTCGGCAAGCGGCAGCAGCACCTGAAACGTTGTTCCCCTTCCCAGTTCACTGGATACCCGTATCATCCCACCGCATGATTGTACAATCCCGTGCACAACCGACAATCCCATCCCTGTTCCTTCGCCCGGAGCTTTTGTCGTAAAAAACGGATCGAAAATTCTGTTGATAATCGAGGGTTCAATGCCGCAGCCGGTGTCGCGCACATTAAGTTCTATATACTGTCCGCTATGAGGCTGCCCTGTGTCAGGTGAAGCGGCGTCAAGGATAACCTCGATCGTACCACCCGTTTCGCGCATGGCGTGGGCCGCATTGGTACAAAGATTCATAACGATTTGATGGAGTTGTGTGGGTCCGGCAAGAACAATATCATGTTCGGTGCGGATTATTTCATGAAGCTGGATATTTTTGGGGAGCGTTGCACGCAAAAGTTTTAATGCCTCTTTGACAATACTCCCCATCTTTACCGGCACACGTTCCTGATCGCGCTGCCTGCTAAACGTCAAAATCTGACGAATGAGATCTTTTGCCCGCAATCCTGCCTGCAAAATCTGTTCAAAAATGTATTTGAGCTTTGCGTCATCGATAGTTTTCTTATGGAGACCAATTTCAGCAAATCCCATAATTGCCGTCAGAATATTGTTGAAGTCGTGGGCAATCCCTCCGGCAAGTGTCCCGATCGCTTCCATTTTATGAGCGTGGATCAATTCTTTTTCAGCGCGTTTGCGCTCCTGCATTTCAAGCCGCAGTACCTTATTTGCCTGGATCAGTTGTGCCGTCCGTTCCTGCACCTTTGCTTCAAGCTCGCGGTTTGCTGCAGCAACTTTTTCCCGTTCTTGCTCCAAGAGCCGCGCCAGATAAAAATCCCTTCGGGCAAAATATTCTATGGAATATGCAGCACACATTCCGATGATGTTTGCGCTGATAAAGAAAAAATTGTTGTTAATGAAGATTGGAATCGGCGTGGATACAAGCAGTGCGGCGATTTCATACATTACCACGAGAAACCAGCCTGCAAGACTTGCCCATATAAATCTAAGCTTGATAAAGGTATACCCGTACATGAACACAAGGATCAGCCCGGCATAATATGAGTAATTCGCAGGTGGGGGTGCGATTAAAATCATATAAACTATTCCAATGCCTGCCCATACCATCCCCGCAGCAAGTGCCGGCTGCATATATTTTTTAAAAAATGGTGTAAAGGAAAAGAGCAGCAGCAGGATGATCCCTGGACAAATAAAACCATATCGGATAAGCCAGAGATCCTGTTTTATGTCGCCGGCTAGTGCTGCATCCAGAACGCCGAACAGCGCAAAAAAGATAGCGGCAAGTAATAGCGAGATGCGAACCTGTGGCAGTGACGTACGAAAATATACCTCGGTAAATTCTCGCTCAAGTTCGCTGGCAAACGCAAGCGTCGCCAAATTCATTTTCATAGCATCGGTAAGGTCTGGCGGGTGAGCGGTAGCACCGGTTCTCGTCGTTTTGCGGGATGCTATATGCATCGATATTCACCCAGTTTTTTTCTGGTCTGTACCCCCCTCCTGTACAAAATGCTCCCTACAGTCGCCATTGATGGCCGGTTAACAGACAATCATTGGCCGGCATGCGCTTTCTGGATTTTGACATATCGGCTATTTACTCCGCTCACTTAACACAGAAAAAAAGAGGCACAAGCATATGCCTCTTTTTCAATGGGAACCATGGGGCTATGAAAAAATTATTTAATTTTTTTGATGTCGGCAAAAAAGATAACACCTGAAGGCTCGCGGATAACTGAAACACTGATATTGTCTTTTCCTATCGCCTCCTGGGCAAGACGGATAAGCTCCTCCTCGTTTCTTGGTATAAAATACCAATCACCATACCAATTGAGCGCAACCGGTTTATGCCGCTCTTTATCTTTATAGGCAACGATAAGCCTGCCGCCGACTTTTAATTTGTTATATGAATCGCGAAAGATTTTCATGAGCATCCTGTCTTGCAAATAATCTGCAATTCCAATACTGTAGATAAGATCAAAACTGTTATCCGTGCCAAGGTCAATATCTTCAAGCCGCACAATGTTACCCTTAACTAAATGGACATGCAAACAGCCGTTATCAAGCGCCGAAAGTGCTTGACGCGAAAAATCAAGTGCAGCATCATCCTGATCGATGCAATATAAATCCACAACACCTGCATATGAGAGCTGCTGTTCACATAATTCTCGTATTTCTCTGCACCCGCCTGATGCGAGGTTTAATATTTTAAGCGCAGGTTCGGTACTCGTGTTCAGATATTCTTTGAGGATATCCCGCATCGTATCCTTCCGTAGGCGGATAGCGACGGCATACGGAACCTCGAGCCCGTACCGATCAATATATGCACCAATACCCTGGGAAACCTCCCGATTATTATAGACAATTTCAAGCATCTGGTAATCACCGGGATAGCCTCGTGGCTTTTCAAAACCCCGTTTAAAAACCGTTGATTGATAAAGAAAGTAACCGAGCACAAGCCTGACCCGTTGCTTTACGTCTTTCATGAGCACCTCATTGTCCACAATATCGGCAAGCCGCTCACCGGCAACCACAAGTTCATCAAGTGTCTTGGTGCACCGCTGCAGAATGAGCTCATGAGGGAGCTGCTGGGCAATCATATGATCAATCTCAATCAATTCCTCAAGCGCTCTCCGGACATCGATAAGGAAAAATGATTTGATCTCTTCCTGCTGCTTATGAGATTGTGTCCGAGCGGATAGCGTGTGTGCATATCCTGCGATAACATCAGGGTTGAGGAGATAGCGCTTCCGCAACTCTGCCTTGTCGCGAGGAGAGAGGTTGATGAAACGAACCCCATATCGGCAGGCGTTTCCATTATCGTTGCGCGTCCATACCCTTTCACAGTGAATTTGTTTGCCGCTGAGCAGGGGGATACCGATCAAAAACCTTTGCTGTTCTATGGGCTCATGGCCATCAACTTCAATATGGCCTCCGGTATCACTGATATCGAGCAGGCGACCAGCCTTGATCTTGCCGTTCTCGCTGACAAATGTCATCGCCTGAATACCAACCCGCATCGCCTGCCGCCGATCAAATTTCCTGCGCTGCCGCGAGCGAATATAAGGATTTGCTCGTCTGTCTGAAGAAAGGACAAATAAAGAAAGCGGTTCGTAGGTAGTATACCCCTGTTCATTCCCCTGCAGCATAAAGCCTCCTTTAAATAATTTTAAATATGAGCCATCAGAATAAAGATAGCAGCAAAGATTATGCCCATATAGTCTTCCCATTGTATCCATAAGCCGTCAGAGCAGGGTAGAGACCGATAAAAAGTTTTGAAAATACCAACAGCTGGAGCGTTTTATAGCCTTTACACCGTAAAAAAACCGGGTATTCTAAAACCCCTCAGGTTGATCTTCGTTTATTATTAACTCTTGGTAATGCCATTTTTTTGACATGGTGGATAAACTGTGATAGAGTGTTAAAAGGTAATCATCATGCACTGTGCTGAAACAAAACACTCAGGAGCAATCTTTCATACATATGGAGGTGCCTATGTCTCGAGAGGATGTAAAAAACATGATTGTACAGTTTGCCAAAACCTACGAATACTCAAATCTCATCACTATCGACGAGGCTGGCTTCCCGAAAGGCCGTATGATGGAAAACCTGCCGCTTGGGCCAGATCTTGTCTTTTGGTTTGCAACTGGCAGCCAATCAAATAAAATCAAGGAGATAAAAAATAATCCAAAGGTGAGCGTGTTCCTCTATCGGCCCGGTGACCATAGCAGCATTTCGGTGCAGGGAAATGCCGAAGTTGTAACCTCGGATGTTATTCGTGCTGAAAAGTGGAAAGAGAAATGGACTGCCTACTGGAAACAGGGACCCACTGACCCAAACTATGCGCTCATTAAAGTGGTGCCGAAAAAGATTACCTACCTTGACTTCCCAACGCACAAACAGGAAGTGCTTGAACTGTAGTGCGCATCTATTGCCAATTCTCTCCAGGCCTCGCAGGACTGCGCTAGCACAGGTGCCTGCGGGGCCTGGTGCTTTATGTGTTTTCCTTTATTGAAAGGATCGAGCGGCAGCATAGTTCATACAGCATGCGTGCCCCGACTGCGCCGTCCCATGTTCCTGCGCCGGTTTCGACCAGATCAAACCCGATAATCCGTTTGCCCTGGGCACATATTTTTCTGAAAAGATGCACCGCTTCATCAAAAAGCAATCCCCCGGGCACCGGCGTACCGGTTCCCGGACACAGTGACGGGTCAAGACCGTCGATATCAAAACTAATATATACGTTTTCCGGAAGTTGTCTCACAATGTCATCGCACAGTGTGTCCCATGGGGTACCGGAAAAACGGGCGCGGCTCAACGTCTGACCGGTGAAGGCAACAATACGCCCATGGGTGCGTATTATAGTGGCTTCAGCCTCGCAAAAATCCCGCACTCCTACCTGTACAAGCCGTGTTATCTGCGGCAGCGCCAGTGCATGATGCATAATCGATGCATGTGAATAGGTAAATCCTTCATACCGTTCTCTCAGATCAGCATGTGCGTCGATATGCAGAACACCAAAATTTCTATATACAGTAGCATAAGCCTGCAAAAGTCCGAGCGATACGCTGTGATCGCCGCCCACCAGTCCTACAATTTTCCTCTGTTCAAGAAATGCGAGTGCGGTTGTCCTGACCCAAGCAAAAAGCGATTCACAGGCTCTTTCAATCGCCGTATAATCAGAGACAAAACCGGCACGGTCGGCTCCATTGGCAAGCGCATCGATAATGGCAGATGCTTTTTCCCTCATTCTCATGCTTTGAGCAGTGACATCATCAGGAATCGGAAGCATGAAGATACCGTAACGCCATGCATCACCGGTCTCCTCGCCAAAAAGATCAATTTGAAAAGACGCCTCGAGAATCGCCGCAGGCCCGTTCGCTGTTCCCGTACCCGAAGAAACCGTTACTTCCCACGGTACTGGGATCAGCACAACCGATGCATCCTGAGCGGTAAACGGCAATCCGAAAATCGTGCCCGTGCGCAACGCGACGTCATTTGGATCAAACGCAGCATGGTGTGTTTGTTTTTGAAGTGCCATGATAATAATCCTTTGTTAAACGTTGTGGGTCTCTTTTGTAGTATCGATGCACAGCCTTGTCAAGGGACTCTTCGATCGCACAGCAACATGTTGTCGTGCTACTGATGAAAGGCATTTTCCCGATTGTCTCTTGGGGGAAAAAATGTTAAACTTGGGTCTTTAAAAAATTGCATTGACAAAGACTCATAATATTTAGTAAACAATGACCTCCTTAAAACTGGGGTGCGTTTTTTCGATCGCCGTTGAAGACATTCCTGATGCAGGTCTGCATCTGACCACATCATGGGATAGTGCTGCGCTTGTCGATATCCTTGAAGCGCAGAACGAGTCTTTTACGGTCATGTCACCGGTCGAGCTGGATTTTCGGTTTTCACGTTCAGCTGACACCATTATCGCAGAAGGCTCGTTGCAACTCGTGGTGCAGCTTCAGTGCGTGCGGTGTCTGAGCGTATTTATGCATCGCCTCGATGAGACGTACCGCTATGTGCTTGTCTCGCAGACCGGCACACCGCAGCGCCACACCCAGCCAGACGAGGAAGACACCGATATTGCTTATTACACTGGCGAGAGTATTGACCTTCGCCCCTTAGTACGAGAGCAGATTTATCTGGCAATGCCCGATTATCCGCACTGTTCGGAAGCCTGCAAAGGACTCTGCCCTCAGTGCGGAACGAATTTGAATGAAACAATATGCGATTGCAGTCGTTCTGCGGAAGCTATTAAGACGTTGCCGTTTCGCATACGGAGACATAAAAAATAGAGATAAGGATAAAGACATGGCGGTACCTAAAAAAAAGATATCAAAAAGCCGTACCCGGACACGGCGGGCACATCATGCGCTCACACCGGCAAATGTCGGTACCTGCCCGCAATGCAATGAACCCAAGCTCCCTCATCGTGCCTGCTCGAAATGCGGGTATTACAAAGGTCGCGAGGTTGTTGCAATAATAAAAGAATAAGTCTGACGGGTGCAATGTATAAAACGCGGATCATTGGTACGGGTTCAAGCACGCCGGAAAAGGTCCTCACCAATAAGGACCTGGAGGCAATGGTTGATACCACCGAGGAGTGGATCATCACCAGAACCGGCATTAAGGAGCGCAGAATCGCATCGGACGGCGAGACAGTTTCAACGTTTGCCTACCGTGCCGCGCTCAATGCACTTGACATGGCAGGTGTTGCTCCGAACGAGCTCGATATAATTATCGTTGGGACAATAACACCGGACATGCCGACCCCCTCCGTTGCCTGCATCCTTCAGAACAAACTCAAAGCAACGCATGCTTGGGCATTTGATGTGTCAGCCGGTTGCACCGGCTTTCTCTATAGCCTTGCAATTGCCGACAATTGCATCAAAGCAGGTTCGTGCAAAAAAGCACTGGTTGTCGGGACTGAACTGCTGTCGAAAATAACCGACTATCAAGACCGTACCACCTGCATCCTCTTCGGGGACGGCGCCGGTGCAGTTGTTGTATCCCGCGAAAAAGGAGAGCGCGGCATTTTATCGACGCATTTATACTCAGACGGCTCCTGTGCAGACCTTCTGTACATGCCCGGCGGTGGGTCTGCGTGCCCAGCATCCCATGAAAGCATTGCCAAACGGATGCACTACCTGAAAATGGACGGCAATAAAGTTTTTAAAATTGCGGTCAAGTCACTTGAAGAGGCGGCGCTCACTGCGCTTCGGCACAACAACCTCAAGGGGGAGGACATCGACCTTTTAATATCACATCAGGCCAATATCCGCATCATTCAGGCGATTGCAAAACGGCTTGATCTGCCGCCAGAAAAAGTATTTATGAACATCGAAAAATATGGAAATACCTCATCGGCTTCAATACCAATTGCCCTTGATGAAGCCAACCGGCAGCATCGCATCAAAAAAAACGATCTCATCCTGCTTGATGCGTTTGGGGCAGGGTTTACGTGGGGATCGGCACTTATTCGCTGGTAACAGAATATAGAAAGGTTGGAGAACACTATGCTTGATTACGGCTTGACGGAAACACAGTTGCAAATGATTGAGCTTGCACGCAGAATAGCAAAAGAACGCATTATTCCAGTGCGCGCTGAGTTGGATGAAAAGGAGGAGTTCCCGTGGGAGGTGCTTAAAGTCCTTGCGGATGCAGGACTGTTCGGCATCTACATCCCCGAAGAATACGGCGGCATGGGATTTGGAAACTTTGAAAACAACCTCGTTGTCGAAGAGCTCAGCAAATACTGCATCGGTATTTCGGTTAGCTTTGCGGCAAGCGGGCTGGGTGCCTATCCGATTTTGCTGTTCGGAACTCATGAGCAGAAGAAAAAATATTTGCCTGATATAGCTGCGGGGAAAAAACTTGCGGCTTTCGGGCTCACCGAGTCAAATGCAGGCAGTGATGTTGCAGCGATTCGCACCACTGCAAAGCGCGTGGGCGATCACTATATCCTGAACGGCATCAAACAGTGGATCACCAATGGCGGCGAAGCGGAAACCTATTCGGTTGTTGCAAAGACCGACCCTGCTAAAGGCCCCCGGGGTGCAAGTGCTTTTATTCTTGAAAAAGGCATGCCGGGCTTCAGCTTCGGCAAAAAAGAGAAGAAACTGGGTATTAGAGCATCAGCAACACGGGAACTTATTTTTGAAGACTGCAAGGTTCCTGCTGAGATGCTCCTCGGCAAAGAAGGCATGGGCTTTATGGTTGCCATGAAGACATTTGACCAGACCAGAACCGGTATTGCGGCACAGGCAGTCGGCCTTGCGCAGGGAGCGCTGAACGAAGCGATCAAATACGCCCATGAGCGCACAACGTTCGGCAAGCCGATCATCTCCCATCAGGCAGTGGCCCACATGCTTGCTAATATGGCGACCGAAATCGAGGCTGCGCGCGCCCTTACCTATCAGGCATCTCGCTATTGCGATTCAGGCGCAAAAGACATGTCAAAATACTCTTCTATGGCCAAACTCTTTGCCACAGATGTTTGTATGCGGGTAACGGTCGATGTAGTCCAGATTTTCGGCGGCTACGGCTATATGCGCGATTATCCGGTCGAAAAGATGATGCGCGACGCGAAAATCCTCCAAATCTATGAAGGGACAAACCAGATTCAGCGCAACGTTATCGGCCAGTATCTGATCAAAGAATGTGCTGCCAAAAAGATTGAATAGCCGTTGCAATCATAGTATAAAAGGTGCTGCCATGAATTTAGAAAATAACATTGCGCTGGTCACTGGTGCTGGACAGGGTATCGGGAAAACAATCGCACTGACTCTTGCACAGTACGGCGCTGATGTGGTCATTGCGGATATCAATGAAGCAACCGTAAGCACGGTTGCACATGAAGTTGAAGCATTCGGTCGGCGTGCTTTGCCGTTTGTCCTTGATGTTGTTAATCTTGCCGCATGTGAAGAAGCAATCAAAAAAACAATCGATACCTTTGGGAAACTCGATATTCTGGTCAATAACGCCGGCATTACCCGGGATATGGTGCTCCTCCGGATGAAAGAGGAGCAGTGGGATCAGGTGATTGCTGTCAACCTGAAAGGCACCTTCAACTGTACCAAAGCGGCAATCAGATATATGTTCCGAAACAAGTACGGACGGATCATCAACATTGCATCGGTTACCGGTGCCATGGGCAATCCGGGGCAAGCTAACTACGCTGCCTCAAAAGCAGCGATCATGGGATTCACGAAAGCAGTGGCGCGTGAATACGCACATTGCGGGATAACGGTCAATGCCGTTGCACCCGGATTTATCAAAACGGCCATGACCGATGCGATTCCAGACAAGGAACGGGAAGCCATGATCGCGATGATTCCGGCGCAAAAGCTTGGCATGCCCGAAGATGTGGCGCATCTTGTCTGTTTTTTGGCAAGCGACCTTGCCGCATATATCACCGGGCAGGTCATTCATGTGAATGGCGGGCTCTACATGTAGCCCGATCAATATCAACCCAGAAAAAGAACAGGACACAGGAGGAATGCACAATGGCAGATAAAAGCGTGGAAGAACTGGTTAAAGACATTATCGTGGAACAGCTTTCCGTAAGCCCAGAAGAGGTCGTGCCCGAGGCTTCATTTGTTGATGACCTTGGCGCCGATTCCCTTGACCTTGTGGAACTCATCATGGTGTTTGAAGAGAAATTCAATCAGGAGATTCCCGACGAAGACGCGGAAAAGATCAGAACGGTTCAGGACGCAATCGACTATATCAAGGCACATATGAAAAAAGAGTAGTTTTGTGGGGCTCCCCCACCACAGGCACTGCACGAACAGTGCCTGACGTGTCACATGTACCACAACGAGGAGCAGCAGTCATGGAAAAAAGGCGTGTCGTCATAACCGGCATGGGTATGGTTACGCCGCTCGGCAACACCGTTGCAGAAAACTGGGATGCGGTGTGTAACGGCCGTTCCGGCATCGGCCCCATTACCCGTTTTGATGCCTCTGATTTTCCGGTCAGAATAGCCGGTGAAGTGAAAAACTTCAACCCCGAGAACTATATCGAAGACAAAAAAGAAATAAAAAAGATGGACATCTTCCTGCATTATGCCCTTGCCAGTGGCAAAATGGCGGTGCAGGATGCGGGGCTGGTTATCAATGAAGAAAATGCCGAGCGTGTGGGCGTGCTTGTCGGCGCAGGCCTTGGAGGGCTTGCGACGATCGAAAAGTATCACGCACTCTACCTTAAAGAAGGGCCGAAAAAGATTTCGCCGTTTTTCGTGCCGATGCTCATCATCAACCTTGCACCGGGGCATATTTCAATGTACTTCGGCGCAAAAGGTCCCAACAGCAGCATGGTGACTGCGTGCGCCACCGGCAATCATTCGATCGGCGAGGCGTTCAAAATCATCCAGCGCGGTGACGCCGATGCAATGATCGCTGGCGGCGTAGAATCAACCATTACGCCGCTTGCCATCGGCGGGTTCAGCTCGATGAAGGCGCTCTCAGCCTCACATAACCACGAGCCAGAGCGTGCAAGTAGGCCGTTTGAGCGTGACCGGGATGGATTTGTCATTGCCGAAGGCGCAGGCATTTTAATTCTCGAAGAGCTTGAACATGCCAAAAAGCGCGGCGCGCCGATCTATGCTGAGATCATTGGCTTCGGGTGCAATGCCGACGCCTACCATATTACTGCACCTTCCCCCAACGGAGAAGGTGCAGCACGATGCATGAGTCTTGCCCTCAAAGATGCCGGTCTGAATTATGAAGAAGTCGACTACATTAACGCCCATGGCACCTCCACTCCGGCAAATGACCTTGCAGAAACGCAGGCCATTAAGACGGTTTTTAAGGACCGCAGCAAAAAAATCGCCGTCAGTTCCACAAAATCCATGACCGGACACCTACTGGGCGCTGCGGGAGGGGTGGAGGCAATTTACACGGTGCTGACCCTGAAGCACGGCATCATTCCGCCGACCATTAATTACGACAATCCCGACCCTGAATGCGATCTTGACTATGTGCCGAATGTGGCGCGGGAACACCGAGTCAGGGCTGCAATCAGCAACTCGTTCGGTTTCGGGGGAACAAACGCAACGCTGGTTTTTAAACGGTTTGAGGGATAGCAGGAGTGCCCGAAAAAATTTCCATCGGCTCTGACCACCGCGGTTTCAAGCTCAAAAACATGTTGGTGCACTATCTGCAGCAACAAGGGGTTACGGTGGATGATGTGGGCGTATTTTCAGAAGAGGCGGTTGATTATCCCGGTATTGCAGGTATTGTTGCCCATAAAGTTTCATGCCGCGAATGTGATCGCGGCATTTTAATATGCGGCTCTGGTATTGGCATGTCGATCACGGCAAACAAATTTCCCGATGTCCGCGCAGCACTCTGTCATGACGAACACAGTGCTGTTATGAGCAGAAAGCATAACGATGCAAACGTGTTGGTGCTCTCTGAATCAATCGACCCTGATCGCGCGCGCCGCATTCTTGAACTCTGGCGCACCACTCCGTTTGAAGGGGGTCGACACCAGCGCCGGCTCGATCTTATCCGCGCTATCGAGCAGGAAAATTTCAAAAAAGACATTCTGCCGGAACCGTAAGCACGTGTCCGAGGAACCCTTCACAGCCCTCAACAGGGCAGAGCGCCATGAATTATACGGGTATGCAGCGACCTGATTGGCAACAGTATTTTATGGACATTGCGCATTTGGTCGCCCGGCGCTCAACCTGTATGCGGCGCAAAGTCGGTGCCGTGCTTGTGAAAGACAAACGCATCCTTGCTACTGGCTACAACGGCGCGCCGACCGGACTTGCCCACTGCAAAGATGTTGGGTGCCTGCGCACACAATACGATATCCCGTCAGGCCAGCGCCACGAACTTTGCCGGGGGCTCCATGCCGAGCAGAATGCAATCATCCAGGCAGCCTATCACGGCATCAGCATCCGAGAGGCTACCCTCTTTTGCACAACCTTCCCCTGCAACATTTGTCTGAAAATGCTGATCAACGCAGGCATTGCGGAAATCGTCTTTGAAGAAGGATATCCCGATGACCTCTCCCGCGCCCTTCTTCAGGAAACCCGTATTATCATGACACCCGTAAGCAGTGAGGCTTGCACGCCATGAAATGCCCGTATTGTAATAGCTTAGAGGATAAAGTGATTGATTCACGTATCAGCCGTGATGGCGAAACCATCCGCCGCCGCAGGGAATGTCTGTCGTGCCAGAAACGGTTTACCACACATGAAACAATCGAGGAAACCATGCCGGCGATTATCAAAAAGGACAATCGTCGGGAACCGTACGATCGCAGAAAAATCCTTGAGGGACTAAAAAAAGCCTGCCAAAAACGTGATATCAGCATTGACAAACTTGAGGAAATCACCGATCGCATCGAACGAAGTCTATTGGAACGCGGTGTCAAGGAAATTCCGAGCAGTGAAATCGGTGAAAAAGTGATGCAGGAGCTCCACCAGCTCGATGCCGTTGCCTATGTCCGGTTTGCATCAGTTTACCGGTCGTTTAAAGACATAACCGACTTCATGGAAGAGGTGAAGGCGGTGATTAAAGGAAAAAGCTGAAAAAAGCTATTCCCATACGCATGTCCTCTGTGACCGACCACGAACATTTCATGAAACTCGCACTTCAGCTTGCCCGTCGCGGCATGGGATGGGTCAGCCCGAATCCTCTTGTCGGAGCGGTAATTGTAAAAAACAATGTTGTTATCGGCCGTGGCTATCATGAGCGCTTCGGCGGGCATCATGCCGAAATCAACGCATTGCAGCAGGCCGGTAGCGAGGCGTACGGTGCAACGATGTATGTGACGCTCGAACCGTGCTGCCATTACGGGAAAACCCCGCCGTGCACCGATGCCATTATCACAAGCGGCATCACCCGGATATTCGTCGGCATGGTCGATCCCAATCCTGCGGTGAGCGGCAGAGGGATACAAAAGTTAAGGATGGCCGGCATTACGGTTGAGACTGGTCTGCTCGAAGAGCAGTGCCGGCTGCTCAATGAGGCGTTTATTAAATATATCACCCGCAACGTTCCGTTTGTCACGCTCAAGGCCGGCCTTACCCTTGACGGCAATATTGCAACGGTTACCGGTGATTCAAAATGGATTACCTGCGAGCACTCACGAAGGTATGTCCATAAAATCCGATCTGAGGTTGATGCGGTTATGGTCGGCATTGGCACCGTTCTAGCCGATAACCCGCGGCTCACCGCTCGGCTCTCGGAAAAATCCGTTAAAAATCCTTTGCGCGTTATTGTTGATGAAAAATTGCGCATCCCGCTTTCGAGCAAGGTTTTACAAACAAAACTTGCTCAAGGCACATTGCTCGCAACCTCACCCGCGCTTGCCCAATCCCGCAAAGCACGGCAGATACAAGCAACCGGTGCGCAAATCTTTTCTGTTCCTCTGAAGAGAGGGCTTATTGATTTAAAAGCACTGATAAAAAAACTCGGCGCCATGGGGATTGCTTCACTGTTGATTGAAGGCGGCTCGGAGTTGAACGCATCTGCCCTTGCCGCAGAGATTGTCGATAAAATTATGTTTTTCTATGCACCGAAAATCATCGGCGGCAGAAAGGCAATTCATGTCGTTGGTGGCAAGGGGATACGGAAAATTGCAAAAGCCATAACACTCAGCAACATGACCATAAAGCGTATCGGCTCTGATTTCCTTGTTACAGGCTATGTACAACCCCGCACTTGATGGTATCCAGCAAACCGCCTTGCATGTGCGCATCAGAACATTGCCCCAACAACCTCCGACAATTCTTTTCTTTTTCGTAATTGCCATAATTCCCGTTGACACCCCTATCCCATAAGCTTATACTTTTGTTTTAGGTAAAGCAAAGGATTGTCGCCATGTTTACTGGCCTTGTGGAGTCGGTGGGAGAAATAAAAAAAACAGTACGCCGCGGCGCTGGCCTTGAAATGGTCATCAACGGCGCTTTTGCGGGTGACGGGCTGACACTTGGCGAAAGCATTGCCATTGACGGTGCATGCCTTACGGTGACGGCGCGTCAGGAGTGCTGCTTCTCGGTTGACGTTTCCCCTGAAACGCTGAACCGCACTACATTCAATGAAAAAAAAGTCGGCGACCGTGTGAATTTGGAGCGTGCCCTGCGGCTCTCGGACAGGCTCGGTGGCCATCTGGTCACCGGACATATCGACGGCATCGGCATTATTCGGGGCATTGAACGAAAAGGTGACTTTATGTGCCTACGGATTCAGGCACCCGTAGGTATTCTTGCGTATGTGATTGAAAAAGGTTCAATTGCCGTTGACGGCATCAGTCTCACGGTAAATTCATGTACTCAGAATGAATTTGATGTAATGATTATTCCCCATACATTTGCCAAAACCACGTTGCAATACAAAAAAGTCGGCGAAAAGGTGAACCTCGAAAACGACCTTATTGCAAAGTACGTTGAAAAATTTCTTCTTTCGCGCCGCACATCGGGAATCACTAAAGAATTCCTGCAGCAGTTTGGCATTTCGTAAACGCACCGCACCGGAATTTTTACCATCCGGTACGTTTTCTCCTATTTTGACGAGGTGTTTATGAACATTGAACGGGTCAAAAAAGCCATTGAGGAAATAAAAAAAGGGAACATGGTCATCCTTACCGATGACGAAAACCGTGAAAACGAAGGCGATCTGACCATGGCTGCCGAAAAGGTGACACCTGAGGCCATCAACTTCATGGCAAAATACGGACGGGGGCTGATCTGCCTCTCGCTCACCGAGGAGCGCTGCAAACAGCTCGATTTGCCGATGATGGTATCGGAAAACACCTCTTCGTTTCACACAGCATTCACGGTCTCAATCGATGCCCGGCGTGGCACCACCACCGGAATTTCTGCCGCAGACCGCGCCGTAACCATTCTTACCGCAATTGCCGATGATACACGACCTGAAGACCTTGCCCGTCCCGGCCATGTTTTCCCTTTGAGAGCGATGCCCGGGGGCGTGTTACGAAGAGCTGGGCAGACCGAAGGGTCGGTCGATTTGTGTCGTCTTGCCGGATTGAAACCGGCTGGTGTTATCTGCGAAATCATGAACGAAGACGGTACCATGGCGCGTATGCCGCAGCTTGAGGAATTTGCCCGCAGGCACAATCTCCATATTGTCACCATTGCCGATATAATCAAATACCGGCTCTCAAAAGAATCGCTGGTAAAACGCGTTGTAGAAACCCATCTCCCATCGCGCTACGGCGGTGATTTCAGAATGATCATCTACGAGAATATTATGGACGTTCACCACCACATTGCGCTGGTCAAAGGCGAATGGCAGCCCGAAGAGCCGGTGTTGGTGCGTGCACATTCGGAATGCCTGACCGGGGATGCGCTCGGCTCGCTGCGATGCGATTGCGGGGAGCAGCTCCAGACCGCGATGCGGATGATCGATAAAGAGGGAAAAGGCGTCATTGTCTATATGCGGCAGGAAGGCCGCGGCATAGGCTTTGTCAATAAAATGAAGGCTTATGCGCTCCAGGACAGAGGACGTGATACTGTCGAGGCGAACGAAGAACTTGGGTTTGCCGCTGACCTGCGCGATTACGGCATCGGCGCTCAGATTCTCAGAGACCTCGGGATCACTAAAATAAGGCTCTTGACCAATAATCCAAAAAAGATTATAGGACTTGAAGCGTATGGACTTGAAATCGTCGAGCGGGTGCCGATCGAAATTCAGCCCCTGCCCCATAATTTGAAATATTTAGCGACCAAGAAAAAACGTATGGGGCATCTGCTCAGCATCGAAGAAGCAAAAGAACCACCGGCACAGAAAGGTTGATGCATGGTGAAGACTTTTGAAGGAAAGCTTGAAGCCCGAGGTTTTAGATTTGCCGTTATTACCAGCAGGTTCAACGATTTTATCGTCAACCGCCTCAAAGACGGTGCTCTCGACGCACTGATGCGTCACGGTGCAGAAGAAGACAAGATTGACATTATTAAAGTTCCCGGCGCATTTGAAATCCCGCTCATGGCAAAAAAAGTCGCGCGCTCTGGTAAATACGATGCCGTGATCTGTCTCGGTGCAGTGATTAGGGGTGCAACCCCGCACTTTGAATACGTCGCGGCCGAAGTGACAAAAGGCATTGCCCTGGTAGGGCTTGAAACCGAAGTGCCGGTTGCGTTCGGCATCCTGACGACCGACAACATCGAGCAGGCAATCGAGCGTGCCGGAACAAAATCCGGCAACAAAGGCTGGGATGCAGCACTATCGGCCATCGAAATGGTGAACCTGCTCAAATCTTATGCATAGCATAGCGATGCCGGACGGCCACTGACCCCGGTTCCATATCCTTCTTTTTACCCACACTGGGATGTTTTCATACGAGAGGGTTGACGTTGAGCAGGCGAAAATCCCGAGAATGCGCTGTCCAGATCCTCTATCAAATCGAGATGACCGGCAACAATCCCGACCTTGCTTTACAGTTTTTTTGGGATAACTACCCCCAGCGTGAAACAGATAAGGAGTTTACCGAGCGCCTTGTCAAAGGCGCGCTCAAACATAAAAAAAAGATAGATGCCTGTATTAAAAAAACCGCTGTCAACTGGTCGCTCAAACGCCTGACCCCGGTAGACGTGAGCATCCTCAGAATGGCGGTGTTCGAGCTCCTGTTCTGTCCCGACATTCCCTATAAAGTAACCCTGAACGAAGCGATCGAACTGGGGAAGAAGTTCGGTTCGGAAAAATCAGCGCCCTTCATCAACGGCGTGCTCGACCATATTTTCAAACACAATCCTGACCACAAAAAACATCCTCCCGAGCAGCCCATCGCGCTTTGCTCGCATAAACAAGATACTCCCCGGAGCAATGGTGCCCTGTAGCATGCATCAAACAGAGCAAGGCATTTCAGCCAAAAGGTTCTTTGGGCAGACAATCGAGCTGACCCTCTAAAATCTATAACACTCCGCTCAACAAAAAAGGCAGCACTGAAGTGCAGTGCTGCCTTTCATAAAAAATACGCTTTAGAGGAGCTATTTTGTTTTTGCCATATCCATATGATGCAACTTTACCGTTCGATACCGCTGACGACATTTGATACACACATCCTTAAACTCCTCGCTCAAGTCAATGATCTTGCGGTGGACTTCCTGCACCAACGGTTCAGGCTCCATCGTCCTGCCGCAGATTCTGCATTGCTTCAAAGCAACCTTCGTGTCAGACCAAGTAATGACCGAACGGATGCCCCGGACATCTGCAATCTGGATAACCTCGGTCGGACACACCTGCGCACAGGCAGTGCAGCCAATGCATGCATTTGACGGCTCACGATACGGTGTCGTGACCTTGGTTTCAGGACCGCGGCCGGTAAAATTGATGACTCCTGCCCCAACCGCTTCATTGCATACGCGGACGCACAATCCGCACAGCACACACTTCTCCTCAGGCGCATCTTTCTGGCGCTCGCGGACAAACCGCGAATGGGTCACCCCGTGCTGCGCTGCAAGCTGCCTGAGAGAGGGTGCGTCAGGTGCCTGTGCCAGATACAACTCCAAAAGCCCTCGCCTAATCTTCACCACACCGTCGGTTGCAGTTTTAACTTCAAGGCCATCGGTTGCAGCAAGCGTACACGAGGTAGTAATCCCCGGACGACCTCCAGCTACAACCTCAACCATGCACAGCCGGCATGCACCAAAAGGCGACAGCCCCTCATGATAACACAGCGCAGGGATGTCGATGCCTTCGCGCCGGGCAACCCTTAAGATCATTTCCCCCTGCTCAGTACGATATTTCTTTTTGTCGATGATAACAGTAACCGTACTCATAGCGCCTCACTCTTTTACGTCACAGCGCAGACACCGCGTGGCCTCGCGTTGTGCCACATCCGGAGAAAAGCGCAGCGTGACTTCCTCAAAGGTATGACGCCGGGATTCCGGCGACGCCATCGGCATATAATTGCGGGGTCCGCCTTGCGGCTCGACCGAGACTTCACGGTTATAACTGACCTTTTTAAACAGGTGAAAGAATCTGTCCTCTCCCATCAAGCGTTTATCAAGCTCACGGGCAAACTGTTTGCCCTGCCCCATTGCCTCACTCACCGTAAGAGGGCCGGTAACCAGATCGCCGCCTGCATAAACACCCGGTATGCTGGTTTCCAGCGTAAAAGGATCGACCTCCACCGTACCGTTGCGTCGCAGTGCAATACCGGCTCTGCCGATGAAATCAGAATCGCAGACCTGGCCGATTGCCGCAATCACTGTATCACACTCAAACGAGATGCTCTCCCCGGTTGTAACCGGCATCCGTCTGCCTGCAGTATCATATGCGCCTGGCTGCATTCGTTCCATAACAATCCCGCATACCGTACCGCCCCGGACAAGTATCCGCTGCGGGGCAAGGAGTGTAATAATCGGAATCCCTTCTTCTTCAGCCTGCTCGACTTCCTCCTTGTCTGCCGGCATGTCAGATTTTTCACGGCGGTACAGGACGGTAACATCAGAGCCGAGGCGCTTGGCAACCCGCGCTGCATCCATGGCAACGTTGCCGCCGCCGATCACAACGGTCTTTGCGCCAAGAGTAACCCCTTTTCCCAGATTAATATCCCTGAGAAACTCTACACCGCTCACAACGCCTTTGGCATCCTCGCCCTGAATCCGCAGCGGGGCCTCCCGATGCGCACCGATTGCCAAAAACACAGCATCGTTTTCTTTGCGCAGCGCTGCAATGCTTTTGTCCTTCCCGATTTTTGTATTAAACACAAAATTCACACCCAGTTTCCGAATCATCTCCACTTCGGTTTCAACGATCTTCTTGGGGAGTCTGAATTCAGGGATTCCGTATGTGAGCATGCCGCCCGCCCGCGGATATGCTTCATAGACCGTCACGCGATGCCCGAAACGCGCAAGATAGTAGGCTGCCGTAAGACCGGCAGGGCCTGCACCGACTATTGCAACTTTCTTTCTGGTCGGCTGAAGTTTCTTGACCTTTACCCGTCGCAACGCTTTTTTGTTCTCAAACATCGCATCGGCAATATACCGGTGCACCTCACGGGTCGATACCGTACCGTCAACTTCGTTGCGCCGGCACCGCGTCTGGCAGGGATGATGGCATACCCTGCCGGTCGTTGCAGGCAGGGGATTATCCTGCAGAAGAAACGTGTATGCCTCAGCAAGCCGACCTTCTTTGAGCAGCGCGAGATAGCCCGGAATGTTCATATGAATCGGACAGGCGTTTTCGCACGGTGCTATGAACATGGTGGCGCATGCCCCTGCCTGGCAGCGCCGGGCCCTAATATGGTTTTCATATTCATTTTTAAAATAGCGCAACGTAGTAATAACCGGATTGGGCGCGCTCTGCCCGAGGCCGCACAGCGATGCGCTCTTGACAAGATGCGATAAGTCTTCCAGTATCGGAAGATCGTCCATGCTGCCCCGCCCTTCACAGATATTACTCAGGAGATCCAGCATATGCTTGAGCCCTTCGCGACACGGAGCGCATTTGCCGCATGACTCTGATTTGGTGAAATCAACAAAGTACCGAGCAGTGTCAACCATGCAGGTATCTTCATCAAGCACTACCACTCCACCTGATCCCATAATGGCGCCGAGCTTTGTCAAACTCTCATAATCAATGGGCGAGTCAAAGTAAGATGCGGGAATGCAACCCCCCGAAGGCCCACCAGTCTGGACAGCTTTGATCCGTTTTCCATCACCCCCACCGCCGCCAATATCATACACAAGGGTTTTCAACGTCGTGCCAAAGGGGATTTCAGCAAGGCCCGCCTGGCTGATCTTTCCCACAAGCGAGAGTACTTTTGTGCCTTTACTGCGCTCGGTGCCGATCGTCGAAAACCACGCGCTGCCCCGTGAAATGATAACCGGCACGTTACACCATGTTTCGACATTGTTAATGTTGGTTGGTTTTCCCCACAGACCTTTTTCGGCAGGAAACGGCGGCCGTGGTCGTGAGCGTCCGGCAAACCCCTCGATCGATGCAATGAGCGCCGTCTCTTCACCGCACACAAAAGCGCCGGCACCCTTAACCAGAGCGATATCAAAAGAGAAGCCGCTATTGAGAATATTCCTCCCCAAAAAACCACAGGCGCGTACTTGTTCAATTGCATGCTGGAGCCGTTTGATCGCCAGCGGGTATTCCTCCCGGATATAGATAATGCCCTGCGTTGCGCCAATCGCATAGGCACCGATAATCATGCCTTCAATGAGCATACAGGGATCGCTCTCCATTTCATTGCGGTTCATGTATGCTCCGGGGTCGCCTTCATCGGCATTGCAGATGATATACTTAACATCCCTCGGTGCATCCCGGGCGAGCCGCCATTTTTGTCCGGTTGGGAACCCTGCACCGCCCCTGCCCCGCAGTCCTGCGGCAAGTACCTCATCAATTACCTGTTCGGGTGTCATCTTGGTGAGGGCTTTATGGAGCGCTGAAAATCCGCCGACGGCAATATACTCGTCAATGTCTTCAGGATTGATAAGACCGGTATTGCGCAGAATGATCTTCTGTTGGTGGGCAAAAAACGGAATCTCGGCATACGGAGTGACCTGTTCATAGCCCGTACCGTATTTAAGTATGTTGCCTTTTGTAATATGGTCCCATGACTCGATACGGCACAGCGCCTTGTCCGCGTAGACCTGGTGTTTGGTTACAGCGTCAAGCAGCGGACCAATGTCCTGCGGTGTCATGTGTTGGTAGATAACCAGCGGCATATCCGGCACACTTACGTTGACCAGCGGTTCCCGGGTACAGTAGCCGATACAGCCGACCTTGGTAAGCATGATGTCCAGCTTCCGCCGCCGTATCTCCTGATCAAGTGCCTGCAATACCTTGTCGGCACCTGCTGCAATACCGCAGCTGGCAAATCCTACCGCAATACGGGGTTTGTCTGGAAAGATCTTCTTGAGTCCGATTTCTTTGCTGTGGGTGAGATAGGATATAGTACTGTGCTTCACGGCGCTTCCCATTCATAATTTTTCAAAACATCCGGCAGTTTTTTAGGGGTAAGATATCCGTAGATATTGCCATCGACCATCATCACCGGTGCAAGGCTGCAACACCCAAGGCAGCGCGTTGTTTCTAGCGTAAAAAGCCGGTCGGCAGTGGTAATCGATTTTTCATGACGCTCGGCCGAGGGTATGCGCAAAAGATCAAGCAGTGCCTCCCGCAGTCGCGGCCCTCCGCGCACATGGCAACTGGTCCCTTCACACACTGTGATGATATGCTTGCCCCGAGGTTTTAAGCTGAATGCCGCATAAAACGTACACACGCTAAAAAGCTGCGAAAGGGGCACGCCTGTTTTTTGGCTGATATAGCACATCGCTTCTTTCGGGACATACCCTTCTTCTTCCTGAACCGCCTCCAGCGTCAACAGAACCTGGCCGGGCACATTGCTGTACTGTTCGATAATTTTATCGAGTTTTCGCGTGTCCATAGAATTGTGTTGGCTACGAGCTAAGGTTTTTTGACGTTTTGCAGTTAAAAGTACTCGTGTCTATACACCAACAAAAAAGCTGCTGTCAACTTTTTTCACGATTCAAACTATTTAAAAGGTGATTTTTCTTCATTGACGCACAATGTCTTTTAACGTATATAAGTAATAGTGCATTCAATTCATATAAGGAGCAGGGCACATGGAACAAAAAACCTTTTACGAGATCATCGCATTTGCCATCGATCGCGAACGGGAAGCGGTGCAGTTTTACCATGAACTCCAAGACATTGTGCAATTTGCCCCTCGTCGCGAGCTGCTCCGGGAACTTGAGGATATGGAAAAAGGACACATTAAAATGCTGGAAGGTATCCGCGATGGAAAAACTCAGATCCGTGACATCCCGCAGATTGCAAACCTCCATCTCAGCGAATATCTCGTCCCCGCCAAGCCAACAGCCCAGATGAGCTATCAAGATATCATTTTAACCGCCATGAAGCGCGAGGAAACCTCGCTGCGTTTGTACACCGACCTTGCAAACCTTTCGGCTGATCCTACGGCAAAGCAACTCTTCCAGCGCCTCGCCGCGGAAGAGGCAAAGCACAAGCTCCATTTTGAAAAAATCTACGAAGACGAAATCCTCAGCGATAACTGAGCTTCCTTGTAGAACCCGTCTGGCGTGCCACTCCGACGGGTAAAACGTGTTCGTAAAACCTCCTGACCGTTATGCGCCAGCCTGTTTGCATACCGATTGCATGCCGCTCTGCCATGATCCAGCATGCCATGCAGGAATTACCGAATGAATGCTGCGGCATTCTGATCGGCCGCAACGAGAGGATCGAGCGCGCACAGGCGCTCCGCAATATCGAACCGTCACCCGACACGTACCGTATGGATCCCGAAGAGCAGGTTGCTCTGTTCCGTGCCATGGAACAACGGGGCGAGCAGCTTCTCGGGATTTATCATTCACACCCGCATGGCCCACCAGAGCCTTCTGCGCTCGATCTGCGCCTTGCGTTTCATCCGCACGTTGTGTATGTTATCGTCTCGCTCGAGGATCCCCACTGCCCTCAGGTGCGGGGTTTTTTTCTTTCCCAGAACAGCTTTGCAGAAGTGTCCCTCATCTTTGTCTGAACAGGTTGCTAAAGGAACTGCTTATGGTATGCGGTATTGGGCTCTTTTCAGGCGGGCTTGACAGCATGCTCGCTGTTCGCGTGCTTCAGGAACAGGGCATTCATGTCATTGCAGTCTGTTTTGTAACGCCGTTTTTCGGACCGGAGAAGGCGCGTGCTGCTGCACGTCATCTCAGTATCCCGCTGCGCGTTATCGATATCACCGATGAGCATGTTGCCATGCTCCAAAACCCCCGCTATGGATACGGCCGCAATATGAACCCGTGTATCGACTGCCACGGGCTCATGTTTCGTGAAGCCGGTAAGCTTATGGATGAGTGCAATGCACAGTTTCTGTTCTCCGGCGAAGTGCTGGGAGAGCGCCCCATGTCGCAAAACAAGAACTCGCTGCGTGCGGTCGAAAAACTTTCAGGACACCAAGGGTACGTTCTCAGGCCGCTCAGCGCACAGCTTCTGCCAGAAACCATTCCCGAACAACAGGGACTCGTTGATCGGTCGCAGTTGCTGGCTATCAGCGGTCGTTCCCGCAAACCGCAGTTGGAACTTGCCCGGAAATTTGGCATAACCGAATATCCAGAACCGGCTGGTGGATGCAGGCTGACAGAACCCGGCTACAGCAAGCGGCTCAAAGAACTCATGGAGCATGGCGATAATCTTAACCGCCGCAGCCTTGAGCTGCTCGGTATTGGTCGTCACCTGCGGCTGCCTGGCGGAGTGAAGATCATCATTGGCAGAAACAAACATGAAAACCAGCGCCTCAAGCAGATGGCACGCGATCGGGATGTAGTGCTGTGCGCGGTGCGTGTACCGGGCCCGACTGTGCTGGTGCCTCAAGGAGGTGACGAGCAAACACTCTTGCAGGCAGCGGCGATATGCGCCCGCTACAGTGATATGCCTCCCGATGCGACGGTATCAATTCGTATGCGGTGCGGGGAGTACGACCATATTGTTCAGGTGGTAGCTGCACCGGATGAGATTATCCGTTCCTACATGATTTAAGCGAATAAAAACAAATCAAGTGGGATGGGGAGGTTCAGCCGACTGTTCGTGTCGGCGGAGGTCTTCTTTGGTCTTTTTCTGCTCAATAAAGGAGAGCAGTACCTGAGCTTCCTTGAACTCCGGATTAATAATGAGCGCCTGATAGATCGTTTCGCGTGCCTGCTCGTAATCCCCCTTTTCAAACAAAGCACGGGCAAGATTGAACAGCAGATGCTCGTCCTGCGGTGAAAGCGAAAGTGCTTTTTGGTAATATCGAATCGCTTCGTCGTACAATTCTTGTTTCCTCAGTTGGATGCCGCATTCGTTGAAAAAGTGCTTGTTGTGCTCTTCAAAAATGGCATCGATCGTTGAAATCTTGACGAATATCTCCTTTGCCTTTTCTTTTTCGCCCATCTGCAGGTACACGTTGCCGATCCCGAAATTGGCACGGAGATTCTCCTCGTCCAGTTTGAGCGCGTTTTTGTACTCATACTCTGCACTGTAGAGCTCTTTCCTCCGAACATGTTCTTCTGCCAGCGCAATATGCTTGTTGATTTTCTTCTGCTGCTCAGCCTGCTTGCGCTCAAAATAGTACGGCTGGAAAGTAAACTGATGGATAAACTCGGCCTTGGGCATAGTTTCGACAATATCCAGCGGCTCATCGTTAGCGCCCAGATACTGGTATTCGATCATACCGTCATCGCGTTCATGCGCAAGACAATACATCCGCTGTTTCACCTTTTTTTCGGTATGGCCGGTCCCTATTTTGGCGTCCTTTTCAAGAAGAAACACACCCTCGATTTTATCGGTCATAGAAATCGGCTTTCATCAAATATCGTATGTACTCCCCTATCGGTTAGAACAACGCAACTCTTTAATCCGTATCCGAGTCATGATTCCCCGCATACGGCAATTGTGTTCGTGTTCAAGCAATCGCTGCTTTAGTGCAATGCCGCACGCCGCAGAAAACCCCCCAAGCCCCCCATCGCTGCGGATGACTCGATGGCAGGGAATGATAATCGGAAAAGGATTGTTTGCCAGTGCAATGCCGACCGCACGCGCTGCACCGGGGCTCCCGATGCTGCGTGCGATACTGCCATAGCTCTGCACCATACCGTATGGGATGGCGGCTGTTGCAGTCCAGACGCGTCTGTAAAAATCGTGTGTCTCGGAAAGATCCAGTGGCACCGCAAAGGTGGTATTGCTGCCGGCAAAATAAGCTTCAAGCACGGCACAAACATCGGCAAAAGCCGCGTCACACCGCCGCGCTTCTGGATAAGTCGCAAGGATACGGCGCTGCAAATCCTCAAACGAAGGCTCCGGTAAAAATATTCTCCGCAGTCCGTGCCCATTGCCGATAAGCCCGAATATGCCATACGGCGTGCGGAGCATGGCGTACTGCATTGTCCTGTGATGCATAAGGCGGTCGAGTACTAATTTAAAGTTGACAACCTCGACAAAGATCGGTATTATTGATTTTTAAATCAATCCCTATTTACAAAACAGGAGAATGCCGTGGCAACGCATGTATCTGCATTGAAACGACATCGCCAAAGCCTTCGCCGGAGGGCGCGCAATAGAGCGGTAAAATCACAAATGAAAACAGCCATCAAAGGGTTTTTAACCGCGGTTGCCGCACAAAACGATCCTGCATTGATTCAAGCAGCCTTGAGCAAAGCAACTTCGGCAATTGCAACGGCAGCTTCAAAGGGTGTCCTGCATAAAAGAACCGCTGCGCGAAAGATATCGCGGCTTGCCAAAAAAGCTCACGCAGCAACTGTAGCGCGGGCATGATCGCGTAATTTTCCAAGACGCAGCACCAAATCTTCCAAAACGATACGTCCATCACACCGGCTTGAGCGTAACAGCATACTGGTAACAAAAAGGAGTTCAAATACTCTGCCAATGTTTTCCGGAGGCCACAAACGCGCTGTACGGGAGAGCGTCTCAATTGCCTGCGGTGGTAATGGGTAAAGTGCCCGCCGCATCTCGGTACCACTCGCACCAGTGGCCATAACGTGGTGTATAATATTGATATGGCGGAACTGCTGGGCCACTATTTTCAGCACGACAAGCGGATGCGTACCCGCTTCCACAATACGGCTGAGCAGCGAAAGAGCTTGCCTGATCCTTCCTTGGACAATAGCATCCGCAAGCGTAAACAGTGTGCCGTGCTCCCCGGTACAGAGGATCTCCTGAACATCATCACGGGAGATCGTGTCATTGCTTCCGCAAAACAATGCAAGTTTCTCTATTTCACGGGCAATCCTGAGTGCATCCTCCTCCAGCAGCATGCCGAGCAACGATAGGGCTTCAGGGTCAACTTTTTTCCCATATCGCGCAAGTTCGCGTGTTGCAGCCATTGCGACCTGGCGTTCGCCTTTCGGATTTTCAAAAACGACCACCGTTCCATAGGCGTTGAAGGTATCGATGCGGGATCGTTCTCGTTTATCCTCCATGCTGATCTGCACGACAAACACCACACAACAGCGGTTCGCGGGCTTTGTCAATACCGGCGATAAAGTCTGCCATTGTGCCGTTTTGAAGTGCTGTGCATCGCGGACAATAACGAGTTTTTTATTATAAAAAAAGGGAGGGGTGCGTATTGCCCGAACAATATCAGCAGGGCTTGCTGTGAGGCCGCTGAATCGGTGCAGATCAAACGCAGCAGATTGATCGGGTATGAGGCTGGTGGTGATGAGTGCAACTGCCCGGTCCATCAACAGCACATTATCACCGCAGAAGATATAAACCGGGGCAATCTGACCTGCTGTGACAGAGCGTTCAAGTTCCTGGGGCTTCATTTAAAATCCCTGTATGATACTGTCATGAACACGCTCGGCAAGATCCGCGGCAAGTCGACCAAGTGCAGCACGTTTTGCAGCTTCCGACAGGACAATATTATCGCCCACCGGGAATTCTTCGCTGTGTCTCACATTTTTCCGCTTCCAGAGAACTTCCCCGGTCTGGCGTCGCTCAAGCTGAACATCCAACACCACATCCATGCGGTATTCCAGGGCTTTGTCATCACGGTTGTACGCAATGGTATCTTCAATAAGCTTCCGAATCGTACCGCGCAAGATAAGGTCAGCGTCCGGTTCACTGACAACCCGAAGGCGTTTGCTTTTGATGAATTCATTGATAAACGCGTGGGTGAAAATTTTTTCAGCCTCAGGCTCAAAAGTCGTGTTCTTGAAATAGGGGATGGCAATGGTTGCAATGCCTGCAAGCTGAGGATTATATGTTCCTGCACGGTGATATCCGCATCCGACCGCCATGCACCATAGCAGCAACAGGGAGAATGCCATAATGAAAGCAAATTCTTTTTTCATACCCATCCGCACCGCAAAGCTCTTCTCCTTTCTGCTTTTTGTCTTCTTTACTGCACCACCATGCTGACGAGCTTGCTGCCCTGCTTTCCGGGGGCAATAATAACACGTTTTACCTGTTTCCCACGAATCCACTGCTCAATCTGCGGACAGGCGAGTGCTTGAGCGCGCATCGTCTCCTCTGTTGCGTCGGCAGGGACAACCGTCTTTCCACGTACCCGCCCGTTGATCTGAATAACCAATTCGACGTCGTCAGCCTGCGCCGCCTCAGGATCCGCCACTGGCCACGTTACCGTTGCAATGCTGGGAGCTTTGCCCATGCGCTCCCACAGCTCCTCACAAAGATGTGGTACCATCGGTGCAAGCAGCAGTACGATGGTGGTGAGCGCCTCCCTCAGCGCTGCCCGCCGTGCAACAGCATCACCTGATGCCGCATCAAACTGATATGCCTGATTAACGAGTTCCATAATTGCACTGATTGCTGTATTAAAGTGGAAGCGCTTTTCGATGTCGTCGGTGACCTTGGCAATGGTCTGATGCGTTTTCCGGCGCAGCTCTCGCACCGCGGGATCATCAGAGGCAGGCATATCTGCCGTATATTCCCCCTGAAAAAGATCGGTGTGTTCAACCACCAGGCGCCAGACACGCTGCAAAAAACGATATGCCCCTTCCACCCCTTTCTCGCTCCATACCAAATCAAGCTCTGGCGGGGCCGCAAACAGGCAGAACAAACGTGCTGTATCGGCGCCGTAACGTTCGATAAGACGGTCGGGATCGACGACATTTTTGGTGGACTTTGACATCTTTTCAACCCGTCCTGTGACAACAAAACCGCCGCAGGTTCGGCAACATCCCTCGTGCACCTCTTCGGGGTAGCGCCAGCCGCAGACCGGGCACCGGTAGGTCTCCATGCACACCATACCCTGTGTCAACAGATTAACAAACGGTTCGTCCACATGCACGAGCCCGAAATCGCGCAGAACCTTGGTGTAAAAACGGGCATACAACAGATGCAAAACAGCATGTTCGATACCGCCGATATATTGGTCGACCGGCATCCAGTATCGAATGCGGTCATGGTCAAGCATCCTGTCTGCTGCATCTGGGCAGGTATAGCGGGCAAAATACCATGAGGACTCCACAAACGTATCCATGGTATCGGTCTCTCTGCGGGCAGGCTTTCCGCAGGTGGGGCAGGTGGTGTTCACAAATGCAGGCACCTCGGCAAGCGGGGACCTGCCGAGCACTTCAAGCGATACACTTTCGGGAAGCATGACCGGCAAATCCTTATCAGGAACCGGCACGATGCCACACGCATCACAATACACGATCGGAATCGGTGCCCCCCAGTACCGTTGCCGGGAAATACCCCAGTCCTTTAACCGATACTGTACCGAGTGTTTGCCGATACCGCGATCGGCAAGATAATCGGTAATAGCCTTCATAGCATCGGTGTTGCGCATGCCGTCAAAGGGTCCTGAATTGACCAACACGCCTTCATCACAGTATGCACACGTCATGGTTGCTGGATCAAGGGTCGTATCAGGCGGCTGAATTACGACTCTTATTGCAAGCCCATACTTGCGGGCAAACTCGAAATCGCGCTGGTCATGGGCTGGCACAGCCATGACAGCACCGGTGCCATATTCCATAAGCACAAAGTTTGCGACAAAGATCGGCATCCGATAGCCAGTGACCGGATTAAGACAATATGCACCGGTAAACACGCCTTCCTTCTCAAGATCCTCGGAGGAACGTACGGTTTTATCCTGCTTGAGCACCGTTTCGATGAATGTCGCAACTGCCGCTTGTTGGGGCGTGCCTGCCGAAAGTTCATGCGCAAGCGGATTCTCAGGGGCAATACTCATAAATGTTGCGCCGAACAATGTATCAGGGCGCGTCGTAAAAACCCGAATGGTACGAGACGATCCCTCAACCTGAAAGTCGATCTCGGTGCCAAAGCTTTTGCCGATCCAGTTGCGCTGCATAGTGATAACCCGCTCAGGCCATCCACTCAGTCGATCAAGGCATGTAAGCAACTCATCGGCGTAACTGGTGATACGGAAAAACCACTGCTCGAGATCCTTGGGCACAACCTCGCTTTTACACCGCCAACAGGCTCCGTCTTCGACCTGTTCGTTGGCAAGCACGGTTTGGCATGCGGGGCACCAATTCACGGAAGACTTCTTGCGATACGCAAGCCCTTTTTCATACATTCTGAGGAACAGCTGCTGTTCCCATTTGTAATAAGAGGGGTCGCAGGTGGCGATTTCCCGATCCCAGTCATAGCTGAAACCGAGGCGTTTCAGTTGTCCCCGCATGGTTGTAATATTGTTGTATGTCCAGACTGCTGGATGGGTCTTATTGCCGATTGCGGCATTTTCTGCTGGCATACCGAAGGCATCCCAGCCCATAGGGTGCAGGACGTTGTAGCCGCGCATCAGCTTGTACCGAGCCACTACATCGCCGATGGTATAGTTGCGGACATGTCCCATGTGAATACGCCCCGACGGGTAAGGAAACATCTCGAGGAGATAGTATTTTTTCCTCGCAGGATCCTCAACCGCCTTGAACGTTTTATGGTCGGCCCAAAACCGCTGCCATTTCTCTTCTATCGTGTGAGGAGTATATACGTTATTCTGCATATCACGAATGCCCTATAAGATAATAAGCATGGGGATTGTACCGCTGCAAAGCTTTACATCCTCTGTTAAACCTTCTGTGAAACAAAAAATTTTGTAGCATAGGCGCTTAAGTATTGGCAAGATAAAAACCTGCTTGCATGGAGTGCACAATAGACATTACAAAACATCGAAAAAACGTCAGACATCAAACACAATCGTTGCCTGCCAGATGCCTTGACAACAGGTGATTGCAAGATTGTGATAGGTTGCAGCCTTAATATATTTTTTAATAACATGCGCACCGGTGCGGTACTGTTCACCGCCTACGGTTGCACGCAGCGACATACAAGTTGGCAGCGTCACCGAAAACGAGGCAAACAGCATCTGCTCGGTATCATACACAAAGAGCAGCTCATTGAGCCATTCAACAAGCAGCTCTTCGAGACTGTCACGTTGCAGACTAAACGAACGCTTCTCCTGGACGGCAATGCGAGTAATGTCGGTAATACAGTCAAAAAGTGCAAAGCCTGCATGTTCAAACAGCTCTGCAGGCGTTTGCCCGAAGACCCGAATGCCAAGATCAGCGGTATGATCGATACGTTCGTAGCGCACCATACTCACACGCCGGCAGCACGGCCTCTGTCCACAAACATGCGGTGCCACAGTTCAAGCCACAGCAGCGTCCAAAGGCGGTAACTATGATCAGCCTGCAGCGCGCTATGCTCATCAAGCAGCCGCCGCACTTCCGAGGGGTTGAAATACCCTCGATGACATGCCCGAGCATCGAGTAATACCGAATATGCCATCTCCTTGAGTTCATTGCGGAACCACCGGTGAAGCGGTACCCCAAACCCCATCTTTTTCCGCTGCAGTATTGCGCGCGGCACCAGCCCTTTCAGGGCATGTTTTAGAATATATTTTGTCTGAAAGCGTCGCAGCTTCATCTCTGGCGGCAGTGCCGCGGCAAATTCCATAAGCCGGTGATCCAGAAACGGCGAGCGTGCCTCAAGGCCATGTGCCATACAGGCAATATCCGCCTTAACCAAGAGATCATAGGGAAGATAGAAGTGCACATCGACCGAAAGCAACCGTTCAAGCAAATTGTCCGCTTGGGCTTTCTGGAGAAGCTCCTCGATAAGTTTGGTCGAATCAATCATGCCCACCTGCTGCATAAACTCCGTGGTATACAAACGCATTTTCATGTCGGTGGTAAAAGCGCAGACCCAATTGACATACGTGTGTGCAGGGTTGCTGCTGCACCCGCTGAGAAACCGCTTCAGCCGCCGGACCATACTCCAGCGTTCGTCACGATAGGGGAGAAGGGCAACCAATTTTGCAATCACCGATTCCTGGACGACACGGGGAAGTCGTGCACACATGTCAGCAAGTATACTTGCGCAGTAGCGTTCATAGCCTGCAAACGATTCATCGCCGCCGTCACCGTTAAGTGCGACCGTAACATGCCGGCGGGTGAGCTGGGCAACATAATAGGTGGGAACAGAGGACGGATCGGCAAACGGTTCACCGTAATGCCGCACGAGCTTTGGGAGAACATCGAGCGCATCGGGCCTGACCATGAATTCTGTATGGTCGGTATTGTACTGTCGGGCAATTAGCTGCGCATATGCGCGTTCATCGTAGTCGGTTTCTTCAAACCCGATGGAAAAGGTCTTGACCGGACGGTTCATGAGGTTGCTCATAACCGCAACTGTCGCGCTTGAATCAATACCGCCGCTCAGGAAGGCGCCCAGCGGGACATCGCTGCGGAGTCTGATTCTGACGGCTTCGCGGAAATGGTCTAAAAACGCCTCACCGTAAGCGTGCTCCCCGTCCAAGCGTTGTTTAGGCACATAGGAGAGGTGCCAGTATCGCCGAATCGTAAGCATCCCCTGCCTGAGCATGAGCGTATGTGCAGGCGGAAGCTTATAGATGCCCTGAAATATCGTCAAAGGCCCGGGCACATATTGATAGGTCAGATAATGGTGCAATGCCTCTTCATTGACGGTCGGAGAAATCGCTGGATCTTCAAGCAACGCACTAAGTTCAGAAGCAAAGAGCAACGCATTGTCCACAACCGCATACACCAACGGCTTTTTCCCCGCCCGGTCTCTGGCAAGCAGCAGCTCGTGCGAACGGCTGTCCCAAAGCGCAAAGGCAAACATACCGCAGAGCCGTTCCACGCATGCCTGGCCTTGTTCTTCGTATAGATGAAGGATTACCTCGCTGTCGGTACCGGATCTAAACACATGTCCTTTTGCGATGAGTTCTTGTCTGAGGTCCTCGAAGTTGTATATTTCACCGTTTACGACAAGCCACAGGCTTTCATCCTCATTTGCCATGGGCTGACGACCTGCTGCCGAAAGATCGATGATGCTCAGCCGACGATGCCCTAAGCCGATATGACCGGCAACGTATATGCCGCTGTCATCAGGTCCGCGGTGACGAAGTGTTTGTGTCATCCGCTGGATGAGATCCGGATCAATCGCGCGGGAGCGGTCAAAAAAGATTTTTCCGCAAATGCCGCACATGTCGCCTGCTCAAAGATGTTTTCCTCTGGTGCCCCATAATAAAACAGGGGACGTAAGGCGTTTCCCGTCTCAAGTCCCCTGTCATTATGTGCCGATGCTGTCCGGACGCCGTGTACACACCGGACAGATTATTTGCTCTTTTTGCGATATGCCTGCGCTTTTTCTTTAAGCACGTCAACCATATCGGTTTTTTCCCAGGTAAATCCTTCCTCCTCACGACCGAAATGACCATAGGCAGAGGTGTTACGGTAGATCGGACGGAGCAGATCAAGGTGCTTGATAATAGCAGCAGGTCTGAAATCAAATACCTCATTGACGATCTTTGCAATGTTATCCGGTGCAATTCTGCCCGTGCCGAATGTGTTGATCATCAAGGAAACCGGACGGGCAACACCGATTGCATAGGCAACTTGAACTTCGCAATGCGTGGCGAGATCCGCAGCAACGATGTTCTTTGCAACATAACGGGCCATGTAAGAGCCTGACCGATCAACCTTGGAGGGATCCTTGCCGGAAAACGCACCGCCGCCGTGGCTGCCTTGACCGCCGTAGGTATCGGCGATGATCTTGCGTCCGGTCAAACCGCAATCTCCCTGCGGTCCACCAATCACGAACCTACCGGTAGCATTGATGAAAAATTTTGTTTTTTCATCCATCATGTCCTCAGGAATGACCTTCCTGATCACTTCTTCGATAATCCCCTCTTTCAATACCTTGTCCTTCACTTCGGGAATATGCTGTGCAGCGATGACAATAGCATCAACTCTGACCGGTTTTTTATCCCGGTATTCTATGGTGACCTGACTTTTCCCATCAGGCCTCAAAAAGTCCAGTATCTTGTTTTTTCGCACATAGGCAAGCCGACGGCACAATGCATGGGCATATTGGATCGGCATGGGCATAAGTTCCGGGGTTTCATTGCAGGCATATCCGAACATAAGGCCTTGATCCCCTGCGCCCTGTTCATGGCCCGTCCGCTCGTCAACACCCATGGCGATATCGGGCGACTGCCGATCGATCGAAGTCATCACCGCACAGGTTTCCCAGTCAAACCCCATTGCCGGATCATCATACCCGATATACCGGATCGCCTCCCGCACGATATCCGGCATATGCACGTAGCAATCCGTGGTAATCTCGCCGGCAATAAATGCAAGACCCGTCGTAACAAGCGTTTCGCAAGCAACCCGGGCCTTTTTGTCCTGGGCAATGATCGCGTCTAAGATCGAATCGGAAATCCGGTCTGCGATCTTGTCGGGGTGGCCCTCGGTGATTGATTCTGAAGTAAAAAGATAATTGGTCATTGACATAGCGCTTGCTCCTCCCGCGTAGGAAAAATGTTATATGAGTATTAGTATAACCCCATGGTAATGTCAAATAGTAATATGCATCTGAAAGAGAGGAGCATCTCCGCACAGGGAGCTATTGACAGACATGAAAAAATTATCTATTCATCTGTGGCCGGTCAGACCGACAGGATACACATAAATTGTTCAGGAGGAACGGCATATCGTCGATACAGATATTATCACAGCAGGGATCCAGGCGCTCAAACAAGGCGGTGCTGTGCTACGGCAGCATTTCGGAACCATCGGTGCAATCGAACACAAAGGCAAACTCGATCTGGTGACCGATGTTGACCGTCGATCAGAAGAAGCGGTGGTGACATTCCTGTCCCGTGAATTTCCTTCATGCGGCATTCTCACCGAGGAGCAGCCGGAGATCAAGAGCGGCTCGAAGTGCCGTTGGATCCTCGACCCACTTGACGGAACGACCAATTATGCGCATGGTTATCCAGTGTTCTGCGTTTCGTTGGCATTTGAACAGGAGACATCCCTTCTGTGGGCTGGAGTCTATGATCCGATGCGTGACGAGCTGTTCACTGCTACACGAGGGCACGGCGCAACCATGAATAATCAGCCGCTTCGCGTATCGACTATTGACCGCCTTGACCGGGCACTTTTGTGTACCGGCTTCCCCTATGATGTCCATGACAGCGCTGAGAATAACCTTGATTATTTCGCCGCATTCATTACCACCGCGCAAGCGGTCCGGCGCGACGGGTCTGCTGCCCTTGATCTGTGCTATGTCGCCGCCGGCCGCTTTGACGGGTTTTGGGAGATGAAACTCAAGCCGTGGGATATTGCCGCAGGATGCCTGATCGTCACCGAGGCAGGCGGCATGGTTACTGACTTTACCGGCATGCCGCTTGACATCACCCACGGTAATGTGCTTGCCTCAAACGGCTGCGTGCACAATGCCATGCTGCAGATTCTTACAAAAAAAGAGATTGCATGGCCTTCTGGACAAGACAGGACAATATCATGAGCAGCCGCAGGCTTATCATATCAGGGAGAGAACGTGTTCGTCCCGTTGACGCATTATCTGCCGTGGGGCGTCGGCTTTTATGGTGTGGTGTGTATGGCTATATGCTTGTCGCCTTTAGTCAGGTACATGCTGATATTTACAAATGGGTCGACCCAAACGGCGTCATCCATTTTACCAACGTCCCAAACCACAAAGGCTACCGTCTGATTATTCGCAGCAAACCCGAACTTATCCGGCAGCTTGGCGGCGATGAACAGCGCTATGAACACCTGATTCAGAGCCTGTGCAAAAAATACGGTGTTGATACGGCGCTGGTCAAGGCGGTCATTAAAGCAGAATCGGACTTTAACCCTGTAGCGGTTTCATCAAAAGGCGCACAGGGGTTGATGCAGCTTATGCCCGAGACTGCGCGCGATCTTCGCGTGAGCGATGCATTTGATCCCGAGGAAAACCTTGAAGGCGGCATCAGCTATTTGCGCAGGCTGCTCGATCTTTTCAACGGTAATATTCGGCTTGCCCTTGCCGCCTATAATGCGGGCGAACAGGCGGTGATCTCCTCTAATTACCGTATCCCACCATACCCTGAAACGCAAAACTATGTGGCAAAAGTGCTGAGCTATATTGCCCAGTATCGATAACAGAAAAAGAGGCTGCATATAGTGCTATGGACACCGTTACGGTACAGATAAAACGATTGCCCGGCTGCGATGACATTGTGCTGCCGCGCTATATGACCCCGCATGCTGCCGGCATGGACTTGTGTGCAGCGGTCAAAAACGAGGTAATCATTCTGCCGGGCAAACGTGCACTCATTCCGACCGGAATTTGTATTGCGCTGCCGCCGGGATTCGAGGCACAGATCCGACCGCGCAGCGGCCTTGCTGTGAACCACGGCATCAGCTTGTTGAACACCCCGGGCACGATCGATGCCGACTATCGGGGAGAAATTAAGGTTATTCTTATCAATTTAGGGGACGAACCGTTTACCGTGCGCCGGCATGACCGTATCGCACAAATGGTCATTCATCGGGTAGCTGTTGCAGATATTGTCCTGACCGACGAGCTGCCCACAAGCAATCGGAATGATGGAGGGTTTGGGCATACCGGGATATAAAAAAAGCGGCAGGAGTTTTTTCTCCCGCCGCTTGTCCATACAAAACGGTGTATTACGGTTTGTCCTTTTGCTTCAGGGTTGTTGGCCCATCAAAGATCACATAATCCTTGATTCGCTCGATTGTCCGGTCTTTTATCCCCTTTACATTTTTGAGATCATCAAGTGTCTTGAACTTGCCATGGGCATTCCGGTATTCAACAACCGCCGCTGCCTTCTTTTTGCTCATGCCGGGCAGCATGTCGATCTGCTCGGCGGTTGCAGTATTAATATTCAGCTTGCCTTCAAGTGCAGGTTTTTTCGGCGCTGCAGGCTGGCCTTCATCTTCCTGTGCCAGAACAGGCACTGCGGCAAACGCCATAAGAACAAGTAACGTGATAAGCATCCGAACCTTAACCATCATAGCTCCTTTCCTCCTTTTTAATAGGGTTTGGGGTTAAAAATACCACGGCCGTTATATGACCGGACAATTTTATAGTACGGTGGCCTGCCTGCTGTCAAGAATAAACTTTTTTAAAAACCTGCTGTATAATATTGCATATGACATCACCGCTTGTCAGTGTCATTATCCCAACTCACAACCGCGCTCATTGTATCAGACGGGCTGTTGCATCTGTTATGCAGCAGACCTATCGGCATTATGAATTGATTGTCGTTGACGACTGTTCAACCGATGCAACACAGGAAACTTTGCAGGAATATGCTGGTTCCTGTAGAGTCCTGAAGATGCCCGTCCGTTCCGGTCCGGCTGCGGCACGCAACAAAGGCATTGCCGCAGCACAGGGCGCGCTCATTGCTTTTCTTGACTCTGATGATGCGTGGCTGCCTGAGAAACTTGCGGCACAGGTGCAATTCTTCATGAGCCATCCTGATTGTGCCGTCTGCCAAACCGATGAGATCTGGATACGCAACGGTGTGCGAGTCAATCCGATGAAAAAACACTCAAAACACTCCGGATGGATTTTCGAGCAGTGTCTCCCGCTGTGCATCGTCAGCCCATCAGCGGTGATGCTACACCGCAGAGTTTTTGATACGGTCGGCGTCTTTGACGAATCAATGCCTGCCTGTGAAGATTATGATCTGTGGCTCCGTATTTCTGTGCGCTATGCAATGTACCTGATCCGCAAGCCCCTGGTTATTAAATATGGTGGCCATAGCGATCAGCAATCGCGCACCGTTCCCCATCTTGATCGGTGGCGCATTTATGCGCTCTGCAAACTCCTTGCCTCCGGCCTCCTGACACCCGACCAGTATCGTGCTGCGCATCGGGAGCTTGAACGGAAGTGCCATGTGTACGGCACAGGATGCATGAAGCACGGCAGACAAGAAGAAGGGCTGCGCTATCTTAAGCTGCCAACACAATACAAACAACGCGGTGATAAAACGGCGGGCTATGAACCTTATGTCATTCCTTGAGAGTGCTGCGATGCGCTTTCCGAATAAAACAGCGCTGATCTGTGCCGGCGACCGTGTGACGTATCGCCGCCTTAAAGCATTGGCCGCGCAATATGCTGCCATCTTTTTATCGCATGGTCTCGGGAAGGGATCGCGCGTTGCGATCCTTGCCAACTCCTCAGTACAGTATATTGCTGCACTGTTTGGCATGATAAAGATCGGTGCTGTGTGCATACCGTTGAACACCCGACTGACGGCATCAGAACTGCGCTTGCTTCTGTCGCATTGTCTCCCTGCAGCATTGCTCTATGATCAAACTTCAGAGCACCTTATCCCAGAGCTTGAGCTGCTCCCGCCAATTACTCTGTGCCTTGAGCGTGCGCATCGGGAAAACGCATCCGCCGGAGCACAGGCGCTCACCTCCAACTGGGACGATACTGCGATTATCCTCTATACTGCCGGAACGACCGGCACCCCAAAAGGGGTTGTCCTCACCCACGGTAACCTCCTCTGGAACACACTCAACTATACGGCGGCATATTGCATGCAGCCCGAAGATATCGAGCTTGCGCCGACACCATTATTCCATGCTGCAACACTGGGAAGAGTGTTCACCTATGTATTTAATGCCGCAACCTTTATCCTGTGTCCTCGGTTTGACGCACACGAATGTCTTGCACTGATTGAGCAGGAGCAGGTCACTTCGATCACCCAGGTGCCGACCATGTACCGCCAGTTGCATGAGGCAGCACAGAGAGGATGCTACGCCCTGCAAAGCGTCAAACGGGTCGTTACCGGCGCAGCACCAATGAACGCCACGACAAAACAGCAGCTTGCAGAGCTTTTCCCTGCAGCAGCACTGTATGATCTGTACGGACTTACCGAAGCCTCACCCGGCGTCACCATTGCGGGACCGGAAACCTTTCATGCAAAGCCGGGTAGTGTAGGCCGACCGATGCTCACCGTACGCATCGGGATCGTCGATGATCAGGACACCCCGGTTGGCCATGAAACCGTCGGGGAAATCGTGTGTCGAGGACCCAACATCATGCAAGGCTATTACCGCGACCCTGAGGCAACGGCTGCAGCCTTGCGCGGTGGATGGCTCCACACTGGCGATAAGGGTTTCATCGATCGTGACGGGTGTCTCCATATTATTGCGAGGAAAAAGGAGATTATCATCAGCGGCGGTGTCAATATCTATCCCGGTGAGATTGAGCAGGTGCTCTGTCAACATCCTGACATCGTTGACGCGGCGGTCGTGGGCATTCCGGATGAACGATGGGGCGAACGCGTGGTCGCTGCAGTAGTCGTGCGCTCCGGCACGACAATAACGCACGATGACATCCTGCGGCAATGCAGACAACACCTTGCAGGATTTAAATGCCCGAAAGAAATCTTTTTTCTTGACACACTGCCCCGTAATGCTGCACAAAAGCTGCTGCGGCATGAAGTGGTGCAGCATATTGAACGCATGCGCAGCGCAAATTTTTCACCATAAAAGCGATCCTCCTCTCATGAGCATTCTTTTTTTTGACTGTTTTGCCGGTATCAGCGGCGACATGACGCTGGCAGCGCTGATTGATCTTGGGGTACCGGTGCGCTATCTCAAACAGGAGCTCAAAAAATTACCCCTCCAAGGCTATAGCATGCAAATCCACACGGAAGAGCGGATGGGCGTAAGCGGGAAAAAAGTTACCGTCAAGCTCGCCGCTGCGCATCATCACCGCACGCTCAGCGATATACAGCGCATGCTAAACCGCAGCGTGCTCGATACAACAGTTAAAGACCATAGCCTTCACATTTTTTCACGCATTGCACAGGCAGAAGCCGAGGTACACCACACAACGCCTGACGCCGTGCATTTTCATGAAGTCGGCGCTGTTGATTCCATCATTGACATCGTCGGAACCGCAATTGCCATGCAGTATTTGGGGATCCAGACGTGCTCCAGCACGCCGCTTCCGCTTGGCAGGGGCTTTGTCACATGCCACCACGGTACCCTGCCGCTGCCTGCGCCTGCAACAGTCCTGCTCCTCAAAGGCATCCCCGTCTATGATGCCGGCATCGAAGGGGAACTGGTGACGCCAACCGGCGCTGCGATTATCTCCCATTATGTCCAACGCTTTGACGGTATGCCGGCAATGACCATACGGGCATGCGGGTACGGTGTCGGACACCGCACGCTCCCTGATCGTCCCAATATGTTACGGCTGATGCTCGGCGATGCCTCGGAAGCCTTCACTACCGACGAGGTCGTTGTGCTTGAGACAAACATCGACGACATGAATCCCGAATACGCAGGCTATGTTATGGAGCGCCTCCTTGCTGCCGGAGCCCTTGACGTTATGTTTGTGCCGGCATACATGAAAAAAAACCGTCCTGGTATCGTGTTGAGCGTTATCTGCGCCGAACACACGCGGCAAAAAATGTTGCACATTCTCTTCCAGGAAACCACAACGGCAGGGGTGCGGAGTTGCCGAATGCAGCGCAGCGTTCTGCCGCGACGGGAAGAAGTTGTGATGACGCGTTTTGGGGCGATCCAGGTCAAGGTGATCACCGGCCCTGATGGTGAGCGTATCGTTCCCGAATTTGAAGCCTGCCGCCGCGCAGCACAGCACCACAACGTGCCACTCAGGGATGTTTATACAGCTGTTGTGGTGTCAGGCAAGCAAACGATCTCACCTGCAAAAAAGAAACCTTAAACATCCATGCCATGGTACACCCCTGTACCGCAGCCCCTTAAGGCATATCACGCCATAACAATCGCTCCGACAACTCCTGCACCGACGATCAACGGAACCGATATACCTGACAGCAATCCAAACAGCAGTGCCCCTGCCCAGAGGAGGTGTGCAATACTCCACTGGATCTGAACACCAAGCAATACGGTCGTCCACGTAATAAGTCCGACAAACGAACACACAATGCCATCAGCAATGCGTTGCAGTCCTGCATGGCCGAGCACCCGCTCGTAGGAAGGCAGACACACAGCAATAATGATGCACGAGGGCAAAAAGACGCATACGGTTGCAACCACCGCACCCGGGAGGCCATAGAGCAGATAACCGATAAAGGTTGCGGTCAAGGCGACAGGTCCGGGGGTGATCTGTCCGATAGCAATGCCATCTAAAAGCGTCGCAATGTCCAACAGATTGCGCACACGAACGATTTCATGCACCATAAGCGGCACCGAGGTATAGCCGCCGCCAAAGGCAAACAGATCTATTTTACACATCAGCAGCCCAAGCTCAAAAAGCTGCCGATGGTATACAAATAAGCAGATAAAAAAAAGTGTTATACCGGCTGCAAAACCGGCAATGGAGATCCACTGGCGGGGATATGCCCGTGCGCAAAAGGCTTCAGGGAGCAGGGGGTAGTGTGTTTCCTTCTTAATAAGATATCCGATACTGCCGGCGCACACGATAACAGCAATCGGATGGAGCCCTGCACCAAACAGGCATACCGAGCCAATCGCAAGAGCCCACTGTGCAGGGCAACGCAGGGAGGTGCGCCCGAACATATAGGCTGCATGGGCAAGCAGAGCAATGACGAGCAGGTGCAGATTGCGCACCACTGAAGCGCTTGCAGGAACGTGTCGGAATTTGACATAGGCAACAGAGAGAAGCAGGACAAAGAGAAACGGCGCCAGCACATATCCTGCACAACACGCACAACCGCCCTTCATACCCCGCAGCTGCATCCCCACATAATATGCCATCTGCACGCTGATAGCGCCGGGTACGATCTGACAGAGGGCAGCTCCTCGGGCAAATGAGGCGTCGTCAAGCCATGCGCGCCGCTCCACAACAAGCTGCCGCATATACGCCACGATCGCCGGTCCGCCAAACGAGATGGCACCAAGCTCCAAAAACGCACAAAAAAGCTCTCGACAGGACGGAGGATATAAAGACCGTGTCATAGTGTGGCAAGCTGGTGGTGGTGCGTGTAGTAATAGGCGAAAATATCCTGCCGTGTCAAAATGCCGACCAGTTTCCTGCGCCGGTCAATAATCGGAATGCTGCGAAGTCGCTTATCCTGAAAAAGCCGCATTGCCTGCTCCACCGTGCTTTTCTGTGACAGCAGAATAACCTGCTTGGTTGCTACTGCATTGACCGCCTGCTGCAAATTCGGCTTGAACAAAAGATCCGTTTGGGAGATGAGACCGACAACGGTACCTTGCTTCGTAATCACCGGCAGTGTTGCGATATTGTGCCGAAGAAAGAGAGCGAGGGCCTCTGCACAGGAAGCATGCTGATCGATCGCAATAACAGAGCGGTTCATAACATCGCGTACCTTCACCGCTACCAGTGGACGGTAGCGCCGCAGGTCAAGCATCATGTCAAGCTGCGGACTCTCGGAGAACCTCAGGCGTTCAAACCCGAATTTTGTATACAGGTGGATCGCAACAAAATTGGTCTTTTCAACCGAGAGCCATATGCGGTGAAACTTGAGCTCATAGGCACTTTGGATGGCACTCCGTACAAGCTGAGTCCCGATACCGCTCTTTTGCCACGCCGGGGAAACGGCGATCAGCATTTCGCAGGTTCGGTGTCGCATAGGAAGCAGGACGGCATGTCCGATCAATACATGATCGAGCGTTGTGGCAATGAGATTGATAC